>CAZYLP010000033.1:0-21358 GCA_964648345.1 uncultured Planctomycetota bacterium
CGGTCTCCTCGGCGCCTGGGTCGAGCCCCGTACGATCGCGCGCGAGATCAACAGCGAGACGGGTCTCTCCGAGGCCCGTCAGCGCCTCCTCGAGCGCGCGTCGGGCGGCCCGCACGACACGCTCGTCAACCGCCTCGTCGTCCGCCGTCTCGCGCGCCCGCTCACGCAGGCGCTCCTCCCCATGGGCGTGCCGCCCGCGCTCCTCAACTCGATCTCCGTCCTCATCGGTCTCATCGGCGCCGCGCTCCTCACGGGCGGCGGCGTCGCCCCCGCGAGCGCGCTGCTCGGCGGCGGCATCTTCCTGATCCTCGCGAGCACGGTCTTCGACTGCGTCGCCTACGAGCTCCGCTCCTTCTCGATCAAGCCCGGCGCGCGCCGCACCATAGGCGACGTCTTCGGCCACGGCCTCGTCACCGCGGCCGCCCTCGCCTCCTTCGGCCAGGGGTGCCACCTCCTCGGCGTCGATGGCGCCCAGCTGAACGGCCTCGTCGCCGCCGGCGGCGCGGTCCTGGGCTCCCTCCTCGTCGCGTTCGCGCGTTCGCAGGGAGAAGCCAGCGACAAGAGCGACCCGGCGACCATGGGCATCGAGCTCCTCTCCCGCCGTCTCGTGAACCGCGAGATCGCGTGGCTCCTCCTCGGCCTCCTGGCCGTCCACTACGGCCTCGCCCTCTCCCGCCCGGCGACCCCCGACGCGCCGCCGTCGCACGAGGCACTCGACCAGGGGCTCGTCGGTGTCGCCGCCCTCGCGCAGGCTTACTGGGTCGCTCTCGCGCTGTTCATCGCGCTCCAGCCCCGAAAGAAGTAGGCGGCACGAAGATCGTGATCCGCCGCTCGTCGCCGGGCTCGAGCGCGGGTTTCGCGACGATCGCCTTGTAGGGCAGCGGCTCCGCCGTCGCGAGCCCCGGCACGACCTCGAGGAAGCTCTCGGCGATCGCCCGCCGCGCGCGGTTCATGCGGAACGCCAGCTCATCGAGGTAGGCCCGCAGGTGCTTCTCTCCGACCGAGCCCCAATACGTCGCGAGCAGCTCCCAGTGCGCGAAGATCGCGATCCGCCGCTGTTTCGCGAAATCGACCGGCGTCGGCAGTTCGTACCGCGACGGCTCCTTCACGTTGTTGTCGATCCAGCACCAGTCTCGCTTGATGAGCCTGCTGCACCCGCACGGGCCCGGGACGCGAGGGTCCGGCCTCCGTGGCGTCGGACCTCCTTGCTCTCTCTCCGCCTCGTAAGTGACGTGCTTCCTCTCGCGCGGCCTCACGTCCTCGGGGACGGCGAGCGCGGCGAGCAACGAGCGGAGCTTGTGCCCCCACATCCACGCGACCTTGTAGGTGAGGCCGATCTCTCTCTGCAGCGTCCGCGCGTTGACCCCGCGCTGAACGACGAGGAACAGCGCGTCGAACCATTTCTTCAGCGGCTTGCGTGTCCCCTGGAGGATCGTGCCCGCGATCAGCGAGCAGAACTTCCGGCAGCGATGGCACTGGTAGCCGCGCTTCTCCGCCAGCCACCGGCCGTGTCCAGCGCACTTCGGACATGAGAATCCGCGCGGCCAGCGGCCACGTCTCAGGAACTCCTCGCAGGCTTTCTCCGTTCCGAATTGCCTGGCGAACTCCTCGGAGTTCGCGCACTCGAACGCGAGACTCCGGGGGTATTCAAACAGCGCATATCCCTGAGCTCCTCCGCTCATCCTTGCCTTCCCTCCGGCGCGGGGCCGTGCACCCTCCGTGCCGCAGGCGTCGGGATATCCCGACGCCTGCCGCAACAGAGGTGTGGGCCGCGGCGGGGGCGCGTCGAGAGCGAGGAGAACGAGACGGGGAGATGGAGTGGCCTGACTGCAGCACGACCGGTGCGAGTGCGCAGGGCGCACGCCGATGAGACCCAGAAGCTGAGGTGTGTCGCAGAGAGACCGAGCCTCAGCGTGGCTGAGCAGTGAGTCCGAGGTAAGCGGCCTTGGTCGCGACGGCGACGCTCTCGAGAGTCGAGAGAGCGAAGGGGTCCGCGGGCGCGGCGAGGAGCTGGGAGAGGACGATGAGGACCGGGCGCGCGACGTGGTCGAGCGAGGCGGGGGCGGCGAGGCGGGCCTTGCGCTCCTTAGGGGGCGGGGCACCGAGGGGAGCGTCCTCGCCGCGGTCGAGGGCGCGCTCGAGGGCCTTGACGCAGATCCGGGGGTCGTAGTCGACGCCCGAGAGGAGCTGGAAGAAGATCCGGGCGAGTCCGAGGATCTCGGCGCGCTCGGGTGCGAGACGGAGGAGCGACTCGGGCTCGGGGCGCGGAGCGGTGTAGGGGTGCTTGGTGCCGCCCTTCGCGAGGTTCTGGTAGGCGGGGCTCTCGGCGATCCGCTCCTCGACCTCCTTCGTGAGGTCGAAGGAGAGGGCCTTCACCCAGCCGGTCTTGCCGACGAGGATGCCGGTCTTCTTGCGCTTCGCGACGACGACGCCGCGCTCGCGCGCGAAGCGGAGGATCTCCGCGAGCTGGTTCACGATGAGGAGCGCGCGCTGGGTCGAGACCGGGGCCTTGTCGCGGATGATCCGCTCGAGCTTCTGGGCGTGCTCGACGTGCTCCATGACGACGAAGGTGATCCCCTTGGTAGCGGAGACGGAGATGACCTCGACGAAGTTCGGGTGGCCGAGGGCATAGCCGACGAGGGCGCGGGCCAGGAAGCGGCGCACGATCGCCTCGTCGCCGCAGCGCTCGGCCTTGAGGATCCGGAGGCCGACGCGGCGGCCGGTCTTGATCTCGATCCCGAGGTAGGTGACCTCGAGCTCGTTCGAGGCGGTCTTGCGGATGATGCGGAACTCGCCGAGGTCCCGCTGCATCATGAGGCGGCGGTCGACGCAGCGCGGGCAGACCGTGCCGTCGACGAAGTTGAGCGCGTGGAGGCTCGCCACCTCGGCGCGCCCGACGGCGTCGGGGTCGGGGCCGAGCGTGTCGCCGCAGGTCATGCACTTCGCGTCGGCGGCGACGGTCTCGCCCGACTCCTCGTCCATCGAGAACTCGTTCGAGGTCTTGATCGCGCTCTGGGAGAGGAGAGGGAGGTAACGGAGCTTGTGCTTGCCGAGGAGGATCGTCTCCCCGTCGAGGAGCTCGTGGCCTTCTTCCTCGATCTCCTCGCCGTCCACGTGCAAGGGCGACTCGGGGCCGGTCGGCACGAGCTTGTGCTGTCCGTCGTCGGTGGGCTCGAAGGTCGCGTGGCGGTCCTGGATTCCGGTGCCGAAGATCGTGAGGTCGGCCTCGAGCGAGCTCCCGAGCACGAAGGAGCGGTCGTCCGGGAGGATGATGACCCGGCCCTTGAGGTAGCCGTTGAGGACTCGGAGCGCGGCCGTCACGCGGGCCGGATCTTAACGTGTCATGCGGCGGAGGAGATAGGGCTGGAGGAGCCACACGAGACGGGCTCCGTCGCGCGCGGGCTCGCCGTCGAGGCGCGCGATCGCGGCCTTCTTCAGGAGAACCTTCGCGCCGAGCCGCGCCGAGAGCGAGGAGAGGTCCGGCTCGTGTCCGACGAGGGCGATGCTCTCGCGCTCCTCGCGGCGCAGCCGGTCCAGCACCGCGTCGAGGTCGCCTCCGGGAGCGAGCGCCGTCTCGACGCGGGGCGCGTCCGCATCGAGGACGCGCGACAAGATGATGGCCGTCTGCCAGGCGCGGACGAGGGGGCTCGAGAGGATCAGGGGGGTGCCCTCTCGCAGTTTCGCGAAGCCGCGCATCGCCTTCCTGGTGCGGCGCTTCCCCTCCCGCGTCAGCGCTCGGTCCTCATCGGGCTTCTTGCCGCCGCGCTCCTCCGCGACTCCGTGGCGGACGAGGTAGATCTTCAAACGCGATGTGTCCTTTCTGCGTACTGATATCCTACGCCGCTCGAAAGGGAAGACACGCATGCGGAGACCGCTCGTCCTCGCCTCGCTCATCGCGACGCTCGCGCTCGCGCCGGCCATCGCGGGAGACACCAAGGAAGGCCTGGGCTGGAAGTTCACGAAGGGTGAGAAGGTCCGCTACGGCGTGACCTACAACCTCGAGATGAAGTTCGAGATCATGGGGATGGCGCAGAACATCCACCAGAACGCTCGTCTCGAGCTCACCCAGGAGACCAAGGAAGTCACCGACGCGGGAGCCTCGATCGAGGCGACGCTCGACCGGATCCAGATCGAGGTCGAGCTCCCGGCCATGCTCGGTGGCGGCGGCAAGGTCGCCTTCGACAGCGACAAGAAGAAGGAAGACAAGAAGGACGACAAGAAGAAGAAGGAAGAGGACGACGACGAGGACGAGGGCGGCGGCCGCGGCGGCATGGGCGGCATGGGGATGTCGATCCCCAAGGACGCCTTCGACGGTCTCAAGGATGTCGTCGGCTCGAAGTTCTCCTTCAAGATCGCGCGCGACGGCACGATCTCCGACCTCACCGGCGTCGAGGAGATCGGCCAGAAGGCGACCGCCAAGCTCGGCCCCATGGGCGGCATGGCGGGCGGCGCCGCGGGCGCGGCGTTCCCGCTCCTCGACCCCGAGGTGCTCCACCAGACGCTCGACCTCCACTGCCACGTGTTCCCGTCCGGCGAGGCCGGCGAGTCCTGGGAGATCCCGACGAAGATCCAGATCCCGAGCGTCGGCACCATGGAGTTCAAGCGCAAGATCACGCCGAAGGGCGACAAGCTCGCGCACACGGCGGGCAAGCCCGAGCTCAAGCCGGCGAAGAACCCCGCGGGCGGCAACCCGATGATGGCCCAGCTCGGCAAGCCCAAGATCAAGGATCCGGGCTACGAGGGGACCTCGACGATCTCGCGCGAGAGCGGCCGTGTCGTGAGCGACGAGCTCATCGCGACGGTCACGAACGAGATGTCCGCGAACATGCCCGGCGGCCGCGGCGGCGGTGGAATGGGCGGCGGCGGCGACGAGGACGAGGACGAGGACGCCCCGAAGAAGGACGACAAGAAGAAGAAGGACGACAAGAAGAAGGGCGAGGACGAGGAGGAAGAAGACGCCCCCAAGGGCGGCATGAAGATGAAGATCCTCCAGAAGTTCAAGCTCGTCCTGAAGTACGACCTCCTCGACGGCAAGTCGGAGAAGAAGACCGAGGAGAAGAAGCCCGAGGAGAAGAAGGACGAGAAGAAGTCCGAGAAGAAGGACGGCGAGTTCTGAGTCGTCCACGAGCTCTGAAGCGAGAGACGCCGGCCACCGAGAGGTGACCGGCGTCTTCTCGTCTTCAGGCGAATCGCGCCGAGAGACTACGCCCTGTGGCGATAGACGGTCGCCGCGCCGATGAGCGCGACGACGAGCGCGATCGCGATGGCGCCGAAGCGCATCGACGAGAGCGTGAGCAAGGGCCCCGCGATCCCGACGAAGAACAGGAGGCCATAGCCGAGGGCCGCGCGCCGGGCCTTCTCGGGGCTGCGGTAGTCGGTGACGATCGCCTTGGCGGCTTCCTTCTGCGCGGCCTTGGCCCGCTCGTTCTTGCGGTCCTCGACCTCGTCCGAGGCGCGGCAGCCGGGGCAGACGAGCTCGCCCTTGACGTAGGCGCCCTTGATCTCGTCCGGGCCGATCGCGCCCTCGCAGCGCGTGCAGTGGTAAGTCTTCTTCGCCTCGCGGCGAGCGACCTCGGCCTTGTAGGCCTCCTGCGCCGCGACGGGGTCGATCCCGAGCTCGGCGAGGATGTTGCCGCGCGAGCGATCGGAGACGGCCGCCTCGCGCGGGACGCGGACCTTGTCCCCGCACTTCTTGCAAGTGATCTTCTTCCCCTGCTTCGCCGCAGGGACGCGGTACTTCTTGCCGCAGGAGCACTCGACGAGGATCTTGTGGATCGGAAGGCGTGCGCTTGAAGTCGACATGCGCGCCATTTTATGGACGACATCCGACAGGTCAACAAAAACCGTCCATCGCGCTGAGAGAAAAGACGATGCGGTGACAGAGGATGGGTGTCGGTAGGGCGCGGTAGAAACAGTTTCCATCATGGATCTCCTCCAGGGACTCACCCCCGAGCAGAAGTCCGCGGTCCTCCACAAGGATGGGCCGCTCCTCATCGTCGCCGGCGCCGGCTCGGGCAAGACGCGCGTCGTCACGCGGCGCATCGCTCAGCTCGTGCAGTCCGGCGTGGCGCGCGACTCGATCCTGGCCATCACCTTCACGAACAAGGCCGCGGGCGAGATGCGCGAACGCGTGGAGGAGCTCCTCCCCCCGCTCCGTGCTCCGGCTCGCGCGACGAAGGGCCGCCGCCCTGCTCCTCGCGGTCCGTTCGTCTCCACGTTCCACTCCTTCGCCGTGCGGCTCCTCCGCGAGCACGCGCCTCTTCTCGGCTTCGGAGCGGACTTCTCGATCCTCGACGAGGACGACCAGCTCGCCCTCGTGCGCGAGTGCGCGATCGCGGCGCGGATCGACATCGAGAAGCTCCGCCCGCCGCTCCTCGCGCACGTGATCGGCCGGGCGAAGGAGCGGCTCGACGACGCGGCCTTCGCGGCGAGCGCCGACTCCCCGGCCGAGAAGGCCGTCGTCAAGATGCTCCCCGTCTACCGGCAGCGGGCGAAGGAGCGGAACGCGTTCGACTTCGACGACCTGGTCGCCTCGGTCGTCCTCCTCCTCGAGTCGCGGCCCGAGATCCGCCGCGACCTCAACATGCGCCTCCGCTACGTGTCGATCGACGAGTACCAGGACACGAACCACGCGCAGTACCGGCTCGCGCGGCTCCTCGCGGGCGACTCGAAGAACATCGTCGTCGTCGGCGACCCCGACCAGTCGATCTACGGCTGGCGAGGGGCGGACATGCGCAACATCCTCCGCTTCGAGGAGGACTACCCGTCGGCCAAGGTGATCCGCCTCGAGAAGAACTACCGCTCGACGGCCACGATCTTGAAGGCCTCGAACGCGCTCATCGCTCTCAACAAAGAGCGCAAGGACAAGCAGCTCCTCCCGACGGCGGGAGAGGGCACCCCGATCGAGGTCTACCGCGGACTCGACGAGGAGTACGAGGCCGCGTGGGTCGCGAACCGCGTGCAGCAGGCGATCCAGCTCGGGACGAGCCCGGGCGAGATCGCCGTGATCTATCGCGCGAACGCGCTCTCGCGCCGCTACGAGGACGCGCTCCTCAAGAAGGGCGTCCCTTTCGCGACGGTCGGCTCGCCCTCGTTCTTCGAGCGGCGCGAGGTGAAGGACGCGCTCTCCTACCTCCGCCTCGCGGCGAACCCGCGCGACGACCTCGCCGCGCTCCGCGCGCTCAAGACTCCGCCGCGGGGGCTCGGGGCGCGCACGTTCGAGAAGCTCCACGAGTTCCAGCGCGCCCACGCCGTCACGCTCGTCGAGTCCTGCGAGCGCGCAGGCGAGATCCAGGGCCTCTCGCCGCACGCGAGGACGGCGCTCGAGGGTTTCGGCAGCCTCGCGCGCGAGCTCGAGCGCGGTGCGGGCGGGTCGGTCGAGTCGCTCGTGAAGACGACCATCGAGAAGACGAACTTCGAGGGTCACCTCCTCGCGACGGACGAGAAGGGCCGGGAGCGGTGCGACAACCTCCGCGCTCTCGTCGAGGCGGCGAGCGAGGCGGATCGTCGAGCGGGGGAGGGCGCGGGGGCGCGCGGGTTCCTCGAGGGGCTCGCGCTCCGCGACGCGCAGGACGACAAGGACGACTCACGGGAGCGCGTGACCCTCACGACGATCCACGCGGCGAAGGGCCTCGAGTTCGACGTCGTCCTCTGCGTCGGGCTCGAGGACGGCCTGTTCCCCCACGAGCGCGCGCTCGATGAGGGCCAGGTCGAGGAGGAGAGGCGTCTCGCCTACGTCGCCTTCACGCGCGCGAAGAAGCAGCTCGTCCTCACGTACGCGAGCGTCCGTGGGCAGCGAGCAGCCGCCCGGCGCCCCGTCTCGCGCTTCGTCTGCGAGCTGCCGCTCGAGCTTCTCTGGGACCCCGAACGCAAGCAGCGCCCCGAGCTGGTCGCACCCGAGGTCAAGGCACCGGCGGCACCGGCGCCTCCCCCCTGCCCCCCCCGCGAAGCGGGGGGCAGGGGGGGGCCGACGCGCCAACCTCTGTGGAGACGGGGCCTCACGGGTGCTACAGTGTCCAACAGGATTCACCGGTGAACATCCGAACCTGTCCGGCGTGTGGTCGTGACTCTCCTGCCGATCGGTCGCGCTGTTACAACTGCAACGCATCGCTCGAGCGCGAGGTGGTGAAGGACGGTCCCAAGTTCAGCGAGGCGCCGACCGAGAAGCGCGCGCGTCCCGCCGTGGACCTGTGGAAGGACGACTACACGCCTCCGGCCGTCGCCGCCCCGGACCCCGGCTCGCCCGACGAGTCGGGCGCGCCGCGCCCCACGCGCCGCTCCATGGCCGCGGAGGCAGAGGCGTACCAACCCCAGCGCCGAGCCGGTCGCGGCTCCTCGGGCGACCCCTCCGAGATCGCGCCCATGACGCCGAGCGCGCGTCCGCGGCCCCGATCGGGCGAGACCACCGCTCTCGGCGGCAAGACGAACCTCGGGTCGGGTAGCCACTCGCTCCCCGGGCGAGGCAAGGCTCCGATCGAGCCGCCGGTGCCCAACAGCCCGCTCCTCGAGCCGAGGCGACGTCCGCCGACGGGGCAGCTCCCCGCGGCCCAGGTGCCGGTGCCGCCCACCGAGCCGAACCTCCCGCCGCCCGCGGCGACGCCGGCTGCTCCGACCGACGGCTCGGCCCCGGAAGTCTCCGACGCGGTCAAGAGCGCGAACGAGGCGGCCAAGGGGCGCAAGCCGATCGACAAGAACGAGCTCGCCCAGTTCGCGAACGCGCTCGACTTCGATGGCGCGGCGGCGGCCTCCGAGGCTCCCGCGAAGTCGTCCCTCTCGGACACCACGGTCAACGAGGACCCGAACGCGGCAGCCCAGGCTCAGCAGGCGGCGATCGCGGCCCGTGCCAAGCCGCCCTCCGAGCCGGCACCGGCGCCGGGCGGCCCGCACATGCCGCACTACCTCGTGACGCAGGTCCTCGGCGAACCGGTCGCGCTCGCGCGCAACCAGACGATCCGGATCGGCCGCGGCGAGGACAACGAGGTCATCTTCCCTCTCTCCCAGGTCTCGCGGCACCACGCCGAGGTGCGCTTCGACCAGAACGCGGGCGCCTACGTCCTCATCGACAAGAACTCGATCAACGGCACCTTCGTCAACGGCAAGGCGATCAAGCGCCGCCGGCTCGCCGACGGGGACCGGATCGGGATCGGCCCCTTCATGGTCGTCTACCGCGCCTCGACGGGCGGGCATCGTCTCCGCGCGCTCGACGAGACGGACGTGATCAAGCCCGGGTCTCTCGCGGGCGAGCTGGCCGACATGCCGATCCCGGACGTCGCCCGCTTCATCGAGGCGCTCCGCAAGACGGGAGAGCTCACCGTGATCGCGGGCGGCGACCGCGGGATCATCCTCTTCCGGGACGGTCAGCCCGTCCACGCCGAGTTCAAGGTCTCGCTCGGACCGTCGGCCGCGGTCGCGCTCTTCCGCCTGAAGCAGGGGAACTTCCGCTTCGCGGTCAAGGCGATCGAGGTCCCGAAGGCGACCATCACGTCGACCTTGAGCTCGCTCCTCACCGAGGCCGCCAACCCTGTCTCCTAGCAGGCCGGAGATTTAGGGCTTCGGACGTCCGTCACGCGTGGGTAAAATCGCCCGGGGTCATCTTCCCTGCGCGCTCGATGTCCCGTAGAAAGTACCGGCAAGAAGGGCGGTCCGCATGCGTCGCTTCGTCATCGGTCTCCTCGCGCTCCTCCTCATCGGCTCGGGCGTGCGCTTCGCGCCCACGCACGCCGACGACCAGGACGAGCTCGCCAAGAAGCGCACCAAGGCGCTCGCGGCGGGCATCGAGTGGCTGAAGAAGGGCCAGGCAGCCGACGGCAGCTGGGACTACGTCGACGCGCCCTTCAAGCTCGGCCTGCCGCACCTGAAGGGCGGCTGCACCGCGCTCTGCTGCTACGCCATGCTCAAGGCGGGCGTCGAGCCGAAGGACGCCTCGATCGAGAAGGGCTTCGCCTTCATGCGCACGGCGCCCGTGGACCAGATCTACTCCGCGGGCTGCATCCTCCTCGCGCTCGACGCGCGGTACAACTGGGAGGCCCCCCTCATCGAGCAGGAGGAGCAGGGCCAGGGCACGCACGAGAAGAAGAAGATCGCCGAGCCGAAGAAGGTCAAGCCGCCCGCGGTGGACCTCGACCTCGCTCAGCGCTGCGTGGACCTGATCGTCAAGGCGCAGGAGCCCCAGGGCTCGTGGCGCTACCTCCAGGGCGGCCGGCCGCAGCCGGGCGCGCCGGTCATGAGGAACGACGCCTCGCACCCGCAGTACGCGCTCCTCGGCCTCGATGCGGCCGAGCGTCTCGGCATCAAGGTGGACACCGAGGTGTTCCTCAAGTCCGCCAACTACTTCCTCGAGGGCCAGGAAGACGACGGCCCCGAGGTCAACCCCTTCCCGGTCCCCGGCGCCGATCTGTCCTACAAGGAGCTGAAGAAGATCGAGAAGGACATGAAGGACAAGATCCGGAAGATCGAGGCCGACTTCAAGGGGAAGAAGGAAGGCGACGTGAACGGCGTCGGCCACACCGAGGCCGACGAGCGTGGCACCGTCGAGCGCGAGGCTTCCGACAAGATCTACAAGACGAACGAGAAGCTCCCGAAGATGAAGTCGCGCGGCTGGCCCTACATGCACGAGCCGAAGCAGGACAACGGCACGACCCAGGGCCCGAAGACGGCCGGGGGCGGGCCGCAGGAGTGGCAGAAGAAGGTCACCGGCTCGATGACGACCTCGGGCCTCGCGGCGCTCCTCGTCTGCAAGGCGCAGCTCGACGGGACGCCGGTCTACGAGAAGTCGCTCAAGGGCCCGATCAACAAGGCGCTCCGCGACGCGGCGGCCTGGATCGCGACGAACTACTCGGTCGACAGGAACCCCGGCTCGAACGGCCACCACTACTACTACATGTACGGCCTCGAGCGCGGCGGCATGATCGGCCTCATCCCGAAGTTCGGCGACCACGACTGGTACAAGGACGGGACCGCCATGTTCCTCCGCGCCCAGAAGGGCGACGGCAGCTGGGACGCGGGCATGACCGGCACGAGCGGCCCGGTCCCGGATACGGCCTTCGCGCTCCTGTTCCTCTCGAAGGGCACGACGCCCGTCGTCCGCATCCCGAACCGCACCGCGACGGGCCCCGGCGGCCAGGGCAAATAACGGCGGGCAAGTAAACCCAAGTCGGAAGACCGCCAACACATCGCGCGTTCGCCTCGTAACCATCGCCGTGAAGATGCGGGGTAGAATCCCGCCTTCCACAAACCTTCACGGGAGAACCTGCATGAAGCTCACGTCGAGGCTTCTGGCCATCGTGTTCGCGCTCGTCGTCGTCGTCGCCGGCGCGGAGATGGCCAGGGCGCAGGATGGGCTCGGTCCGCTCCAGGGGCGCTCCGAGAAGCTCGCGCGCGAGACCGGCGCGGCGGTCGTCGGGCTCGGCCGGGCGCGGCTCAACCGCGCGCCGACCGCGGCCGAGTTGAACGACTCGCAGGCCGGGGGCGCCGGCTTCGTGATCGACGAGGAGGGACGGATCCTCACCGCGAGCACGCTCGTCCCGGCCTCGGGCCGGGTCGAGGTGATGTTCAAGGGCCACCACCGCGCGATGGCGAAGGTGATCGGCCGCGACCCGCGCACGCGCTCGGCGCTCCTCCAGGTCGAGGACCTCGAGAAGATCAACAAGCTCCTCGGCACGAGCAAGCTCCCGACGCTCAAGCTCGGGAGCTCGTCGGGCCTGAAGCGCGGGCGCGTCGTCGCGACGCTCGGCAACGCTTACAACAGCATGCAGATCGACGGCCAGGCGGCGTACTCGCTCGGCGTCGTGAGCTCGATCGGCCGCCTCCGCGATGCGGACGGCTACAAGGGCGTCGCGATCGAGACCGACGCGGCGGTCAACCCGGGCAGCTACGGCGGTCCGCTCTGCGACCTCGACGGCAAGGTCGTCGGGATCGTGATCGAGCCCGTGTCGCCGAAGCGGTGGCTCGGCGTCGCGGTGCCGATCGATGATGTGAAGCCGATCCTCGACGACCTCCGCGCCGGGCGTGCGCCCGCGCCGCCGCGGCTCGGTCTCTCGATCTCGACGACGACGGAGCCCTCGCTCCAGGGCGTCAAGGTCGCCGAGGTCGAGGAGGGCGGCCCCGCCGCGAAGGCGGGCCTCAAGGCCGGCGACGTGCTCGCCGCGCTCGACGGCGTCAAGATCGTCGAGGCCTACGACATCGAGAAGGAGCTCACGCTCCTCTCGCAGGGCTCGCCCGTCGAGCTCAACATCGTCCGCGGCGGCAAGAAGCTCTCGCTCCACGTCACGCTCGGCGCCGCGAAGCCCGAGGCGGCGACGACGACCGTGACGACGCCCGTCGCGGCGACGACCGAGAACAACGCCGGCGCTCGCGCCGACGGCAAGCCCTACCTCGGGATCACGGTCGACGAGAAGGACGACGGCGTCTACGTGAAGACGGTCGTCGAGGACGGCCCGGCGGCGAAGGCGAAGCTCGTCGTCGGCGTGAAGATCATCTCGATCGACGGCAAGGCGATCTCCAAGAAGTCGGAGATGGTCGAGGCCGTCGCCAGGAAGTCGCCCGGCGACAAGCTCAAGATCGCGGTCGAGAACTCCGAGGGCTTCCACAAGACGATCACGGTGACGCTCGGCACGAAGGACGCCCCGACGGCCGAGGCGCCGAAGAAGTCCGACAAGCCCGGCTTCATGGGCATCCGCTCGAAGACCTCGGACGACGAAGATGCCAAGGGCCTCGAGGTGGACCTCGTGCTCGAGGACTCGCCCGCGGCGAAGGCCGGCATCAAGGTCGGCGACTTCATCATCGAGTTCGAGGGCAAGAAGGTCGACGACCCGCAGGCCTTCACCGACCTGATCCGCAAGCACCACGCGGGCGACTCGGTGAAGCTCAAGATCTCGCGCGACGGCAAGTCGAAGGACGTCACGGTCACGCTCGGCGAGCGGCCCGCGAACCTCGACCAGCAGCCGAACCCGCACGCGGACCCGCCGGAGCAGCCGACGGCGAAGAAGCCCTGGGTCGGCTTCGAGGTCGAGGAGCGCGGCGGCAAGATCTTCGTGACGGACATCGCCTCGGGCAGCCCCGCGGACCACGCGAAGATCAAGAAGGGCTACGCGATCATCGCCGTGGGCGATGATGAAAAGCTCTCGCTCGACGCGCTCGACAAGCTCATCGGCTCGAAGAAGGTCGGCGACAAGCTCTCGCTCAAGCTCGAGAACGAGGACGGCTTCCACAAGACCGTCGTCGTGACCCTCGGCGAACGCCCGAAGGACAGGTGAGGAAGATCATGATCAGGTCCGGAATCAAGGTCGCGATCATCGCTGTCGCCCTCACGCTCGCCGGCGCCGGACGCGCGCTGGCGGCGGACGGTGGTTACCTCGGGATCTACCTCGAGGACGAGACCTCCGCGTCGCGCGGGGCGTACGTCGAGGAGGTCGCGCCCGACAGCCCCGCCGAGAAGGCGGGGATCCGTCGCGGCGACCTCATCACCTCGTGGAACGGCGACAAGACGCCGAACTCGCACGTCCTCATCGAGAAGCTCGTCAAGGCCGGCCCCGGCGATCACGCCACGATCAAGCTCTCCCGCGACGAGTGGGAGAAGGAGGTCAAGGTGACGCTCGGCCGCCGCGAGGGCTCGGCCGCTCACGCCGAGAAGAAGCCCGAGCCCCCGAAGGGCGAGCCCTCGGGCGAGCGCGGCTTCCTCGGCGCCTACCTCAAGGCGAACCCCGAGGGCGCTGGCGCCTACGTGGACGGCGTCGTCGCCGACTCGCCGGCCGCCAAGGCGGGCTTGAAGAAGGGCGACATCGTCGTCGGCGCCGACGGCACGGCGATCAAGGAGTACACGGCGTTCCAGGACTTCCTCAAGGCGACGAAGCCGGGCCAGAAGCTCGCGCTCCGCGTCTCGCGCGACGGCTGGGACCGCGACGTCCAGGTGACGCTCGGGCGCCGCGCGAGCGACCGCCCCGCGCCGCCGGTCGCCGCGAAGCCCGCCGAGCCGGCCGAGCCGGCGAAGCCCGAGCACAAGAAGCCGGGCTTCCTCGGCGTCGCGCTCATCGACGCGGACGGCAAGGGGCCGCTCAAGGTCGACGACGTCATGGCGAACAGCCCGGCCGAGAAGATGGGCATCAAGCCCGGCGACGTGATCGTCGCGATCGGCGACAAGAAGATGACGACGATCAAGGACTTCGAGGACGCCATGCGCTCGCGCTACGCGGGCGACAAGGTCCAGATCCGCCTCGAGCGCGACGGCTTCGCGCGCCAGACCGAGGTCACCCTGGGCGAGAGGACGGAGTAGCAAGATGCGATTCCTCGCGATCAACAGCACCGCGGTGCTCGTCCTGGCTGGTCTCGCGGGCAGCCTCGGAGCGGCGGCCGCGTACGGGGACGAGCTCTCCGACGGGCTCGGCGCGCTCGACGCGGCGCTGCCGCGGGTCGCCGAGCGCGCGGAGCGTTCCGTGGTCGCCCTCGAGGTGACCCGCGACGAGAAGGCGTCGCGCACGCTGACCCGGACCGAGAAGCTCTCCCTCGGGATCGGCGGCGGGCGCGTCTTCGACCAGCGTTACTTCGAGCGGCCCGCCGGCCCGTGCTCCGCGGTCGTCGTGCGCTCGAACGAGCAGGAGACCGTGATCATCACGTCGCTCTGGAACGTGAAGGAAGGGAAGTCCTTCGCGATCCACCTCCCCTCGGGCGACAAGGTCGAAGCGAAGCTCAAGGGCACCGACGAGAACATGGACGTCGCGGTCCTCGTCACCGAGAAGCCGCTCTCCGGCGTCAAGGCGATCGAGGTCGCGAAGGAGAAGCGCGTCGGCCAGTTCGCGGTCCTCGTCGGCCGCGGCGGCGAGCGCAACTCGCCGATCGTGACGGTCGGGAACCTCTCCGCGGTCGGCCGCTTCAAGGGCGACGCGATCCAGGTCTCGACGCGCATGAACTACGGCAACGTGGGCGGCGCGGTCGTGGACCTCGACGGGAAGCTCCTCGGGATCGCGAGCAAGCTCACCGACCGCGCTTATCAGGGGATCAACTCGGGCGTGGGCTTCGCGGCCCCGGCCGAGCGCGTGGCGAAGCACCTCGACGACCTCGTCGCGGGCAAGCACGCGCCGCGGCGGAAGAGCCCCTTCCTCGGGATCATGCTCGACCCCAAGCTCGAGCAGCCGAAGGACGGCGCCGGCGTGCGGATCAACCTCGCGCGTCGCGGCGAGGTCCTCATGGAAGGCGCCGCCAAGAAGGCCGGCATCAAGGACGGCGACATCATCAAGATCTTCAACGGCGTCGAGGTGAAGGACTTCGAGCAGCTCCGCGACTGCATCGAGAAGCTCGAGGTCGGCGAGAAGGTGATCGTCACGATCGAGCGTGGCGACATGGGTGAGAAGGACTTCACGCTCGAGCTCGGCGAGCGTCCGGAGAACGAGGAGTAGGACCATGAAGAAGACCCTGCTGACTCTCGCTCTCGCGTTCGCCGTCTCTCTCGGCGCTCCGGTCTTCGCGGACGACAAGCTCCCCGCGGAGGAGGCACGCGCGATCGAGAAGGCGAAGGAGCTCGAGAAGTCGATCACGACGCTCGTCGCCAAGGTGTCGCCCGCCTACGTCGTCATCGGCGGCGGCTCGGGCGTCGTCGTCACGCCCGACGGCTACATGCTCACGAACCACCACGTCGCCGGGTCCAAGCCCGTCGGCCAGACGTGGCGGGTCAAGATCGCCGGCCGCGGGATCCTCGACGCGAAGGTGATCGGTCACGACGCGACGGGCGACATCACTCTCCTCAAGCTCGAGGGGAAGGACTTCACCTACGTCCCGATCGGAGACTCGGACTCGGTCAAGGTCGGCGACTACTCGCTCGCCCTCGGCAACCCCTTCGGCTACGCGAAGGACTCGACGCCCACCGTCACCCAGGGCGTCGTCTCCGCCGTCCACCGGAACCAGGGCGCCTACTCGGATGCGATCCAGACCGACGCCCCGATAAACCCCGGCAACTCGGGCGGCCCGCTCATCAACAAGCAGGGCGAGCTCATGGGGATCAACGGCCGGATCGCGGTGAGGAACGGCGTCAAGATCAACACCGGCGTCGGCTACGCGATCCCCGCGAACCAGATCGTCCGCTTCATGGAGTCGTTCAAGAAGGACGGCGTCGTCCACCACGGCTACGTCTCCGGCCTCCGCGTCTCGAACCCTCGCGAGGGCTCGGGCGGCGCGGTCGTGGGCGAGGTCTCGCGCGACGCCGAGGCCGCCGGCTTCAAGAAGGGCGACATCATCGTCGAGGCCGACGGCCGCCCCGTGCCGCACGCGTCCCGCTTCCACGGGATCGTCGGCACGATCCCCGCGGGCGAGAAGATCAAGGTCAAGGTCCGCCGCGGCGAGGAGACCGTCGATCTCGAGATCGCCCTCGCGAAGCAGGGCGGCGGCGACGCGGCGAACGCCGACCCGCCGGCGAACCCGAACGGCACCTACCTCGGGCTCCGCATGAAGGCGTCCGACTCGGGCATGGTCGAGGTGGAGGAGGTCGTCGAGAACTCCCCCGCCGCCGAGGCCGGTCTCAAGCCGGGCGACCTCATCTCCCACTTCGGCCGCCGGAAGGTGACCAACGTGAACGAGATGATCACCCAGATCGCGCGGCGTCGGCCGGGCGACAAGGTGACGCTCTCGGTGAAGCGCGACGGCCACCAGATCGAGGTGACCGTCACGCTCGGCAAGCGGACCGAGAAGTAGTACCGTATCCCCGAGCGAGGGGCCTCTCTAACCCTTCAGCTTGTCCAGCAGATGCATCTTGTCCGCGATGATCGCCGCGACGGCGATCAGCGCGACGAGGACGAGGAGCCAGAGACCGCTCGAACGGCGGCGGCCCGGAGTCGGGCCCGCCGCCGTGTCCTTGACCTTGACGAGCGCGTTGCGCTTGTCGATGTCGATGAGCTCTTCGCGGCCGAGGCGGGCCTTGAGGTCCTCTTGCTCCTGCTCCTGGGTGATCGAGCGGGGGAGGGCGACGTTCGTGATCGGCGCGTCGTCCTCGTCCTCTTCCTTGCGCGCGTGACTGCCCGAGGTGCCCTTCCGGATCTCGAAGTACTTCCCCGCCTTGTGGGCCGGGTCGTCGAGATGCGTGAGCTCCTTCTTGGGCTTCTGCGGCGGAGGAGCGGCCGCGGGCTTCTGCGGCGCCGGGCCCGGCTTCGGGCCGGCGGCGGGAGGCTTGTTGGGGCCGGGACCCGGGCCGGGGCCGGGCTTGCCGCCCGGGCGCGGCGGCTGGGCGGGACTCATTTCTTCACCCGGTGCTCGCCGCAGCGAGTGATCCACGGAGCCTCGATGCGGACGCGGTCGTCCTCGATCCGCTTCCCGCACACGGAGCAGAACTCGTAGGTCCCGGCGTGGATCCTCTGCACGGCCTCGTCGATCGAGACGAGGAGCGCCGGCTTCTTATCCTTGTCGGCCGGGCCTGCGTTCTCCTCCATCTGAGCCTTGAGGATCCGCATCTTGGCGAGCCGAGGAGCCCAGGGTCCATCCTCGGGGTACGGGCGCAGCATCGCGATCGTGTCGCGTACGTAGAAAGGATCTTCCTCGGCGGCCATCGAACCTCCCCCGTGTGACCCCTGGGTGGGACTCTACCCGCGGACGCGTGTCCGGCGCAAGGTCACCATAACGTTGCTCCTAGCAAATGCTTGCGCGAATCCGCTTGACGCTTTCGTACGGCCTCGCTAGGCTGTTCTGTCAGTTTTAGAGATTGCTCTAGGGTGGGAGGTACCGTCGCATGACCTATAGCAACTGCGACCGCTGTGGAGAGCTCGCGCTGATCGGAGGACACCAGAAGGTGGACTTCGATGGCGACGAACATCCGCTGTGCTCGACTTGCTATGACGATCTTCGCGAGTGGTTCCGTCGCGCCGACGACGTGGTCTACGGTCGCGAGCTCGTCTCCTAGTCCGCCGTCAGGACACAGCTGACCTCGGACAACTGTTATCCATGCGGGCCCCGCGAGAGCGGGGTCACGCTGCTTCAGGGGCCCATGCCCGGATGACCTACACGACCCGGAGGCAGTCGGTCGTCGTGGGCCGGAGCCGCGCGGCGGTCCTCGTCGCCGCGTTTCCGGTCGCGTCGGGCGGCGAGGTGCTCTTCCAGCTCGCCGACGAGGGCGAGCTCAGGCGAGGCGGCGTCTACGTCCTCGCCGCCGCCGAGGAGCACGCCCGCGCGCCGCGGTTCGACGAGCTCTTCCGCGACCTCGCGGCCAAGGCTCGCTCGAAGCCGCTCGCGAAGTCGCTCCGCCCGCTCGTCGCCCGGGCACGGAGCGTCGCGCGCGCGACGCGGCCGCGGCTCACGCCGCGCACGCTCGCTCGCCTCGTCAAGCTCGGCGCCGCCGGGGCGCGTCTCGACTCGAAGCACGAGCGCATCCCCGGTCTCCCGGTCGATGCGCTCCTCCTCGCGCTCGCCCTCGTCTTCGCGAGCGAGGAGGAGCGCTACCCGCGCCCGCGCTACAAGGGGAGCGACGTGGCCGTCGAGAGAATCATGGAGCTTCTCGCCGCGGAGTAGGTAGCATCGCGGCCCGATGCTCGGCTCGCTCGAAGCCCCTCCTCGCGAGGACACACGCGCGGCGCGTCTCGCGCGCCTCCTCGCCCGGAGGCGCGCGTTCATCTTCGTGCCCCTCTTCCTCCTCGCGATCGGGCTCGCCATCCGGGCCGTGGCGCCGCCGCCGCGCGAGGTCATCGCCGCCGCGGGGGCCGTCGTCCTCGGGTGCTGGTCGCTCCGCGTCTGGGCGACCGGCTACCGGAGCTGGATGCACAACGACGGCGCCGCGCGCTACCTCATGAGCGCGGGCCCCTACGCCCGCATCCGCCACCCGCTCTACCTCGCGAACGGTGTCTCGGGCGCCGCGGCGCTCGTCGGCCTCGGACAGTACGAGCTCCTCGCGGTCTACTCGGTCGCCTACGTCCTCGTGACCGCGCTCATCGTCCGGCGCGAGGAGGAAGCCCTCGAGCGGCGCTTCGGGGCCGACCACGCGGCTTATCGCGCGAGCGTCCCCGGCTTCCTCCCGATCCCCGGGCGCTCGATGCCCGCCGCCGCTCGCCGCGGCGAGTTCTCGTGGGACCCGGTTCGCCGCGGCTTCGAAGTCTGGAAGCTCGCGGTCATCACCGGCATCGTCACGTGGTGGCTCCTCCGGTAGCGTCATGTCACACTGAAGGCATGAACCGCGGACGGGAAGTCCTCGTCGGCAAGCTCGCGATCGGCCGGCGGGTCCTCGATCGTGGGGACGCGATCCGCTGCTTCCACGCGTCGAACGGTGAGCCGTTCTGGGAGCTCGCCGTCCGCCAGGGTCTCCTCCAGCGCGTGCAGGCGGACGACCTCGTCCGCACGATCGACGAGGGCAGCCTCGTCTGCCGCGGGGACTGCAAGGAGATCTTCCCGCTCGACCCGGGGCGGCCGCCCCAGGACGACCGTTGCCCCTCGTGCGCGGGTCCGCTCTACGTCACGAGCCGCCAGGCCGCCGCGTCCCGCGAGACGTGGCGCGACCGCGTCCCCATGCCGGCGCCCGCGCCCGCTCCGGCGCCCGAGCCTCCGAAGCGGACGACCACCCGGCGTCCGGCCGAGCCGCCGCCGCCCATGCCGGCGCCCGCTGCTCCGCCGCCCCGACCCGCCACTCCGCCGCCGGCCTTCGACCCGTTCGACGAGCGCGAGGTCCAGGTGACGATCCCGCCGAAGCCGATCCCGCTCGAGACCTTCCCCCCGCGGCCGGTCCCGGTCCCGGTCGCGGCGCCGCCGGCGAACGACTCGCTCCCCTCGGCGATCCCGATCAAGAAGAAGACCCAGAACGCCCTCCCCGCCTTCGAGGAGACGAAGGACGACCCGCCCTCCGCGCCCGCGCAGCCGCAGACGTCGCCCGCGGACGGCTTCAAGCCCTTCACGATCGGCATGTACGAGGTGCTCGCTCCGATCGGCAAGGGCGGCATGGGGAGCGTCTTCCGCGCGCGGCACAAGGCCCTCAACCGGATCGTCGCGATCAAGATCTTCACGTCGCACATGGCGGCGGACGAGGAGCAGCAGAAGCGCTTCGATCGTGAAGTGAAGACCATGGCGAAGCTCGACCACCCCGGGATCGTGCGCGTCCAGGGCGGCGGCATCGTCAACGAGAAGGGGATCCACGAGAAGCGGCCCTACTACGTCATGGAGTACGTGGCGGGGCGTGACCTCGCAGCCTGGGCTCGCGAGAAGCCGCGCTCGCACGGGCAGTGCGCGGCCATGATCGCGAGGGTCTGCGAGGTCGTGGACTACTTCCACTCGAAGATGCCGTGGGTCGTCCACCGCGACCTGAAGCCCCAGAACGTGATCGTGAGCTTCGAGGGCGACGTGCCGAAGATCTGCGACTTCGGTCTCGCGAAGGTCGGGGACTCGCAGCTCACCCGCACGGGCGACATCATGGGCACGCCCCAGTTCATGCCGCCCGAGCAGGCGCGCGGCGAGAACAAGAAGATCGGCCCGCCGACCGACGTGTACAGCCTCGGCGCGATCCTCTACTTCCTGCTCGTCGGCGAACCGCCCTTCGACCTCATCCGCACCGGCACGAAGCGGAGCCCTCTCGTCGAGCTCATCGACCGGATCGTGAGGGACGCGCCACCCAGGGTCCGCGCCAAGAATCCGGCCGTGCCGAACGCGCTCGAGGGCGTGATCCTCAAGTGCTTCCAGAAGGACCCGACCCAGCGCTTCCACAACGCGCGCGAGCTCGGGACCGCTCTCCGCGGGCTCAACCTCCCGCTCTAGCTACATCCGCACGCTCCGCGGGGGTATAAGTCACAGGTCATGTCCACCCCCGAGGCCGAGCCGCGAAGGCCCCGCCCGCGCCCGACCTCGCTCGAGGACCCGCGCAAGCGGAACTCCGTGCTCCTCACTTACACGCTCGTCGCGATCACGATCTTCCTCGTGATGTACGCGTGGAACGGCCAGGAGCGGCACACGCGGATCACCTACACGAGCTTCATGAAGCTCGTGGACGAGAAGGCCGTGAAGACGGCGACGGTGACCGACGACACGGTCACGGCCGTCCTCTCCGCGGCGCGGACCGTCGAGGTGAACGAGACCCCGCCCCACAAGGAGTCCACGACCCGCGTCCAGACGACGCTCGGCTTCAAGCCGGACGAGAAGTTCCTCTCCACGCTCCGGGACAAGGGCGTGGACGTGGACGCCCGCTCGACCGGCGGGCCGCTCTCCCCGATCCTCTTCTACTTCGTGCTCCCGGTCGCCTCCGTCATGCTCTTCTTCTGGCTCATCATGCGGCGCTTGAACCCGCAGAAGCAGGTCATGTCGTTCGGGAAGTCGAAGGTGAAGGTCTACGCCGAGCGCGAGACCCGGATCACGTTCGACGACGTGGCCGGCGTGGACGAGGCCCAGGAGGAGCTGAAGGAGATCATCCAGTTCC
>CAZYLP010000034.1:0-12801 GCA_964648345.1 uncultured Planctomycetota bacterium
ATGGGGGGGGGGCCGCCGCCTCCGACTTCAGACCGCCGCTACGCGCTCTCGAAGGTCGTGGGCTACGGCGGGACGGGGATCGTCTACTCGGCGCGCGACGAGCGGCTCGAGCGCGAGGTCGCCGTCAAGGTCCTGCGGAAGGGCGCGGACGGGAGCTTCACGGCGCGCTTCGTGCGCGAGGGGCGTCTCACGGGACAGCTCGAGCACCCCAACATCATCCCGGTCCACGACCTCGGCCGCCTCGAGGACGACCGCCCGTTCCTCTGCATGAAGTTCATCCGCGGGCGCGACCTCGGCGAGGTGCTCTCGCTGCTCAAGCGAGGCGACGAGGACGCCCGCAAGCACTACGGCCGCGTGCGCCTCCTCTCGATCTTCCAGGGTGTCTGCCACGGGATCGCCTTCGCGCACGAGCGGGGCGTGATCCACCGTGACCTGAAACCGCGCAACGTCATGCTCGGCGAGCACGGCGAGGTCATGATCGTGGACTGGGGCCTCGCGAAGCAGATCGGCAACGACGACGAGCCCCCCCCCGATCCCCCCCCCGCTCCGCGTGGGGGGGTTGGGGGGGGGCTCGTCGATCCAGAGCCGGACGCGCCGTACGTGTCCACGATCATCCGCGGCCCGAAGGAGAGCGAGCGCGAGACGGTCAAGATCACCGTCCCGAACCTCCTCGACCCCTCGGTGACCCAGGACGGCGAGGTCGTCGGCACGCCCGCCTACATGGCGCCCGAGCAGGCGCGCGGCGAGCGCGACCTGACCGAAGCGGCCGACATCTACGCGCTCGGCGGCGTCCTCTACGAGATCCTCTGCTACCGGATCCCGTTCGAGGGCGCGAACGCGCTCCAGGTCCTGCGGAACGTGCTCGAAGCTCCCGTCGTCCCTCCGAGCAAGCGCGGGAGGAACGGCCCCGAGCCGCCGCCGCCCGACGTGCCGGAGGAGCTCGAGCGTCTCTGCCTCCAGTGCCTCGAGAAGGAGCCGTCGAAGCGGCCGAAGCTCGCGAGCGAGATCGCGACGCGCGTCGAGGAGTTCCTCGAAGGCTCGCGCGAGCGCTCGCGCCGCAGGGAGCGGGCGGGCGAGCTCGCGGGCGAGGCCAGCTCGCTCGAGAAGAGCTACCACCAGTCGCGCTCCGCGCGGCAGAAGTACCTCGAGAAGGCGCGCTCGCTCGCGAACGAGATCCCGCCGTGGCGTCCGATCATCGAGAAGGGCGAGGTCTACTCCGCGCTCGCCGCGGCGGCTCGATGCTCGGACGAAGCCGACCAGCACTTCCACGCCGCCGTCGCGCGCGGGCAGGAGGCCCTCGCCTTCGACCCGCGGCACGACGGCGCGCGGAAGACGCTCATCGAGCTCTACCTCTCGAAGGTCGCCGACGCCGAGCTGCGCGAAGACAAGGCGGACGCCCTCCACTTCGGCGGCCTCGCCCGGAACCTCGGGGCCGGCGCCCGCGTGACGGCGCGCGGGCATCTCAAGCTCGAGACCGAGCCGCGCGGAGCACGGGTCCGCATCCACCCGCTCGTGGACGCGGGCGAGCCGATCCTCGACCCGCTCTCCGCGCAGGAGCTGGGCGCGACGCCGATCGAGTGCGACCTCGACGCGGGCAGCTACCTGATCGTCATCGAGCACGAGGACTACCGCGACGTGCGCCTCTCCCTGCGAGTGCGCCGCGAGGAGAGCACGACGCTCCGCGTTCCTCTCTTCACGGACGACGAGATCGGCGACGGCATGATCTACGTGCCGGCGGGGCCCTTCCTCACGGGCGGCGAGCCCGACCAGTTCGGCGAGACGCGCCTCGTCCGCGTCGAGCTCGCGGGCTTCTTCGTGTCGCGCGACCCCATGACGGGCGCGGACTACGTGCGCTTCCTCGCCGACCTCGCGATCGCCGACCGCGAGGCCGCCCACGCGCGGAGGCCGCGCGACGGCATGACGGGCCCGCTCTTCGCGGGCTCGGAGGGGCTGCGCTTCCCGAGGCCGCGCGACCGCGGCGGCGACGGCTACTCGTGGGACCCGAAGGCGCCCGTCGTCGGCGTCTCGTGGGACGACGCGAACCACTACCTCCTCTGGCGCTCCGCGAACGAGGAGCGGCCCTTCCGCCTCCCGAGCGAGCTCGAGTGGGAGAAGGCCGCGCGCGGCGGCGACGGACGCCGCTACCCGTGGGGGCCGCGCTTCGACGCCGCGCTCGGGAACCTCGCCGGCTCGCGCGAAGCGGGGCCGGGGCTCGCGCCGGTCGATGCCTTCCCGCACGACCGCTCGCCCTACGGAGTGCGCGGCTGCGCGGGCAACGTCCGCGAGTGGGTGCGCGAAGGGGACGGGACGCGCGACGAGCGGAACGCTCCTCTCAGGATCACGCGCGGCGCCGCGTGGCATGACCCGCCCGAGGCGGCGCGCGTCACCTTCCGCGACGCGCTCCCCGCGCGCGATGTCGCGAACGGCGTCTCCTTCCGGGCCGTGACGAGCCCGCCCGTGCGATGAGCTTCCCGAGGCAGATCGGGGCCTACGACGTCATCGAAGAGCTCGGGCGCGGGTCGATGGGCGTCGTCTTCCGCGTCAGGAAGGGCGAGGTCCAGCGCGACCTCGCGCTCAAGGTGATCGCGTCCGCCAAGCTCTCGAACGCGACCGCGCGGGAGCGCTTCCGCCGCGAGGCGAAGCTCCTCGCGAAGATCCGCCACCCGGGCGTGATCCGCGTCCACGACGCCGGCGAGGAGCAGGGCGTCCTCTGGTACGCGATGGACATCGTGGACGGCGAGTCGCTCGAGGACCGGATCAACACGAGCGGGCCGCTCCCCGAGCGCGAGGCGTGCGAGCTCATGCGGAAGATCGCGGACGCCGTCGCCGCGATCCACGACGAGGGGATCGTCCACCGCGACTTGAAGCCGCTCAACGTCCTCCTCGGCAAGGACACGAACGAGCCGCTCATCGCGGACTTCGGGCTCGCCCGCGAGCTCGAGTCCGAGGAGCAGCGGCTCACGCGCACGGGCTTCTCCGTCGGGACTCCGAGCTACATGTCGCCCGAGCAGATCCGGGCGCAGAAGGACGTGGACTCGCGCTCCGACGTCTACGCGCTCGGAGCGATCTTCCACTTCGTGCTCACGGGCCGCGAGCCGTTCGTGACGACGACGCTCGAGGAGCTCGTGCGGCAAGTGCTCGACGTCGCCGCGAAGCCGCCGAGCGCGGCGGGCGCGAAGACGAGCATCCACGTGGACCGCCTCACCCTCCACGCGCTCGCCAAGGACCGCGCTCTCCGGCCGAAGGACGCGCGGGCCTTCGCGAACGAGCTCGCCGCGATCCCGGCCGGGGCGGCCGCCGCCGCGACGCGGCAGCGACCGACCTTCTTCGTGCCTCTCGTCGTGCTGATCCTCGGGGCGGCGACCGCCTTCGGGTTCCACTACCTCGAGCGCTCGAGCATCGACAAGCTCCTCGCCTCGCAGGAGGCCACCCGGCGCGCGGGTCAGCTCGAGGCGGCGCGCCTCGCCGAGCAGAACGCTCAACGCGTCCAGAACCTGATCGTCTCGGTGCGCGCTCACATGGCGGAGGGCGACGACGACGAGGCGCTCCGGGGCGCCCAGGAGGCGCTCCGCCGCGCGCCGAACGATCCGGTCGTCCTCGCGATCTACGCGCAGGCTCTGATCCCGAGCTTCTACACGAAGAAGCCCGACGCCGCCGACCGCCGCGCCCGCTCCGAGGCCGCGGTCATAAAGGCGCTCAGGCTCGCGCCCGACCACCCGGGCGTCCTCCTCGCGCAGGCGCGGCTCGTCTCCTTCGAGCGCGGCAAGGAGCGCGCGCCGCTCCGCCCCCTCTTGAAGGACGTGCTCGACCGGGGCGATCGGCGCGACCGGCTCGCCGCGGTCTCTCTCTGGATCCTCGCCGTGGGGCCCGAGGAGCTCGAGCCGCTCCTCGCGATCGTGGACACGTGCGTGAAGGAGGCGCCGAGCTGGGCGCACGCTCACTTCGTGCGGGGGCAGGTCCTCGACGAGCTCAGGCGCTACGAGGACGCCGTCAAGGCCTACGACCGATGCCTCGAGCTCGCCCCGAACATGCCGATCGCGCGCCGCGACCGCGCCCTCGACCGCGAGCGGCTCGACGACTGGAAGGGAGCGCGCGAGGACTGGACGAAGCTCCTCGAGCGCTGGCCCGACAACTCCGAGGTCCACTTCCAGCTCGGCATGGCGTGCGAGCACTTGTCGGACAACGAGGCCGCTCTCCGCCATTACGACATCGCGATCGAAAGGTGGGGGAAGGGCTACAACCCCGTCTACGGCCGCCGGGGCCGCCTCCTCGCGACGCTCGGTCTCCACGAGCGCGCGATCCCCGACCTCGAGAAGGCGATCGATCCTTACGCCATGCTCCAGGACGTGAAGGCTCTCGCCGTCTGCTGCACGAAGGCCGGCAAGAACACGCGAGCGCAGGAGCTCTGGCTCAAGGCCGTGGCCCTCGACGGGCAGAACCCGGAGACCGTCCTCGCCGCGGGCGCGTTCATCGAGCAGGTCCACCCTCCGGAGGAGAGCCTCCGCTTCTATCGCTCCTCGCTCGAGCGCGTGAAGCCCGAGGCGCGCGCTCCGATCGATGCGCGGCTCGAGGCCGCGAAGGCGAAGCTCAAGAAGCTCCGCGCCGACGAGCAGCAGCGTCGCCTCGACGTCTGCAAGGCCGAGCTCGCGTTCGTGCGCGCGATGCCTCTCGAGTCACCGTTCTTCGCGGAGGTGAAGGCCCGCTCGGACGCCCTCCAGCGGCGCCTCAACGAGCTCGAGGCCTACCAGAAGGAGACGCGGAAGCTCCTCGACGGTCCGTGAGATACTGATCCACGGAGGTGGCGCTCATGGCGCGCTTCGAGCCCCGTCCACTCGGCCGCACCCAGAAGGTCGTCCACCCGCTCGGACTCGCCGCGAGCTTCGGCGTGGGCGAGCGCGGCGTCGAGATCGCCTTCGAGCGGGGGTGCCGTTACTTCTACTGGGGCTCGCTGCGACGGAGCGCCTTCGGCCGCGGCCTCAAGAACGTCCTCAAGAAGGACCGCGCCAACACGCAGCTCGTGATCCAGACCTACACGCGCGTCGGCATGCTCATGGGCGTCAGCGTCCGCCGGGCGCTGAGGAAGCTCGACACCGACGTCTGCGACGTCCTCCTCCTCGGCTGGTGGGGCGCCATGCCGCCGAGCCGGATCGTCGATGCCGCGAAGCGGCTCCGGGACGCGGGGACCGTCAAGCACATCGCCATCTCCACGCACGTGCGACCGAAGGTGCCCGAGTTCTCGGGGGCGTTCGACGTCGTGCACATGCGCTACAACGCGGCTCACCGCGGCGCGGAGAAGGAGATCTTCCCGCACATACCCGAGGCTCGCGACTCGCGCGCCGGGGTCGTGGCGTTCACGGCGACGCGCTGGGGCCACCTCCTCAAGCGGCCGCGCGGGCTCGATCCGAGCGTGCCGCTCCCGACGGCGGGCGATTGCTATCGGTTCTGCGTCACGGATCCGCACGTGGACGCGGTGATCTGCGGGGCGCGCAACGATCAGGACGTGATCGCGGCCTACGACTCCATGGAGAAGGGGCCCATGAGCGCCGACGAGGTGAAGTGGATGCACCAGGTCGGAGACGCCGTGAGGGCGAGCGCGACGGGGTTGCGGGATCGGTAGAGCGCGCTAACTGAGACTCGATCTGGCCATTCGTGGCTCCGCCGGGACGACGCACTAGCCTCGACCCGGTGGAGTGCTCATGGCCCGCGCGCGTACTCTCCTCATGGCGCTCTCGGTCGCAGTCCTCTCGGTCGGCACGCCCGGTTGTGTCACCGGGCTCCTTGTCGACGGGATCGACAACAACGCGACGTCTCCGTCGGCACGTATGGCCGCGAACGTCGGTCTTGGTCTCCTCCTTCCGATCGCCGCGGCGATCGACTTCGTCGCTCTCCCGATCGAGCTGGCCGTCGGAGCGATCATCTGGTTCTTCTTCCCGCCCTTCATTTGATGGGGTTTCCTGGGCGTGGTTAGGGTTTTGGTCGGTGGTGCGTGGTAGATGGTTCTCCATGAATGCGACCATCACTTCGCCGCTCACGCTCACCGACATAGAGGTCCTCGCGAACGAGATCGTCCACCTCTTCGCGTACGAGACGACGCTCAGGCAGCGTCGTTTCGAGCGACTCCGCGCCTTCGACGAGCTCGAAGGCTGGCGTCTCCAGGGCTCCGAGTCTTGCGCTCACTGGCTTTCGTGGCGGCTCGGCATCGACCTCAAGACGGCGAACGAGCACGTGCGAGTGGCCCGAGCGCTCGGCGAGTACCGGAAGCTCGACGAGGCGTTCAGTAAGGGCGAGCTCAGCTACTCGAGGGTCCGGGCGCTCACTCGAGTCGTGACCCCCGAGACCGAGGAGCGACTCGTCGAGCTCGGCAAGCGCTCGACGGCACCGGAGCTGGACAGGGCTCTGCGGAGCCACCACCGCGTCTCGCTGACCGGTGATCCCCGCGCCGTCGCTCGAGCGCTCGAGAGACGCTGTCTCGTGTGGCGCGAACTCGATTCGGGGCTCGTCGAGATCGTCGCCCGGGTGCTGCCCGAGGAGGCGGCCGTCGTCATTGCGTCCATCGACATGACGCAGAAGCGAATGATCGAGGGTGGGGAGCCTCGGAAGACTCCAGCTGAAGCCAGAGCCGAGACTTCAGCTGAAGCCGGAGCCGAGACTTCAGCTGAAGCCGGAGCCGAGACTTCAGCTGAAGCCGGAGCTCGCGTCGCGACTTCAGCTGAAGTCAAAGCCAAGGTTGCCCAAAGAGTCGACGCGTTCGTTGCGACGTTCGAAGCGAACCTCGCTCCATCGACACCCAGGAGCGTACCGGGGCGCCACGAGGTCGTCGTCGTGGTGGACGCCAAGAGTGGGCAGGGCGAGCTCCCCGACGGTTCACCGATCGGCCCCGAGACCATCCGACGCATCTGCTGCGACTCGCCCCTCCAGGTCCTCGTCGAGCGCGCGGTGGACCGGAGCAAGCCCGGCGCGATCGAGGTTGGCCGCCGTGTCCCCGGGGTGGCACCTAAGCTTCGCCGGCTCCTCGAGGTGCGGGACAAAACATGCAGCTTCCCTGGGTGCACCAACCGACTCTGGGTGGACGCTCACCACATAGAGCACTGGATCGACGGCGGCCCGACCGTCCTCGAGAACCTCGCGCTCACCTGTCGCCGGCACCACGTGCTCGTGCACGAGGGAGGCTTCACCGTCCAGCAGACACCGGAAGGACCCGTCTTCTTCGACCCGCAAGGCCGGAAGATCGAGAAGGCGCCCGTGCTACCGAATCTCGGGCCGGATCCGCTCGGGGACCTCGAGGCTGGGCGCGAAGCGGGAGAGTAACGCTCGGGTTCCGTCGAGCCCTACTCGCTCGCGGTGCCGCGGCGTACACCGCAGACGGTGAGCAGCACGAGGCCGAAGCCAATGAACGTGAGCCTCATGATCTGACGCCACCGCTCGACGACCCAGATCCCCTCGCGTCCGGGCTGCATGTCGAATCCGAAGATCTGGGGCCGGTTCGGCGTGATCTTGATGACCCGCGCGTGGTGCTCGTAGAAGCCCGCCGAGGGCGAGCGGATCGTGACGTTGCAGTCGATCCCGCCGTCGCGCATGCCGGCCTCGGTGACGCCGATGAACTGGAGCTCCTCGGGTCTCAGGGTGACGCCGATCTTCTCCTTGATCGCGCGCGGGATCGTGTCGCGGATGTCTCCCGGGCCGCGCATGATCTCGTCGTCGATGATCTGCCGGGCGGACCAGTGCTTCATCTCGGCGCTCGTCGCGAAGAAGGCGATGAGGAGGCCGAGCGCGATCCCCACGAAGTCGCGCGTGCGCTGGGAGGAGATCTCGTTCAGCTGCTGGTTGATCCTCTCGCGGAGGCTGAGGGCTTCGGCCTCCTGCTTCTTGATGATCCCCGTCGCGGGGCGAGGCATGGCGCCGGGAGTGGGCCGCGGCATGGCGCCGGGAGTGGGCCGCGGCATGGCGCCGGGCGTCGCCCCGCGCGGAGCGGCGCTCGCCGGAGTCGCCGGCCGCGGAGCGGCGCCGGGCGTCGCCGGGCGGAGCGGGGGCGGCGTGGGCTTCGAGTCGGGGTCCTCGAAGACCGGAGGCGGCGGCCAGTCGTCGCTCTTCCTGGGCGGCGCCGCCTGCTCGGAGGTGAGCGGCGCCTCCTCCGGCGTGGGCGGGCCGTAGCTCCGCGACGCCGGCCGCGGGCGCGTGACGGAGGCCTCGACGGGGGGCGTCGGCGCGGGCGCGATCTGCCACGCGGGTCCCGACTCGGTCTCGGACGGCTTGGGCGGCCGGACCGGCGGCGCCGGGGCGGGCTTGCGAGGCGCCGGCTCGGGGTCCGGGATCGCGGAGGTGAGACCCTTGAGCTCGTCCTCGCTGAGCTCGAACCAGGACTTCGGGTGCTTCTGGGTCAGGCCCTGCGGTCCGTGCACGGGGACGGAGGTCGCGTCGGCGGGTCGCCCCTTACCGCAACGCGGGCAACTGAACGCGCGGTTCGTGCGCCCGCAGGCGCAGATCCAGCCGTCCTCGATCACCATGACCTTGTCCCGAGGAGCAGTTTACTCCGACTCGTCGTCCTCGGGGAGCGGCGGCTCCTCGTCCTCGGGGAGCGGCGGCTCCTCGTCGTCTTCGTCCTCGACGGGCTGCTCGGAGTCCGGGATCGCCTGGTGCGTGATCCCCTGCTTCATGTCCGAGATCCGCTCGGCCTCGAGCTCGGCGGCGCGGCGGAGCTGCCACTCGGCGTCCACGAGGCCGCGCTTGATGAGCTTGAGCGCGGAGGCGAAGCGGTTGTGGAGGTCGCCCCGCGCGAGGGCGAGGAGCGGGTTCGACACGAGCCGCATGAGCTGGATCGTCTGGCGGAGGTTGCGGACGATGTCGCCGTCGGACGCCGACGTGTACTCGCGGAGCTTGGAGAAGTCCGCGTCGTTCGCCCAGGCCCAGACGACTCCCGTGAGGTTCCAGTCGAGCTGCTTCACCGGGAAGCGGATCCCGAGCTGCTCCTCCCGGTCGAAGACCTGGCGCACGGCGCGGTTCGCGAGCTTCCACACGTCGCCGACGGCGCGGCGCGGGTCGAGGCCGCCGCCCTCGTCGTCGCGGCGGCCCTCGTAGACGACCGACGCGGTGATGCACGCGACCTGAGCCGGGCTGAGCTTGTCGAAGACGCCCGAGAAGACGAGCTCGGTCATCTCGAGCTCGTGGCCGTAGACGGATGCGGCGAACTTTCCGCGCGGAGTCAGGTTCGTGCCCTCGAGGTAGCCGAGCTCCTTCAGGAGGTCGAGCTTCCTCGAGACCTGGTCCACCATGTCGTCGTAGCGCGCCGAGCCCGTGGGACGCGGCGGCGCGCTCCCCTCGCGGCGGCCGCTGTCGTCGAAGCCGCGCTTGCCCGGATGGCCGCGGGCGACCTTCATCGACGCCCGCTCGCGCCGCCCGGGCCGTGAGCGGCGGCCTCCGCCGCCCTTCTTGCGGGAGTCCTTCCCCTGATTCTGGATCTCGTGCTGCTCGGCCTCTTCGTCGCTCCAGTTGCCGCGCTTCTTCTTCGGCTTCTCCTCGGCGGCCTCTTCTTCCTTCTGCCGCGAGCTGCGCCAGTTCGCGAAGCTCTTGGCGCAGGCCTCGTAGATCCGGTCTCCGAGCCGCGAGTAGAGGTTCAGGAGCGTCGAGTAGGAGAGGTTGAACTGGCTCTCGACCGCCTCGACCTTGCCGGTCACGACGGTCTCGAGGAGGCGCGGGTCCTCCTGCGTCGGGTCGAACGTCACGAAGACGTCGCCCTTGGTGTCGATCCCGCGCCGCCCGGCGCGGCCGGCCATCTGCTGGAACTCGCGGGTCTTCAAGGAGACGCGCGCGACGCCGTTCCACTTCTTCAGCCCCTCGAAGGCGACGGCGCGCGCCGGCATGTTGACGCCGAGCGCGAAGGTCTCCGTCGCGACGAGGAGGCGGAGGTGACCGTCCGAGAAGAGGACCTCGACGATCTCTTTCAGAGCGGGGAGGAGACCCGCGTGGTGGAACGCGATCCCCTTGGAGATGAGCTTCCTCAGGCGCTGCACCTCGGGGTCGTCGAGGTCGAGGTCGTACGCGAAGACGAGCTTCGTCAGCTCGGCCACGGCGGCCTTCCGGCGCTCCTCGTTGCCCATGAAGTAGTCGAAGTCCCCGCACGCGACCGCGAGCTTTTCACACGCGTCGCGCGAGAACAGGAAGAACAGCACGGGGAGCTCGCGCCGGTGAGCGAGGGTGACGACGAGCTTCTTGAAGTGGAGCTGGAGCTGCCGCGCGCGGTCCTCCCAGCTCTCGCCGCCGCCGAAGCGTCCGCCGCCGCGGTGGCCGCCGCGGTGGCCGCCGCGGCCGCCGCGTCCTCCGCGGCCGCGGCCGTCGAAGCGCTCGTGGCCGCGGCGCTGCGCGTTCGCGCGGATGTCGCCGCCGACCTTGCGGACCTTGTCGAAGGGGTAGATCCCGTGGCCCGGGATCGACGCGAAGATCGAGAGCGGGATCGGCCGGTTCTTCTCGACGACGACGCGCACCGCGCCGCCGCGCACCTCGCGGAGCCAGTCGGCGAACTCGTCCAGGTTCGAGATCGTCGCGGAGAGCGCGACGACCTTGATCTCGGGCGGCGCGAAGATGAGCGACTCTTCCCAGACGGTCCCGCGCTCGGGGTCGTCCATGTAGTGGATCTCGTCGAAGATGACGGTCTGGACGTCCTTCAGACGCTCGGGGTTGTCGAAGATCGTGTTCCGGAAGATCTCCGTCGTCATGATCATCGCGGGCGCCTGAGGGTTGATCGACACGTCGCCCGTCGTCACGCCCACGTCGCCGGGATAGGTCGCCGAGAAGTCGCGGAACTTCTGGTTCGAGAGCGCCTTGATCGGGGCCGTGTAGACGACGCGGCGGCCCTCCTTCAAGGCCTTCTCGATGGCGTACTCGGCGATGAGCGTCTTCCCCGCCCCGGTCGGGGCGGCGACGATCACGCTCTCGCCCTTGGCGATCCCGTCGAGGGCGATCTTCTGGAACTCGTCGAGCTGGAGATTCTTGTAGGTTTCGAGCACTTGCACCGAGGCGATTCTACTGCCCCCCTAGGACAACCCGAGGGGCGAAGGATGATGAAGAAGACGCGCGGGTCCGCTCGGGCTGTCTCGGCTCACCTTCCGACCGGCTTCCACGTCGGGGGCGGCGCGCAGGTCTTCGGGTCGGGCCGGAGCGTCGAGGCCACGTCTTCGGTGCTGCAGTACCAGATCACTCCCGTCTGGTTCGTGAAGTAGACGATGTCCCCGGCCTCGGGCCTCGCGGGTCTCGCGGTCGCCCACCAGAGGTAGCTGCGCTCGACGGCCCCGGTCGAAGGCTGGACCTCGAAGATGTAGTTCGCCTTCGTGCCGCTCCCGAGGACCTCGTCCACGAGCTTCGCATCGCGGAGCTCGGCGAGCGTCCCGTAGGGCGGCTCGGTCTCCTTCTCGGCTCGCTTCTCGCGAAGGAGCGACTGCGCCGTGGCGATCGTCTTGAGGGCGCCGTGCGCGACCATCGAGTTGGGATACACGCGCGCCTGGACGAGGTTCGGAAGCACGAAGTGGACGACGACGACGGCCACTCCTCCGAGGAGCAGTACGACCGCGAGCGCGATGAACACCTTCACGCCGGCACCGAGCGGCTTCTTCTCGGACTCGCTCACTTGCCCGCGAGCCTCCAACCGCTCGGTGCGTCGCACGTCTTCGGGTCGGGCCGGAGAGAGGACGCCGGGTCGTCGGCCATCGCGTAGCGAAGCTCTCCGCGGTCGTTCGTGAAGTAGAAGCGGTTCTCCGGCTTCACGGGTCGCGCGATCGCCCAGAAGGCCGAGCCCTTCGGTTCTCCTCCCACCTGGAGCTCGAGCGTGTAGTGCTCCTCGAAAGGTGCCAGGTTCTTCGCGAGCCCGGCGGCCTGGAGCTCGGCGAGCGTCGCGTAGGTGGGCGGTCTCCCCTCGCCCTCGAGGCGCTTGCGGAGGATGTACTCGTCGGTGCAGAGCCCCTTCAGCGTGCCGATGGCCCGCGTCTCCGGCCCGGGCGGCCCGTGTGCCTGCACGAAGTCCATGAAGGCCTTGTAACCGCAGAGCCCGAGGAGGCCGAGGACCACGAGCGCTCCTCCGAGGACCTTCACACCGCTCGTCGGCTTCTTCGCGTCGCTCAACGACATCTCCCGGCGCCGGTGGCGATGGTGATCACACCGATCGGCGGCTCGCCACGCTCGGGGTCCGGCTTCTGCTTCGCCGCCGGGTGGTCCGCGGCGATCCGGTAGACCTCGTTGCGCTGGCACGCGAAGAAGACGGCGCTGTGCTGCGCGTCCACGACGACCGGGCGCGCGACCGCCCACCAGACGAAGCGCGGGTCCTTCCCCGCGCGCACCTCGAAGGTGTAGCCGTGCTTCGTGCCCGAGCCGAGCACGGGCTCGACGAGGCTGCACGACGCGAGGGCGGCGAGGTCGCCGTAGGCGAGGACCTTGTCGCCGTCCTTGTCCTCCTCGCGGAAGGTCGTCTGCGCCTCCGCGATCGCGAGGAGCGCGCGCGGGACCCAGTCCTGATCGGCCCGCGAGTGGATCGCGAAGAGGTTCGGGAGCGCGAGGAGGACGGCCACGACCGCGAAGGCAGTCGCCGCGAGCACGGAGGAGAGTCCGAAGCCGGGGCGAGTCATGCTGGTTCTCTTTGTAACATTCACTCCGATGAACGCGCCGCTGCCGATCGATCCGCTCCTCGAGCGAATCGTCGCGTCTGTCGCGGAGAAGGGCGCGCTCGTCCTCCAGGCCGAGCCCGGCGCCGGCAAGACGACGCGCGTGCCGCCGGCCTTGCTCGAGAGCGTGGCGGGAGAGGTGTGGGTCCTCGAGCCG
>CAZYLP010000034.1:12811-21298 GCA_964648345.1 uncultured Planctomycetota bacterium
GCTGCGAGCGCGGCAACCTGGTCCCGGTCTACCGGGATATCCTGGCGGACCTGGAGACCCCGGTCTCCGCGTACCTCAAGATAGGCAATCGGCCTCACTCCTTCTTGCTCGAGAGCGTGGCGGGAGAGGTGTGGGTCCTCGAGCCGAGGCGGATCGCGGCCCGCATGGCGGCGCGTCGCGTGGCCGAGGAGCGCGGCGAGAAGATCGGCGAGACCGTCGGCTACCAGGTCCGCTTCGAGGAGCAGACGAGCGCGCGCACACGCCTCCGCTTCGTCACGGAGGGGATCCTCACGCGCCGGCTCGTGCGCGACCGGAAGCTCGAGGGGGTGAGCGTCGTCGTCCTCGACGAGTTCCACGAACGCCACCTCGAGGGCGACCTCGCGCTCGCGCTCCTCGAGCGGCTCCGCCGCACGGAGCGGCCGGACCTCAGGATCGTGATCATGTCGGCCACGCTCGACGTCGAGCGCGTGGCCGCGTTCCTCGGCGGCGCGCCCACGCTCGCGGCTCCGGGCCGGACCTTCGAGGTGAAGCTCGAGCATCGGCCGGGGAGCGCTCCGCTCGAGGAACAGGTCCGCTCCGCGGTCGAGTCGGTGAGCGCGGGCGACATCCTCGTCTTCCTCCCCGGAGCCGCCGAGATCCGGCGCGCGCTCGACGCTTGCTCGCACCGGAGCGATCTCGCTCTCCTGCCGCTCCACGGGAGCTTGCCGCCCGAGGAGCAGGACCGCGCTCTCCGTCCGGCGGGGAGGCGCAAGGTGATCTTCGCGACCAACGTCGCGGAGACCTCGCTCACCGTCGAGGGCGTCACGGTCGTCGTCGACTCGGGCCTCGCGCGCGTCGCGGGGCACTCCTTCTGGTCGGGGCTCCCGTTCCTCGAGGTCGAGCCGATCAGCCAGGCCTCCGCCAAGCAGCGAGCCGGCCGCGCGGGCCGCACGGCGCCCGGCCGGTGCATCCGCCTCTATGCGCAGAGCGACCTCGACGCCCGGCCCGCCTTCACGTCGCCCGAGATCGAGCGGCTCGACCTCGCCCAGCTCGTCCTCGAGCTCCGCGCCGCGAAGATCTCCACGCTCGACTGGCTCGAAGCGCCGCCGAGCGCGCACGTCGAGGCCGCGGAGAAGCTCCTCCACAAGCTCGGCGCTCTCGAGAAGAACGAGCTCACGAGGATCGGCGAGCGCATGCTCCGCTTCCCCGCTCACCCGCGGCTCGCGCGCCTCCTCGTCGCGGCCGAGGAGACGGGCTGCGTGAAGGAGGCGTGCAAGCTCGCCGCTCTCCTGGGCGAGCGCGACTCCGCGCGCGGCTTCGGGACGGTCACCGAGCTCCTCGAGCACGCCGTTCTCGAGCAAGGAGCGGAGCGAGTCAGGAAGCAGCTCCTCCGGATGGCGGCCCCCCCCCAATCCCCCCCCCGCGGAGCGGGGGGGGGTTGGGGGGGGGCCGACCTCTCTCGAGCGCTCCTCGCCGCGTATCCCGACCGCGTCGCTCAGCGCCGCGGCAATCGCGACGTGCTCCTCGTGGACGGGACGACGGCGCTCCTCGACCGGCAGGCCGAGTCCGAGTTCCTGATCGCCGTGGACGCCCAGGAGCGCCGCGGCTCGAAGCCCACGATCCGCCTCTCCGCGCCGATCGAGCCCGAGTGGATCTTCGACGTCTTCCCCGACGCCGTGAAGGAGACCGTGGAGGTCGTCTGGGACAACCGCACCGAGAAGGTCCTCGTGACGAGCCGTCTCGTGTACGGCGCGCTCGTGCTCGATGAGAGCGCGAAGGGCGCTCCGCCGCCGGGCGAGGTCGAGCGGATCCTCTCGCACCACGCCCTCCTCGCTGGCCCCGAGGCCTTCGCCGACAAGGAGCAGCTCGCCGCTCTCCAGCTCCGCACGGCCTTCGCGCGCTCGCTCGACGACTCCTTCCCCGAGCTCGGAGACGCTCAGGCGCGTGAAGTCCTCGGCGAGCTCGTCGAGGGGCGGCGGAGCTTCGCCGACCTTCGCGCGGCGGATCTCATCTCCGCGCTGAGAGGTCGCCTCACGCACCAGCAATCCGCGGCCCTGGAGCGTTTCGCGCCCTCCGAGGTCACGCTCCCGGGCGGCCGCCGCGTGAAGGTCCACTACGCGCCGAACCAGCCGCCGTGGATCGAGTCGCGGCTCCAGGACTTCTTCGGCATGGCGCAAGGCCCGGCCGTCGGCGCGGGGAGAGTCCCGCTCGTGCTCCACCTCCTCGCTCCGAGCCAGCGGCCCGTGCAGATCACGAGCGACCTGCCGGGGTTCTGGGTGCGGCACTACCCGTCCATTCGCCGCGAGCTCTGCCGGAGATACCCGAAGCACTCGTGGCCGGAAGATCCGCTCACAGCGCAACCTCCGCCGCCTCGAGGGCCAGGCAAGCCGCGGAGATGACCGTGTCCCCGAGCGAGGAGGCGAGTGTAACGAGCCTCCGGGTCGAGGGGCCGGTGAACCAACGGTGGCTTCGCGTGTCCTGTGAGGAATGTCCTCCCGGGTCACCCGGATCGACCTGACGGTTCTCGGGACGATCGTCCTCATCGGGGCGAGCGCGTCAGCTCTCGTCCCGAAGCGACTCCGTTCGCGCTTCGCCCACTCCGAGCAGTGCGAGAACAATCTCCGTCAGATCGGCATGGCGGCGGTCCAGTACTCGGACGACAAGCGGTTCTTCCCGCACATCGCGGCTCTCAGATCCCTCGACGGCGGCTACCGCTCGAACACGGCGTCACGCGCTCTCCGCTCACTCGTCCACTTCGCTTACATCGATGATCCCGACGTCTTCGTCTGCCCCGCGAGCCCGGACGCCTCGAGTCCCGTTCAACCGGCCGCGAAGGCCGATCCAAGCACGTTCCGGTGGTCGAGCGGCGACGGCGCTCCGCTTCCGTCGCCGATCGTGGCGGCCGACGTGTCCGATCGCCCGCTCAACTTCACGACCGAGATCTCCTACGGCTGGACGCGACGGCTTCGAACGACCAACAGCCGAGGGACGGACTTCGTTGCGGCCGACAAGTCGATGCGGCTCGACGCCGACGCGAGCCCGGCCAGTCGCGCCGCGCATCGTGGCAACATGAGCGGCAATCACGGAGATTTCGTGATCGTCGTAGGCGCAGGAGTGTGGACACGTCGGATCCCGAGGGTCGCAACGAGCGACGAATGGTTCACGGTCGCGGAGCTCGCGAGCGCGAACTGGAATCCTGGGCCGGTGGGCTACCTCGGAGTCCTCGGCGACGACCCGGAGCTCGGCCAATGAAGCGTCGAAACGGGATGACTCTCGTGGACCTCGCCGTCATGGTCAACCTCGGCTTCATCGGCTTCCTCTTCCTCGTGGTCGTGACCGTGCCCATGGGTTGCCGCGGCGGCCGCGGGAGAGCGATCCAGACGAAGTGCGGGAACAACCTGAAGCAGATCGGCCTCGCGGCGATCCAGTACGCCGACGACAAGCGCTTCTTCCCCCACATCGCCCCGATCAAGTCGCTCGACGGAGGCTGGCAATCCGACACCGCGAGTCGCGTCGCCCGGGCCCTCATCAACCAGGGCTACCACGACGATCACGAGGCGTTCGTCTGCCCTTCTTCGCCCGACCAGTACGTGCCGATCACGAAGGCGGCGCGCGAGAACATGCGAGCCTTCCGGTGGGGCGGCAAGGACGGGGCGCCGGACGCCCCGTCGCCCCTCGTCAAGGCCCACGAGACGGACCGGCCGCTCGATGAAATGACGGAGCTCTCCTACGGATGGACGCGGCGGGGCTACTCGCCGAACTCGCACTCGGCCAACCTCCTCGCCGGGGACAAGTCGCGGAGCCAGGCGCGCGACGATGTGCCGCAGCCCGGGACGGCGCACGTCGGGAACATGGCCGGCAATCACAAGGACGCGATGCTCGCGGTGTGCGTCGACGGACACACGATCCGCTTGACGCCGAACGGAGATCAGATCACCACGCGCACGATCGGCGAGACGACGGGCCCGGGCGCGGGCTTCCTCGGAGTCCTCGGCGACGACCCGGAGTCCGCCCGATGAATCGTCGAAGAGGCCTGGAGATCGTCGATCTCGTGCTCATGGCCGGCCTGATCTTCGTCGCCGGCCTCTTCGTCGCCGTGTGCCGCCACGCGATCGGGGACCACCGCCGCGGGGAGGTGAGCGTGACCCGGTGCTCGAACAACCTCAAGCAGATCGGCATGGCCGCGATCCAGTATGCGGATGACCAGCGCTTCTTCCCGTACCTGGGCCCGCCCGGCCAGCTCCAGCTCCAGGGCGGGTGGAAGTCCGACACTGCGAGCCGCATCGCGCGGACGCTCGTCTACTACAACTACAACGACGACCCCGACAGCTTCATCTGCCCCTCCTCTCCGGACCGGTCCGTCCCGCAGACGATGGCGGCGAGGAAGGACCTGCCGCTCGACCAGATGACGAATCTATCCTACGGCTGGACGCGGCGGACCCCCACGAGCTCGTCGCCGTCCATGTCGATCATCGCGGGCGACAAGTCGCGGGTCATCGGCTGGCACGAGGACGCCCTCCCCGGCGCCCGGGAGGCGCACACCGGGAACATGGTGGGCAACCACAAGGACGCCCAGCTCGTCGTCTGCGTGGACGGGCACACGATGCGGATCACGCCGGACGGAGACCGGGTCACGACGCGCACCATCAGCGCGACGTCGGGCCCGGGCGCGGGCTTCCTCGGAGTCCTCGGCGACGACCCGGAGCTCGGGCAGTAGCGTGGAGAAGCTCGCGTTCGAGCTGCGTGCGCGGTCGTCGCCCGAGCAGCGGTGCGCGTTCTGTCACGGTGGGATCGGCGTCTCCGCGATGGCCTGCCTCCGCTGCCAGACGATCTTCCACGAGGATTGCGCCGCGGAGACGGGGCGGTGCCCGACCTTCGGCTGCCGCGAGAAGCCGCCCGTCGCTCGGGGGCGCACCGTCGAGCCGTGGCTCCAGTCCCCCGACGCTTCGTGGTGGCACGCTCTCGGGATCATGGGTCTCTGGGTGCGCCTCCTCGCCGTCACGACGACGCTGGCGATGATCGGCGTCATCATGGTCGGCGTGACGATCATGCTCGTCGTGACCATCAGCCCCGCTTCGCTCGTGGCGGCCCTCACGATCGCGATCGCCTACTTCGCGTTCCAGGGGATCGAGGGAGAGCGCCGCTTCCAGAACGCGGTCCGCACCGCGCTGAGCGAGAGCTACCCGGTCGTCGTCCGCGTCTTCTCGACGCGCGACGGAGACGGGCCGCGTGTGGACCTCCGCGCGGAGGGGGCCGACCCGACCGAGCGCGCGCCGGTGAGCCTGACCTTCGGCTTCCGCGGGCCGCCGATCTGGCTGCGCGAAGCGAGGCGCTTGCGCATCTTCGGGCTCTCGCGCCCGGGCCCGCTCGTCGTGGAGGACGGGCTCGGGCATCGTCTCTACGCGCCCGAGAGCGGCGTGCTCCGGTCCGGCCCGCTCGCCTGGCGGCGAGCGGCCTGAGCCGGCTCCGCGCGAGAGGTGGTCTCGACGTGCGCTCGGTGAAGTGAGCCCGTCCTACTTCGAGTCGGCCTTCTCGAGCTTGTCGATGCGAGCGAGGAGCCGGTTCGACTGGTTCGTGCCCGGCCGCGTGAGCCGGAGGAGCGCTCGCAGGTCCGCGATCGCTCCCGCGTTGTCGCCCTTCTTCACGAGGAGCGTGGCCCGGTAGTCGCGCGCCTCGGGGAGCTCGCGGCCCTCGTGCGAGAGAACGATCGCCGTCGAGCAGTCCTCGATCGCCCCGTCGAGCTCGCCGATCTCGTCGCGGAAGCGCGCCCGCGAGTACGGGAAGAAGGCGACCTTCGAGTCGAGCTCCATGGCGCGCGTCACGTCCGGGATCCCCGTCCTCGGGTCCTTCATGCCGCGCACGGCGCCGCGCACGAACCAGCAGACCGCGAGCTTGTCGTTGAGCGCCATCCCGGCCTCCGCGTCCTTGAGCGCCTCCTCGTAGCGGCCGATCCCGAGGAGCGTCTGCGCCCGCATGCCGATCGCGAGCACGTCCCTCGGGTTGATCTCGATCACCCTCGCGAGCGCATCCACCGAGAGGTCCTCGCGCCCCTGGCGCTTGAAGATCCCGGCCCGCTGCATCAAGGCGCGGGTGGACTCGGGGTCGGCGGCGATCGCGGCGTCCGTGTCCGCGAGCGCGGCCTTGAGGTCGTTGTTCATGATCGCGCGCTCGCCGCGCATGAGGAGCGCGAGCGGCTCGGCGGGGTCGAGCTGGAGCGCGCGCTCGGCGTCCTCGTAGACCGACGCGGACGTCGCGGCCTCGATGCCGCCCGTGCCGTAGCCGATCCACGCGCCGAGCATGGCCCGGAGCCCGTAGGCGCCGGCGAGCTGGCGGTCGAGCTCGACCGCGCGCTCGACCTCCTTGCGAGCCTCGCGGGCGATGCTCATGACGTCCCCCTCGTCGGCTCCGGGGAGCGGGGCCATGCCGATCGCGCGCTCGTAGCGCGCGCGGGCGCGCGCGAGCCAGGCGAGGGCGCAGTCCGGGTCGAGCTCGGTGGCGCGCGTCGCGTCGGCGAGCGCCGCGACGGGGTCCTTCCGCGCCTTGATGAGCGCGTTCGATGCGAGCGAGCGAGCCTGCGCCCTGGCCGCGGCCGCCTTCGTGGCGGCGTCGGCCGCGAGCTGCTTCGCGTCGGCCGGCCCGGTCGTCGTGGGTGACGTCGCGGTCTTCGCTTCGAGAGAAGGCGTCGCGCCCGGTCGGAGCACGAAGATGATCGCCGTCCCGATGACGAGCACGGAGCCCAAGCCCGCGAGCACCCAGCGCGTCCCGCTCCGCACCTTCTCGAGCTCGGCGGCGAGGGCGGCGCCGTCCTCGAAGCGGTCGTCCGGGTCGTAGCGGAGGCACCGCTCGATGATGCGGGCGAGGGACCGCGGGACCTCGGGGCGGCGCGTGCGGACGGGGACCATGCGCCCCTTCTCCAGGTTGACGACGAGGTCCACGAGCGACGGCGCGGGGAACGGGACCTGACCCGTGAGGCACTCGTAGAGGATCACTCCGAGCGCGAAGACGTCGGCCGGCGGCTCGGCGCTCCGCGAGTCCATCATCTGCTCGGGCGCCATGTAGCCCGGCGTGCCCTGGATCGAGCCCGTCCGGGTGAGCGCGTGGCTCTGGGCCGCGCCGGGCCCCGAGCGGTCGAAGTGCTTCGCGAGCCCGAGGTCGGCGATGAGCGGGCGTCCGTCGGCGCGGATGAGGATGTTCTCGGGCTTCAAGTCCCGGTGGATGACTCCGCGCGCGTGCGCCTCGCCGAGCGAGCGGGCGAGCGCGATCCCGAGGCGCCGCGTCTCCGCGACCGCGAGCGGCCCCTTCGCGAGCACGTCCGCGAGCGTGCCGCCCTCGACGAACGGCATCGCGATGAACGGACCGTGAGGGCTCTCGCCCGAGTCGAGGAGCGGCACGAAGCCCTGCTCCTCGCCGAGGCCGTCGAGGAGCCGCCGCTCGCGCGCGAAGCGCCCCGACGCGTGCGCGTCCGTGCGGTGGAGGACCTTGAGCGCGACGATCTTCCCGTCGGGCGCGCGGGCGCGGGCGACGTCGCCGTACGCTCCGCGGCCGAGCATCTCGAGGACCTCGTAGGCGCCGATGCGGACTCCGCGGAGGAGCCCGCTCCGCATCATGCGAGAGCTGTCTCCCGAGCCAGGAGTTCTTCCGTCGAGTCCGCCCACAGGAAGACCGTAGCGAGCCCTCGCTCCTCGGGCCAAGGGTCGGTCACCTTCCAGTAGGGCCCCTCGGGCGCGATCTCGCGCGGCCCCGGCACCGAGAGCCACGAAGCGATCGAGCGCTTCTCGCGCTTCGCGATCTCGAGCGCGATCCGGCCCATGGTGTGGCGCGCGTTGATCTCGACGAGCGGCCGCAGCGCGCCTCCGTGCGCGAAGGCGTCGATCCCGATCGGGCCCATGTAGCCTTCGCTCGCGAGCGCGCCCGCCACTCGGCGCGCGGTCGTCTCGAGCTCCGCCGCGATGGCCGGCGGCGCCGTGCCGATCCGGTTCCCGCGGTACGCGCCCTGAGGTGTCGTGAGGAGCTCGGTGACCGCGACGAGCTCCGGGGTCGCGACGTCGTCGATCTCGAGCTGCACCGAGTAGTCCGCGTCGCGCACGACCCAGGGCTCGAAGACGAGCGGGTCTCCCTCGGCGAGCGCCTTCGCGATCCAGCTCGGAGCGTTCGGCGGCAGCTCGCGGCCCGCTCCGAGGAAGTGCCCGAGCCCTCCGTGGCCGAAGGCGCGCTTCATGACCCAGCGCTCCTCCGCGCCGCGCTTCGTGACCTCGCGCTCGACGTCCGCGAGCGAGCGGCAGATCGCTCCCGGTGGCTTCAAGCCGAGCCTCTCCGCGAGCTCGTGCGCGAAGACCTTCGAGTGGACTCGCCGCATGACTTCGCGCGGCTCGGTCTTCGCCCATTGAAGGGGCGCCCCCCCCCAATCCCCCCCCCGCTCCGCGGGGGGGGGGTGGGGGGGGGCGCCCTGGATTATCGGGTGGGCGGGGAATCGCTCTCTGAAAGTTGCAGGGAGCTCGAATTCGGGCA
>CAZYLP010000035.1:0-14308 GCA_964648345.1 uncultured Planctomycetota bacterium
AGCGAGGGATCTTCCTTCGCGTGCTCGAGGAAGTACTTGGCTGCGCGAAGGGCGACTCGTCGAGAAACGCTCATGAACGCGGGCAGCTCGCTGCCCTGCCCGCCGATTACCTGCTCGTAGATCTCGTCGCCTCGCGCCCGGTCGACGAGGTAGTTCCATCTCTGACCCCAGTCGGGATGGTCCGGGCGCGCGACGCCACAGACGACGCGCCCTCGGCGCCCACCCGAGACAAGTAGCCCGACCCAGTCGGATCCGCTCCCTGAGAAGTCGCGGCTGAAATCGACCGAGACGTCCGTGAAGTTCGAGTTGTCGAGCCGGCGAATCGCCTCGGCGACGGCGGACCAGGAGGGTGTGCTTGTCTCGATGTACCCTCCCGCGCGACTCCGGCCGAGGCGCTCTCGCTCGTCCCGTTCGCGGAGCTTGCAGCCGAGCTCCCTGGGCTCCGAACGGTTTACGTTCCTCCGGCGCCTCACGCGCTGCGAGCGGCGCGTCGCCGCGGGCGATGAGCGGCGCGACCCGCCTCGACCTTGCTACGAGTGACCTCGTATCGCTCGACGCTCCGCCGGACGAGCACCCACGTCTTGCCGATCTTGCGCCCCTGGAAGCGTCCCCGCTTGAGGGCCTTGATGACCGCGGCACGTGACACGCCGAGCATGCTCGCAGCCTCGGACACACTCACGACATCATCGACCGGGACATCGTCGGTCTCGGTGGCTCCCATCCGGCCCTGACGGATCGCGAGCCGAATGAAGATGTCGTTCGCGACGCGATACAGCGGCTCGCTGCTGACCCGAGTCGTCACGCGTTCGCGACCCTTCAACGGGTACGCGCCATGCCCGGCGACGAGGACGCCTACTTCGCTCGCAGGTTGGTCGGCGAGCGTGCGCCACAAGAGATCGAGGAGGAACTCGAGATCTCGCCGCGAGAGCCTCGAGGCGTCGATCGTCTCGCCATCGAGAAGCGTGAAGCGCATGTTGGATGCCTCTCGCACGACAGTAGCGGGTGGTTGTCGAATGTCAACCATGAGCATCGTCTCTGCTGTCGGCCGCTCGTGGAGCGCGGGCTAGGATGACCTTCCCCTCGCCGCCGAGGTAGGCCACTCGCCAGAACGCCTTTTGCCCCATCCGATGAGCCAGTTCGGCGAGCATCCGATCGAGCTCTTCCAGTCGCGTCCGCGGTAGACCAACCTCGTACCGTTCCGGTCTTGGACGGGGATCAGAAACTGAACGACGAGGATCGGGCGACTGCGCTTCTTCCTTCGTTCGGGCATCGTTCGGGAGGATACCCTCTCCCACCGACGACGCCGGACCGACTATCTGGGATCGCCGAGAAGGATCGTGCCCTCGGCCGTCGTCCAGGCGACGTGCTTCCCATCCGGTGCCCACGCGATCGCGAAGGCGCCCGTCTTCCCCGCGTCGAGAACCTTGAGCTCCTTCCCCGTCGCGAGCTCGAGGATCCTGACCGGCCCGTCGGTGCGTCCGACGGCGAGCTTCTTCCCGTCCTTCGAGAGAGCGACGCAGCCGAGGAACGGATCGGGCACCTGGACCTCGCGCTTGTCGTGCGCGGAGCCGGCCATGTCCCAGACCTGGAGCCCAGGCGCCTCGCCCGCGGCGACGAGCGACTTCGAGTCGTTCGTGAAGGCGAGCCCGAGGACCCGCTTCTGCCCCTGGAGCTTGAAGCTCTCCTTGCCGTTCGATGCGTCGAAGACGCGGATCACGTTGTCGCCCGTGTTGCACGCGAGGAGCTTCCCGTCGGGCGACCACGCGAACGGCCCGGGCTCGCCACCGACGCCGATCGTGCGGACGACCTTCGCCGCCTCGACGTCCCAGACGCGGAGCGTGTTGTCGCCGATCGACGCGACCTGCTTGCCGTCGGGCGACCAGAGCACGCCGACGACGGCGTCGCCGTGGCCTTCGAGCACTCCGACCTGCGCCCACGTCGAGGCGTCCCAGATCCGGATCGTCGCGTCGCGTCCCGCGGACGCGAAGTGGTGGCCGTCCGGCGCGACGGCGAGCGCGCTCACGCCGTTCATGTGCGCGTCGATCCGCTTCCCCTCGCGGGCCTCGGCGGCGTCCCAGATGCGGAGGGTCTCGTCCATGCTCCCCGAGACGACGCGGCGCGAGTCGCTCGAGAACGCGACGCAGGTGACGATCGCCTCGTGACCCGCAGGGCCGGCCTGGGGCCTGAGGCCGTCCACGTTCCAGAAGCTCACCGCCTGGCCGCTCGCGACCGCGAGGGAGCGGCCGTCGGGCGAGAAGGCGAAGGCGTTGAGGAGGAGATGCCGCGAGACCTTCTCCTTCCCGCTCACCGCATCCCAGAGCTTGAGCTGGCCGTCGCGGCTCCACGAAGCGAGGAGCTTCCCGTCGGGGGAGACGGCGAGGAGGTCCACGAAGTTCTTGTGGCCCTCGAGCCTCTTCACGACCTTCCCGGCCTGCCAGAAGCGCACGGAGCGGTCCGCGCTCCCCGAGTAGAGCGTCTTCCCGTCGGGCGACCACGCGAGCGCCGTGACCCAGCCTTCGTGGCCGAGGAGGCGCGTCTCGGTGCGCTCCTCGACCTCGCGGAGACGGATCGAGTTGTCGCGGCCGCCGAGGGCGAGCCGCTTCCCGTCCGCGCTCCACGCGAGCGCGTCGAACGCCGCGTCGCCGCGGATGTCCTGGATCGCGCGGCCGGACGGGACCTCGCTCACCGTCACCGTCACCTGCTGGTCCGCGGTCGCGATCCGGTCGGCCGCGGGCGAGAAGACGCCGCGCGGCTGCGCGGCGCCGAAGCGCTTCGTCTCCTTCTTCGCCGCGATGTCGAGGACACGAACGCCCCCCTCGCCGTAGGCGAGGAGCGTCTCGCCCCCGGGCGCGAAGGCGAGCGCGGACGTCGCGCCCGTCACGTCGAAGCGGGCGACCTCCCGGCCCGAGGCGGAGTCCCAGACGCGGATCGTCCGGTCCTCGCTGCCCGACGCGACGGCCTTCCCGTCGGGCGACCACGCGACCGCGGTCGTCGTGATGCCGTGGCGGAAGCGGAGCGTCCCGAGGCGGCCGATCGCCGCGGGAGGCAGCGCGTCTCCGTGGTGGTCGTGGCGGAGGTCCTCCGCGAGGCCCAGCCCCGACGCCGAGAGCATGGAGAAGAGGAGCAAGAGAGCGAGAGTGCGCCGCACGTGACCCTCCCCGGGGCCGAGACGGTACGCCCGGGCAGGGGGGCGGTTCAAGTGCATGCGAGAATCTCACGAGAATCCGGAACGTTGACCTCACATGAGCGCGGAGTACGCCGTCGCGATCGTCGGAGGAGGGCCCGCCGGGCTCGCCCTCGCGGCGCGCACCGCGGAGCGCGGCGTGAGGACGATCGTCCTCGAGCGCGCGCCCGAGCCGCCCGACAAGGCGTGCGGCGAGGGCCTCATGCCCGCGGGCGCCGAGGCGCTCGAGGCGCTCGGCGTCTCGATCCCCGACGACGCGTGCGCTCGGTTCACGGGGATCCGCTACGTGCAGGAGGACGGCGCCGCCGTCGAGGCGCGCTTCCGCGACGGGCCGGGGCTCGGCGTGAGGCGCACCGTCCTCGTCCGCGCGCTCGAGGCGCGCGCGCTCGCCGCGGGAGCCGTCGTCCGCCACGGCTGCTCCGTGAAGGAGTGGCGTCGCATCGAGCGCGGCGGGTTCGTCGTGGAGACGAGCGACGGCGAGATCGCGACGGAGGTCCTCGTCGGCGCGGACGGCCTCGCCTCCTCCGTGCGTCGAGCAGCCCGCCTCGAGCGCCCCGTCCACGGAGCGCGGCGCTTCGGGGTGCGGCGGCACTTCGCGGTCGCGCCCTGGACCTCGACCGTCGAGGTCCACTGGGCGGAGGGCGTCGAGGCGTACGTGACGCCCGTGAGCCCGCGCGAGATCGGCGTCGCCTTCCTGTTCACGCCGCCCGTGAAGGGCTTCGACCAGCTCCTCCTCCGCTTCCCCGCGCTCGCGGCCCGGCTCGAGGGCGCGACGCCCACTTCCGACACGCGCGGCGCCGGGCCGCTCGAGCGTGCCTCCACGCGGCGGTCGCGCGACGGCGTCGTCCTCGTGGGCGACGCGGCGGGCTTCGTCGATGCGATCACGGGCGAGGGGATCACGCTCGCTCTCCTCGCGGGCGAGGTCCTCGCGGAGGAGCTCGTCGCGGGGAAGCGCCGCTCCTTCCCGCGCTACGAGCGCGCGTGGCGCTCGCTCTTCGCGCGCTACGAGTGGCTCACGCGCGCGCTCATCGTCTTCTCGAAGCACCCCGCGGCGCGGCGGCGGGCGCTCGCGGTCCTCGCGAGAAGTCCGCGCATCTTCGAGTCGCTCCTCGCCTTCGCCGTCGTAAAACGACCTTTGCGCGCGCTCCAGATCTGGAGCGACCCGTTGCGCAATTCGTAACCCTGCCGCCTTCGCAACTCCTTGCGCGAACGTCGAGCCGCTCTGGCACGACCTGTGTTCCAGCAGGGCCTTCGGGTCTAGCAGAGGGGTTACACAGACGCTGCCTGCTCCGTCACGAGGACGGAGCGAGAGGGCAGCGCGAAGAGGTTTCGGTCATGGATCCCCGTACCCTGCGCCTCGCGCGCCAGGCAGGCGTCCTCACGTCCGCGGCGGCCTGCGCCGCGGTGCTCTCGCTCGTCGCCGGAGGCTGCTCCTCGGGTGGCGGAGGCGGCGGCGGCGGAGCGAGCATCGCGAGCACGTCCTCGGGCTTCACGACCGCGGGCCCGCTCGGCACGGCGCGCGTCTACCACACGTCGGTGCTCCTCCCGAACGGCCTCATCCTCGTGATCGGCGGCCAGACCGGCCCGAACACGGTGACGGACACGACGGAGTACTACGACCCGCAGGCGAAGAAGACGATCCCCGGGCCGAAGATGGCGAGCGCGCGCATGAAGCACGCGGCCCTCCTCCTCCCGAACAACAAGGTCCTCGTCGTCGGCGGGCAGAGCGACGTCGCGGGCAACACGTCGCTCGACTCGATGGAGCTCTACGACGCGTCCACCATGTCCTTCACGCCCGCGCCGAGGATGAGCGAGCCGCGCTCGGGCCCCTCGCTCGCGCTGTTCAAGGAAGGTGCGATCACGAAGGTCCTCATCTCGGGCGGCATCAACAAGGGGATCTCGTCGCGCACGGCCGAGCTCTACACCGTGGACAGCAACACGCTCGCGCCGGTGACCGCGCCCATGGTCGAGGACCGCTTCGACGCGAGCGCCGTGACGCTCTCGTCGGGCAACGTCCTGATCCAGGGCGGCTACTCCATGATCGCGAGCGGGCCGAAGCCCGCGTCGAGCGAGATCTACGACCCGAAGACGAAGCTGTTCACGCCGACGCCTTCGGTCGTCACGCGCGCCGAGAGCACGCTCATCGCGATCGGGTCGGACACCTACACGTTCGGCGGCACGGACGGGATCCGGACACTCGACTCCGCGGAGAAGTTCGACGGCAAGACGTGGTCCGTCGCGCCGGCGAACCTCGCGACGAGCCGGCGCGGCCACACGGTCTCGGCGGTGGGCTCGAAGATCTTCATCGCGGGCGGCTTCCAGGTCGCCCCGATCCGCAGCTCGAGCACGGCGCCCATGACCTCGGGCTCGACGGCCGGCGTCGGCTCCGCCTCGTTCGCCGCGCTCTCGTCCACCGAGTTCTACGGCGCGGGCCAGGGCGCGCCCCTCAAGTCGGGCCGCGCGCACCACACGACGACGGCGCTCCCGAACGGGCAGGTGGTCGTGATCGGCGGCGAGGACGGCTCGAACGTCCTCGCCTCGATCGAGGTCTACGGCGGGCCGTCCGCGACGCCGACCTCGACCGGCCCCGGCGGCACGACGGGCCCCGGCTCGACCGCGGCCCCGACCTCGAGCTCGACGACGAACCCGGGCAACGGGAACGGGAACGGCAACGGCCGCGGCCAGAACAACAACGCGCCGCCGCCGCCCGCCGGAGTCCCCGCGCTCCAGCAGTTCAGCCCGCCCCAGGGCGACGCGGGCGACCTCGTGAACCTCACGGGTCTCAACCTCGACCCCGTGCCCACGAAGAACGTGGTCACGTTCGGGACGGTGGCCGCGACCGTGAACGCGATCACGGTCAACCCGGATCACTCGCGCATGGTCGTCCAGGTGCCGCTGACCCTCAAGACGGGCAGCTACCAGGTGACCGTGACGGTGAACGGCAAGAAGTCGAACGCCCTCACCTTCCGCGTCCGGTAGTGGTAGCTTCCGTGGCGTGCGCGCGATCGTGGCGGCTCTCGTCCTGGCGACCTGTGGCTGTGCGTCGAACCTGACGGACGAGACCGCCATGACCGTGGCCCGGACCCGGGAGTCGACGGTCAAGACGAGCGAGAAGCTCGCGGAGGCGGCGGAGAAGCTGCCGCGAGCGCTCGAGGAGTCGAGCGCGGGCATCGCGCGCATCACCTCCGCGACGGGGCACGCGATCACCGAGGTCGCGCGCCTCTCCGCGAGCATGGAGCGGACGACGACGAGCCTCGCCCGCCTCCTCGAGGACGCGCGCGACGACGCGCGGGAGACGCGCGAGGAGCGGCGGCGGATCCTCGCCGACGTGACGGCGATCACGTCGTCCGTGAACGCGCTCCTCGCCCGCGCGGAGCACTCGTCGCGGACGTGGACGGAGCGCGCCGGCGAGCTCGCCGACCAGGAGGCGCGCGCGGCGAAGGCCCTCGCCCAGACGACCGAGGCCGTCGCGAAGATGAGCGAGTCCGTGGCGCGCCTCTCGACGCGCGTCGAGCCCGACCTCGCGTCGAGCTCGAGGTCCGTGGCCGCGATCCTCGCCGACGTCGCGAAGGTGACCGACCGCCTCGCGGGCCAGGAGCAGGCCGCGAGTCACTGGGAGCTCGTGGCCGGCGCGATCGCGGGCGCCGCTCTCATGCTCGTCGTCGGACTCGTTCGCTTCGCCTTCCAGCGTGCGGTGGACTCCGCGGTCGAGAAGCGCCTCCGCGACCGTTAAGTCACGAGCCCCACGAAGACCGGGTGCCGGAGCTTCCCGTCGCCCGTCCACTCCATGAAGCGCACGCGGCAGACGAGCTCGGGCTTCACCCAGACGGCCTTCCTGAGCCTGGGCGCATCGAGGAAAGGCGCGCCCTCGACGCGGAGGCGGTCCATGCGGCCCTTGAGCGCGGCGAGCGACTTCGCATCGAACCCGCTCCCGACCTTCCCCGCGAAGCGGATCTGCTTGCCGCTCTTGACGCCGATGAGGAGAGCGCCGAAGTGCGCGCGTGACCCCGAGGGCGGCGTGTAGCCGCCGATCACGAGCTCGACCTCCTGGACGACCTTCACCTTGAGCCACGCGCGCGTACGCTTGCCGGGTTCGTAGAGCGATGCCTCGTCCTTCGCGATGATCCCCTCCCACTGCTCCTTGACGGCGAGGGCGTAGGCTGCGAGCCCGCCGCCCGTGAGCCGGCGCGACACCATGACGAGCCGGGCACCGCGGTGCTCCCTCCGGTCGCCCTGGTTCTTCTTCACGATCTCTTCCAGGGCCTGACGCCGTTCGCGGAGCGGCCGCTTCATGAGAGGAGCTCCGTCCTTCACGAGGCAGTCGAACGCGGCGTAGCGGAGAGTGCCGCCCCGGTGGAAGAGCTCGCCGTCGAGCACGAGGTCTCCGCCCGGGAGCTTCGCGATCTCGTCCGCGAGCGGCGGGATCTCGCGCTCGATGAGGTTGCGCGTGTAGAGCCGGATCGCGCCCTTCTTGCGCTCGGCGACGATCCGGATCCCGTCGTACTTCTCCTCGAAGACCCAGCCGGGCCGGTCGAACGGCTCGCCGGTCAGCGTCGCGAGCATCGGGCGGATGTAGGGCATGCCGGTAGTTTAGGATCTCGGCGTGGGCCTCAAGATCCGATCGCTCGCCACCTCGGCGGGCTTCCTCGAGAAGGCTCCCGTCGAGCTCGCCGACGGGCTCACCTGCATCATCGGCGCGCGCGGCACGTGCAAGAGCACGATCGTCGAGACGATCCGGTTCCTCTTCGCGTGCGACAAGAAGCGGATCGACGCGCTCCTCGGGAAGAAGGACGCGGAGGGGCCGTCCTACTGGGGCCTCATCAGCACGACCCTCGCCGGCGGGACGGCGAAGGCACTCGTCGTGGACCAGGGAGCACCGGTCACGATCGAGCGGCACGTCGATCAGGACGCGCCGCAGGTCGTGCGCGACAAGGTGAAGGAGCTCACCGCGCCGCCGCTCGTCGAGCGCGTCGAGGTCTTCTCGCAGGGAGACCTCCAGCGGATCGCCGAGGACTACGGCCGCCGCCTCGACCTCATCGACCGGCCCAACAAGGCGCGGATCGACGAGCTCCAGGCGAAGCGCCGCGAGGCGGCGCGCGAGCTCCGCGAGCTCGGGCTCAAGCTCCGCGCGACGCGCGCCTCGCTCGAGGCGCGGAAGTCCGAGGTCGCGACGCTCGGAGGGCTCAACGAGCAGCTCCGCACGGTCCAGGGAGGTCGGCCCGACCTCTCGCCCCAGCTCGAGGCGGAGCGGCAGGCCTATCTCCAGCGCCGCGCGCGCCTCGAGCGCGCGGAGCAGCTCTCGCAGCGCCGCGAGCAGCTCTTCCAGGCGATGAAGACGCTCACGGACGCGGAGGGCGACTTCCGCGCCGCGGGGACCGACCTCCGCACGCTCGACGCCGCGGGGGCCTCCGCGCTCGCGTCGCTCTACGCGAGCTTCGCCGACCTCCTCGGTCAGACGCGGCGCGCGGCCGACGGGCAGCGCGGCCTCGAGACGGGTCCGCTCCTCGCGCAGCTCAAGGCCGCGTTCGAGGAGAAGGACCAGACGTACCAGAAGCTCCAGCAGGAGCAGAAGGACGTGAACGACTCGCTCAAGGCGGAGGACAAGCTCCGCGGCGAGATCGGCCGCCTCCAGAAGCTCTCGCAGGAGCTCGAGGGTCTCCTCGCGACCGAGAAGGAGCTCGTCGCGTCGCGCGTCAAGCGCCGCTCCGACCTCGAGAAGCTCGGCGACGAGATCGGCAAGCTCAGGAAGCAGGAAGTGGACCGGGTGAACGCGCGGCACGAGGGCGTGATCCAGCTCACGCTCGCGCCGGGCACGCGCTCCGTCGAGTACCGCTCGACCGTGGACCGGCTCCTCCAGGGCTCGAAGCTCCGCGGCCAGTCCGACATCGCGCGCGACCTCGCGCAGAAGCTGCCGCCGGGCGAGCTCATCGAGGCGATCGAGACGGGCGACAGCCAGCTCCTCGCCGAGCACCTCGACCGCGACAAGGCGCAGATGGCGAAGCTCGTCGCGTTCCTCGTGGACTCGCCCGGCCTCTACGACCTCGAGTCCGTGGGCTTCGAGGACCAGCTCGAGATCACCATGTTCGTGGACGGCGTGGCGAAGCCCGTCCAGCAGCTCTCGAAGGGGCAGATGGCGACGGCGCTCCTCCCGATCGTGCTCCGCGACGCGGAGGACCCGCTCATCTTCGACCAGCCCGAGGACGACCTCGACAACCGCTACATCTTCCAGACGCTCATCACGAGGATCCGCGAGCTCAAGGTGAAGCGTCAGCTCGTCTTCGTGACGCACAACGCGAACATCCCCGTGCTCGGCGAGGCGGACCGCGTCGTCGTCATGAGCATGGAGAGCCCGGTCAAGGCCGCGAAGCCGCTCCACGGATCGGTCGATGAGATGAAGGACGCGATCCTCGGCCTCCTCGAGGGCGGCGCCGAGGCGTTCCGCATGCGGCAGAGGCGCTACGGCTCGCTCGTGAAGTGAGCGCGTGGGCCGCTTCGACGAGCGCGCGACGCAGCGCCGGGGCGTGGGCGACCTCCTCCGCTGGCAGGTCCTGAGCCTCCTCGGAGCGGGCCGCGACCGGACGGGCTTCGTGACGCCGCGGCGCGAAGGCGCGATCCCCGCGGGCCCGTCGCTCACGTGGATCGGACACGCGACCTTCGTGCTCCGCCTCGCGGGCAAGTTGATCGTCACGGACCCGATCTGGTCCACGCGCGTGGGCGGCGTCGTGAAGCGGAAGGCTCCACCGGGCGTCCCGTTCGGCGCGGTGCCGCCGCTCGACGTCGTCCTCGTGACCCACGACCACATGGACCACATGGACTTCCCGACGCTCCGCCGCCTCGCGCGTCCGGGGGTGCTCGCGGTCACGCCGCTCGGGAACGGCGCGCGCCTCCGCGCGTGCGGCTTCGAGCGCGTGGTCGAGCTCGACTGGTGGGGCGCGCACCGCGAGGGCGAGCTCGAGGTCACGCTCGTCCCGGCGCGGCACTGGTCCATGCGCGCGCCGCGGACGCGGAACGAGACGCTCTGGGGCGGCTTCGTCCTCCGCGGGCCAGAGGGTTGCGTCTACCACTCGGGGGACACGGCGTTCTTCGACGGCTTCCGCGAGATCGGCGAGCGCTTCGCGATCGACTGGGCGCTGCTCCCGATCGGCGGCTATCAGCCGCGGTGGTTCTTCGAGCCGCAGCACGTGGACCCGGAGGAGGCGCTCCGCGGCTTCGACCTCCTCCGCGCGAAGACGTTCGTCGCCATGCACTGGGGCACGTTCCGCCTCACGGACGAGCCGCTCGGCGAGCCCGCGGAGCGGCTGAGGAAGGCGTGGAGCGGCCGCGACCCGGAGCGGCTCTGGCTCCTCGACGTGGGCGAGTCGAGAGCCTTCGAGCGGTCGTCCTAGCGGATCCCTCCCCACATGATCCTCACTCCCAGCGGCGCGAGCTCGGCCTCGATCATGTCGACGAGCGCCCAGTCCACGTCGGAGCGGTTCTTCGGGGAGACGTCCAGGGTCGGGTCGTCGCGGACGAGGAGCTGATAGCGGACGTGCGGGTAGGGCTCCTCTTCTGCCTCGCGGAAGCTCACGAAGGACACGGAGCCGCTCCACTCGAGGATGCAGCACTGGCAATAGGCGCGGCCCGGCTTCTCGTCGCAAACGGAGCGGTCGGCCGGGACGAGCGCCTGCTCCTCCCGGCTCGTCGGGAGGCGACCCGTCCGGGCGACGAACCGCGCGCGGTTGCGGGCGCGCGCGCCCTCGCGGTAGCGCGCCGTCGCCCGGTGGATCGCCGGCTCGACGTCGCGCACGAGCTGCGCCCCGCGCGCCGCCGTCATCGCCCCGCGCCCGGCCCCGGCCTGGCGTTTCGCGATCGCGTCCCGCCCGAACACGATCGTCGCGACGGCGATCACGGCGATGATCGCGGCGAGGCTCTTCCTCGGGGGTCTCTCCGATCTCACCGGGACTCCGGGCAGGAGCACCTCGCGGAACGCCTCCACGGCCCGGGAGCCGAAGCCGGGGAGGCGCCAGGCCGTGTCCGCGGTGAGGAGGAGGACGTCGTCGCCCTGGATCTTCACGCCCTGGACGTCCCAGTGCTGGATCATCACGAGCGGGCGCAAAGAGAAGAGCCCGTGGCTCATCGTCGTGCGGCGCGAGGTGACCTCGAGCCGCGCGCTCAGCCACGACGAGCCATGGAGGAGTTCGAGCACTCCCACGAGGGCGAGCGCCGGGAGGAACGCGGGGATCGACCACGCGTAGCCCGCGAGGGTCTGCGTCGGGTTCAGGCCCCGGGATGCGAGGTAGACACCGGCGAGGAGGAGCGCCAGGTAGATGGCGATCCGATTCGGGTGGGGGACCGGCCAGCACTCGCGCCCGCATTCGAGGAGGACGCGCTCGAGCTGCGGGGCACCGAGTGGCATCGTCTCGGTGTCATCGTCGTCGTCGAGGGGGACGAGGCTCGCGCCACCGAGGGTGCCCCTCGGCGGAGTCGCAGTCGATCCGGCCATTGCTCCCTTTCCATATCTTGGGGGCTTCGCCCCCAAACCCCGAGACCGGTCCTCGCGGCACCGCAAACGGCGCGGTGCCGCTGCGGCGGGGGCTGCGCCCCCTATGCCCCCCTTGTTCGCCCAGCCTCTCGTGCAAGAGACGGGCCGGGCCCGGGAGCGGTGCAACCACCGGCGCCGGAAGGAGCGTCGCCGGGGCGACGATGCGACGGCGTCCGCGTGCGATCGTGGACGACGGCGCGCGATCACGTCGAAGGGCGGTCTACTTGCGGAGCTTCCGGCTCCCCGCGGCGCCGAGCTTGATCGTGATCTCGTTCTTCGAGCCGTCCTCGGCGGTGTTCTTGTAGTAGGCGGTGATCAGGCCCTCGCCCGACTGCTCGCGGACCTTGCCCGTCTGCACGTCCACGACGACGCGCGTCTTGCCGGAGCACTTCGCCCACTTCTCCTCGGCGGTCGGGTCCTCGTCGCCCTCGAGGACGCCCGTGAGCTCGGAGGTGAGGACGGCGACCTTGCGGCCGGAGCGCTCCTCGACCTTCTCGACCTTGACCACCTGCTTGAAGCGCCACTTGCCCTTCTTGTTCTTCTCGTGGCGCTTCCCGAGCCAGGTCTCGGTCCAGGTGTCGCCCTCCGCGACCTCCGCGTCCTTGAGGCGCGTGATCCCGTTCGCGTAGAGGTCGAGCGCCTCGCCGTTGTGGTCCTGGTTCGGGTCCTCGCTCTTGTACTCGCCGAGCGCGGTCAGCTCGTAGCCGCGCGGGCTCATGGCGAGGTACCAGATCATCTGCTTCAACTTGTCCTTCGCGAGGTCCTCGGGCGGCTCGACGCGCTTCCAGTCGTACTCCGAGTCCTCGTCGTCGTAGCGGACCTTCACGCGCGCATCCTCGGGCTCGACCTTGTGGCCGAGGCCCGCGGTCTTGTGCCGGCCCTCGTACTTCACGTGGAACGTGTTGAGCGAGAGGATCGGATGCATCGAGCGCACGAAGTTCGTCGCGTTGTCCGTGCCCTCGATCGTGATCGAGAGGCTGAGCTCCGCGGCGATCGCCTCGCTGTGAGGCTGGGTGTCGAAGTGGAGCTTGACCTTGTCCTTGTCCTCGGCCGTGGAGGGATGGCCGAGAACGAGAACGAGAACGAGAACGAGAACGAAGCGAGAGACGAGCGTCATTGCGTGAGCTCCTTGACCGGTTCGCCACCGTCGAGAGCCTTGATGGGGCGGCCACTCTGGGAGGTGTACTCGCGGCGCGCGTCCACGCCGAGCTGCTGGTAGATCGTCGCGAAGAGGTCCGGCACGGAGACGGGGCGCGCCGCGACCTCCGTCCCGAGCGCGTTCGTCTTGCCGATCGCGCGGCCGCCCTGGATGCCGCCGCCCGCGAGGGCCGCCGAGAAGGCGCGCGTGAAGTGGTCGCGCCCGTTCGCCGGGTTGATCCGGGGGGTGCGGCCGAACTCGCCCATGCAGACGACGAGCGTGCTCTCGAGGAGGCCCTTCGCCGAGAGGTCGTGGAGGAGCGCCGACATGCCCACGTCGAGCTGCGCGCAGAGGCCGCGCGAGCGGTTGTGGTTGTCGGCGTGCGTGTCCCAGTCGGCGAGGGTGACCTCGACGAACTTGACGCCCTCCTCGACGAGGCGGCGCGCCATGAGGCACGCCTTGCCGAACGCGGCGTCGCCGTAGAGCTTCCTCGTGGTCTCGGGCTCCTGGCTCACGTCGAACGCCGCGACGTGCGTGGACTTCACGAAGGCGAGCGCGCGCTTCTGCGCCTCCCGGTGCTGCTCGACGCGGCCGTCTTTGTGGTTCTTCGCGAACGACGCGTTCTGGACCTCGAGGAGCGCTTCGCGGTCCTCGAGGCGGAACTTGTTCACGCCGCGCGGGAGCTGGAGGTCCTCGAGGGGCTGGTCGATCTTCTCGATGAACAGGGGCGCGAGCTCGGGCGCGAGGTAGCCCGCGTCCACGCCCGGGTCGTTGCCGACCGTGATGCACGCGGGCAGCCCCTCGGTCTGGCCGAGCTCCTTCGCGATGAGCGCGCCCATGTGGGGGTGCTTGACCGTCGAGTCCACGCGGTAGCCCGTGTGGAGGAGGTAGCGCGCGGTGTCGTGGTTCGGGTCCTTCGAGTGGAGCGAGCGCACGATCGCGAGCTTGTCGGATGCCTTCGCGAGGCGGGGGAGCGCGTCGCTGATGAGCGTCCCCTCGCACTTCGTCGCGATGCCCTTCACGGGGCCGCCCGTCTCGGCGCCGGGCTTCGGGTCCCACGTGTCGAGCTGGCTCGGTCCTCCCTGCATCCAGAGGAGGATCATCGCCTTCGCCTTCGCCTTCGGCTCGGCGGCCTCGAGGAGACCGTGAAACGGCCACGCGAAGGCGGCGCCCGCGCCGAGGGCGAGCCGGATGAAGTCACGGCGGCTGCATGCGCAGTTCATCGCTTGCCTCAGTGGTTGAAGAGGAGCTCGGTCGAGTTGAGGACGACCCAGTAGACGTCCTCCCAGGCCGCGCTCGAGTTCTTCTTCTTCGAGACGTAGCCGAGGTAACGCTTCCGCTCCTCGGCCGAGGGAGCGCGGGCGAGGAGCGCCACGAAGATCGCGTCGATCCTCGCCTCGGGCGTCTCGTTCTCCTCGACGATCTCCTTCAAGCGACCCCAGCTCACCGAGACGAGGCCCTGGAG
>CAZYLP010000035.1:14318-21239 GCA_964648345.1 uncultured Planctomycetota bacterium
GCTTGCGGACGAACTCGATGAGGTAGAGGCGGAAGACCGCCGGCTGGCGGTACTGCTCGGGGAGCGCCTTGTTGTCGAGGAACTGCTGGTAGAACTGCTTCAAGAAGACGTCGAGCGCGAGCACCCACGTGAGCGTGTTGAGGAACTGGACGGGCGTCTGCGGCTTGAGAGTCATGGCCGCGTAGCTCGCCGGGTCGCCCTCGCACGAGAGCTGGTAGACGCGCGAGGTCAGGATCGTCCGCGAGAGCTTGCGGAGGCTCGTGCCGCCCTTCGTGAAGTCCTCGCAGAGCGACGCGAGGAGCGGCTCGTGCTCGGGCGTGCCCGAGACCTGGTCCACGGCGCGGTAGAAGCCGCGGCCGAGGAAGTGAGCCCAGACGCGGTTCACGACCGCGCGGGCCATGAGCGGGCTCGAGGTCACGAAGCGGGCGAGCTCGGCGCGCGCGTGCTCGGGCTTCTCGGGCTTCTTGCCGTCGAGGAAGCGCGGCGCGACCTCGACGCCGATGTCGGGGATCTTGATCGCCTGCGCCGGGCCGTCCGTCACCTTGACGCCGTAGCCGTCGAACGTCTGCCGGGCCTTCGCCTTGGTCCCCGAGAAGAAGGCCGTGAAGGCCCAGAAGTCGTCCTGCGTGAGCTTCTCGGTCGGGTGGTCGTGGCAGCGCGCGCACTGGATCTGCTGCCCGAGGAAGATCCGCGCCGTGCGCGTCGCCGCCTCGTGCGGCGGCTCCTTCGGGTCGAGCGCCGCGAGGAGGAAGTTCACGGCGGGCTGCTTCACGTTGTCGCCCGTCGCCGAGAGGAGCTGGGTCACGAGCGTGGCGTAGGAGATGTCCTCCTTCCACGCATTGATGAGCAGCGAGCGGAACGTCGTCACGTTCACGCGGAGCGGGAGCGTCTCGTCGAAGCGCTCGTCGATGAGGATCCGGATCCACTCGTCGGCGAAGAAGTCCGCCGCCTCGTCCGAGGCGAGGAGCTCGTCGATCTTCTTCTCGCGGTCCGGTGCATCCTGGAATGCGAGCACCTCGGCGGGTCGCGGCGGGCGGCCGAGGACGTCGAGCGAGACCCGGCGGAGGAAGTCGTCGTTCCGCGAGCGCGGCGCGGGGGTGACGTTCTTCTCCTTCCACCAGGCGTCGAAGTGACGATCGATCGGATGAGCCGGCGTCGAGTCGTCTGCCAGCGCGGTCAACGGCGCGAGGCAGACGAGGAGGAAGACTATGCTTCGCACGGAGCCTCCCGACTATCGGGACAGCTTACCGCCGGGTCGTCTTCCGGGTTTCAGCTCCGAACGGCTCCCGAACGGGAGTTGAGCCAGGCGTCCCACTTTCCGTGGTCCGAGATGTCCACGCCATCCGTCTGCGCCAGGGTCTGGAGCCAGAGCTGGAGCTCGTTCAGGAACTTCGAGTCCATGAGGTCCGGTTCCGAGAGGAGCTGGCCGTGGAGGGTCTTGTAGACGAGCTTCAGGTCCTGCGTGTCGAAAGCTGTGAGGTGGCTCATGACTCCATTGGAACGGATGGGACGTGGATGACCAATTCCTTTTTTCAACGCCGAAGGACGCCGAATGTTCTCCGCCGCGAGAGGCCGCCGATCTTCGATCGGCGCCTCTCGCGGCGACCAACCTCGATTGTCAGCGTCCTTCGGCGTTGAAAAAGTGGATCGCCAAGAACGATAAGATCGAGAGCGGAGCGCTGATCATGCGTCGTCTCGCCCTGTTGCTGAGCCTGTTCGTGTCCGTCTCCGTCTTCGCCGACGACATGAAGCACAAGGACGTCTCCTGCCTCGCCGTCTCGCCGGACGGAGCGATCGCGGCGACCGGAGGCTGGGACAAGACGATCCGCCTCTGGGACCTCGCGACCGGGAAGGAGACCCGGAAGATCGCGGCGCACACGGACGCGGTCGTCGGGCTCGCGTTCTCGAAGGACGGGAAGCTCCTCGCCTCGGCGAGCGTGGACAAGACGGCGCGCGTCTTCGAGGTCGCGACCGGGAAGGAGACCGCCAAGCTCGCGCACAAGTCGGGCGTGGAGCACGTCGCGTTCTCGCCCGACGCCGCGCAGCTCCTCACCGGGAGCGAGGACACCTTCGCGCGCCTCTTCGATGTCTCGAAGCAGCAGGAGCTGAAGAAGCTCGAAGGGCACCGCCGCAACGTGCGCGCGGTCGCCTTCTCGCCCGACGGCAAGCTCCTCGCGACCGCGAGCGGCGACGAGACCGTGCGGATCTGGGAGAGCTCGGGGAAGCACGTGCGGACCCTCGAGGGGCACCACGGGCGTCTCACGTGCGTCGCGTTCTCGCCCGACGGAGCGCTCCTCGCGACGGGCTCGAACGATCAGTCGGTGCGCCTCTGGACGGTCGCGTCGGGCGAGAGCGCGGGCGTCTTCGAGGACGAGCAGCCGGTGAACGCGCTCGCCTTCTCCAAGGACGGGAAGCTCGTCGCGGCCGCGACCATGAAGGACGTCCACGTCTGGGACGTGGCCACGAAGGCGAAGACGAAGAAGGCCGAGTGCGGCAACGCGAAGGGCGTCGCGTGGCTCGGCGAGAAGCTCCTCGTCGCGGCGACGGACGGCTCGCTCAGGACGCTCGCGCCGAAGTGAAGGATCCGGGTCCTCGAACGAGCGCAGCGAGTCGAGAGGCCGTCTACTAACCGCGCGGCGTCCCGCACTCCGGGCAGAACTTCGCCTTGCCGGCGAACTTCGCGCCGCACTGGCCGCAGTTCTCCTTCACGGACGCGAAGGGCTTGCCGCACTCGCCGCAGAACTTGCCCGCGGACTTCGGTGCGCCGCAGTTCGTGCAGGCGCCGCCGACTCCGGCTTTCTTGGAGACGTCCACGCCCCCGGTCTGGTCCACGGTGCGGGACTTCTCCCAGACCTGCTCCTTGGCCGCGGTCGCCTGGGCCGAGGCGAGCTCCTCCTCGAGTCGCGGAGCGCAGTTCTCGCAGAGCCCGCGCTCCTCGTTCCAGCAGACCTCGGGGCAGACCCAGTGCCCGCAGCGGGAGCACTGCTTGAACTTGACGCGGCCCTCGGCCGTCGCGACCGCGAAGGCGTCGTCCCAGGCCTTGCCGCGGAGCATGTCCTTCGCCTGGCCCGTCGCGTAGGCGGCGCGCTCGAGGCCGCCGCCGAAGAGGCTCCCCGCGGCGCGGAAGAAGCTCTGGGCCATGCCGAGCTTGTTCGCCTGGAAGCTCGAGCGCCAGCCGTTGCCGCACTTGTCGCAGAAGAACTCGAACTGGTAGCCGGTGTCGTTCGAGTGGTCGGAGTGGTTCTTCGTGAAGGCCGTTCCGCTCATGGGCTACGAGCTTAAATCACGGCTTGACCTTCGTCAGCTGCTTGACGCACGCGTCCTCGAGCTTCGTCCCCGTGTCGCGGCCCCAGAAGGTCGCGAGCGACTCGTAGCCGCCCGCGTCGTACTCGTCGGGCGTGCAGATGTAGGCCATGTGGCCGTTCGCGAGGCCGCACGTGAAGGTGCGCTCGAAGCCGAGGGACTTGCCCTGCTTCTTGAGCGAGAGCGAGATCGTGTGGATCGCCTCGCCCGGCATGGACGTGAAGCCCCACTTGCCGATCCGCGTCCCCTGGAAGCGGAACTCGTTCTCGATCCATCCCTTCGGGATCGGCACCGCGTAGCCGAGGTTGCCGCCGATCGTCTGGAGGAACTGGAACCAGCCCTGGTTCGAGATCGAGCCGATCTGACCCGCGATCCGGTTGATCGTGAGGTCGAGGTGAGCCTGGCCGAAGTCGATGTCCTCGGAGACGTTCGCGATCGGGAGCGACGGGAGCGTGGTCGCCTTGGCCCGCGCGGCGACGATCTTGTCGGCGATCGCGATGCCGCCCGTCTTGATCCCGGCGTCGCCGAAGAAGTCCGGCGAGATGTCGCCTTCGCCCGAGTTGATGAAGATCGGGACGCCGACGTTCACCCTGGAGAGCTCGGCGTTCACGCCGCCCATGATGTCCGCCGAGAAGAGGTGGTTGTCCGTGTCGAGCGAGACGCCGTGGATCGCGAAGTTCCACACGGTCGCGATCGGGGCGCCGTCCGAGTCGCGGTCCACGCGGAGGACGAGCGCCTCCGGGTCGATGCTCGAGCCCGTGAAGACCTTCGAGCTGCCCGTGCGCCGGTTGTGGGTCGCGTTCGTGATGTCCGTCGAGCTGCAGCCGACCTTCGCCGGGACCTCGTTCTTCTCGGCCTCGTAGATCGCCTTCGCGAGGCCGTCCGCGTACGCCTGCGCGACCGAGTCCACGTAGAGGTCGGCCGCGGTCAGCTCCCAGAAGAGGAGCTCGGTCAAGCAGCCGGGGCCCGAGTGCGTGTGGCTCGAGCAGACCATGAGCTGGTCGAGCTCGACCTTGGCGCCCATGAGCCGCGCCTTCTTCCACGCGTTCTCGACCATGCGGCGCTCGGTCGCGATCGCGTCGAGCGCGAGGAACGTGACGCGCTGGGTGCCGTCCGTGAGCGTGAGCGCGCGCGCCATGATCGGGTCGCGGATGCCCGTCGAGGGCGTGAGGATGTGGTCGTAGCCCGGGCCGATCCGCGGGAAGGGCGTGTGACGGCGCGCGCCGCCGCCGTACCCGGCGAGCGGGACGCCGACGGGCGGCGTCACGTCCACCTGCGAGGCTCCGGCGAAGAGCGAGCTCGGGCCCGCGGGCGCGGTCGTGACCGGCGCGGGCGGCGAGGAGGTGACCGGCGCGGGGTTCGAGCTCGTCGTCGGCGCGATCGTCGAGCCGGCGCCCGAGCCTCCGCCGCCTCCGTTCGAGCACGCCGCCGCGACGATGAAGAGTGCGGAAGCCGCCCAGCCGGCGGTCGTTCGCTTCGTCATTTACCCCAACTCTCTCCTGAAGAGCGAGTGAGGAGAAAAAAGCGCACCAAGCGCGGAACCCGCGCGTTTGCTCGTCGCGGGCGTGCGGCTCCCGCTCGCTTCTCGTCGTGGCACGCCGCCGATTTCCGAAGACGGGATCGGGGCTTCTACTCGAACCGCACGTCGTCGAGGGCGACCGTGTTCGTCAGGTTATGGGTGCCGAAGACGAACGACACCTTCGTGACGGAGGAGAGGTCGAACGCGGTCGCGTTCCGCTCGAAGCGGTGGAGCGGGACCGTGAGCGTCACGAAGCGCTGGAAGGACGACTGCCCCGACGTGAACGCGGGGAGGAATCCGAGGCTCGTGCCATCGCTCTTCGCGACCTGCACCGAGGCGCGGTTTCCGCGCGCGTCCTCGAGCACGGCCCACGTGTCGACGGCCCAGCCGGAGGAGCCCGTCTGCAGCACGCGCGCCTGGAGCGCGCGGTGGCGCCGGAGATCGCGCGCGCCGCCGAGCCCGAGGTCGAAGCTCGCGTTCTGCGTGGAGAGGCTGAGGATCGAGTGGCGGATCCCGAGCGAGGAGAGGTTGCCGAGCGACGGGTAGACGCTCTGCTCGGAGCGCGACGCGCCGGCGACGCCGTTCGAGCCGCCGAGCAGGTTCGTCGCCGGGTTCGTGTCCTGGAAGTCATCGACGCGGAGCGCGGGCGACGTGCGCCGCCAGCTCGCGATGCCGAACGCCGCGGAGGTCTCGTACTCCTTGCCGTAGAGGAGCCCCTCGAGCGACACGTCCTGGTTGGCCCAGCGCTTCACGAACGCGATCACGAGATGCGCGATCCGGTCCTGCTGCTGCTGGCGCGTGATCTTCGGCGTCGCGTCGTTGCCGTGGTTGTCGGCGAGCTGGTTGTGGTTCGCGCCGTAGATCGTCGCGAACGTCGTCGGCCCCGTGGCGCGGTCGATGATCTCGTCCGCGTACGGGTAGACGAGGTCGCCGTCGAGCTCGGCCGAGATCACGAGGCTCGGGAGGCGCGGCTGCGCGTCCGGGATCGCATACGCGGGCGCCTGGGCCGGCGGCACGACCTCCCAGAAGTAGCGGAGGTCGAACGCCATGAAGTAGATCGAGCCCTTGAGCCGGATCGTGAGGCCGCGCACGTGCGCGCCGTGCGAGGCGCCGCCGCCGCGCGAGTGGCCGCCGGCGAAGACGTTCTCCTCGTCGATCCGTCCGAAGAGCGAGTCGGCCGGCGTCTGCCCGAGGCCGAGCATGTAGTCGAGCAGGCCCTCGAGCGCCGCGCCGGCGTTCTGCATGCCGAGCTCGATGCGGCCCGAGTCGTAGTTGAGATCGCGCGCGCCCGGGTTGCCCGGGTCGTAGAAGCTCTGGGAGTCCGAGATGCTCGCGCACACGATCCCGTGGGACGCGATCCGCGCGAGGAAGAGCGGGTACTCGTTCCACGTGAGGCCGCGTCCGCGGTGGAAGACGAAGAGCGGGAGCTTGCCCGTCGTCCCGACCGGCTGGACGATCTGGACGCTCGACGGATACGTCTTGCCGTCGAGGCTCGAGACCCACGACATGCTCGTCGTGCGCGTCGTCGTCGAGTAGGGGCCGGCCGCGAGGAAGCTCTGCCCGGAGACGACCTCCGTCTCGTTCTTCGTGAAGACGGTGAGGTCGGCGCGCACGAAGTAGTCCGCGCCGGACTGGTCGGTCGCCGCGATCCGCAGACGCGCCGCCCGGGCAGCGAGCGGCCGCCCCGAGATCGCGCCGTTCGCTCCGTCCATGCGGAGGCCCGTCGGGAGCGCGCCCACCGTCACGCGGTAGTTCGCGAAGGGCAGCGACGCGCCCGCGTAGGCGTCGCGGAAGATGTCGTCGAGGCCATCCGAGTACGGCTGCCCGACGTGACCCGTGGCGAGAGCGACGAACGGAGCGTCCGCCCGCGCCGTCGAAGCCGCGAGGAGCGCTCCTCCGAGGAGGGCGAGGCTGCTCGTCGCTGCGATGAGGAGAGTCGCGATCAGAGGCCGACGGCCCATGCGTCCCCCTCCTTCACGAAGACGAGGTCCACGACTCCGAGCGCCCCGCCGACCTCGACGCGGAGGACGGCGCGCTCGGCCTTCGCGTCGAGCGCGGCCACCTTCTCGCGGTCGAGCGCCGCGAGGACGCGCCGCCAA
>CAZYLP010000036.1:0-20970 GCA_964648345.1 uncultured Planctomycetota bacterium
GTGATGCCGTTCGTCCCCGGCGGCACGCTCCGCGACCGGATGCGCCGCGGGCCGCTCGCGGTCGAGGAGGCGGCGGGCCTCGGCCGGGCTCTCGCCCGGGCGCTCGGAGGCGCCCACGCGCGCGGGATCGTGCACCGCGACTTGAAGCCCGAGAACATCCTCTTCGACGCGGAGGGCCGGCCGCTCGTCGCCGACCTCGGCCTCGCGAAGCACTTCCCGGTCCCTGGCGCCGACGCGTCGGCCGTCTTCTCGAAGGAGGGCGCGTGGCTCGGGACCGCCGGGTACATGGCGCCCGAGCAGACTCGGAACGCGGTGGCCGCGGACCCGCGCGCCGACGTCTTCGCGCTCGGCGTCATCCTCTACGAGGCGCTCGCGGGGACGCGGCCCTTCGGCGGCGACGACCTCTTCGCCGTCATCGCCGCGACCTCGTCGGGCGTGCACGAGCCGATCGACCGCGTACGACCCGACGTCCCGCCCTGGCTCGCGCGCGCCGTCGAGCGGTCGATCGCGCTCGACGTGGCGGCGCGCTTCCCGGACGCCGGCCGCCTCGCGCTCGCGCTCGACCCTGCGTCCGTGAAGGCGCCGCCGCCGCCCCGCCGCCCGATCGCGCTCCTCGCCGTCCTCGTCGCGACGGCTCTCGCGCTCCTCGGGGTCGCCATCGCGCTCGGCGTCCGCTCCGCCCGCGCCCGCGCCGAGGCCGACCGCGAGCGCGACCTCGTCGCCGCCGCGGCGGCCGCGCTCGACCGCCTCGCGGCTCCCGGTCCGACCGGGCCGGCGATCGCCGCGATCCGGTCCGAGCTCGCGACGCTCGAGGCCGTGAAGGCGCCCGAGGCTCGCCCCGTGCGAGCGCGAGCCCACCGCGCCCTCGCCGAACGGCTCTCGGCCGCGGGCGAGGGCAAGGCCGCCATCGAGGCCGCGAACGCCGCGCTCGCCCTCGAGCCGGACGAGCCGGCCGCGCGGGTCGCGCTGGGCCTGGCCGCGCTCGCCGCCTCCGAGCACGCCCTCGCCATCGAGTCGGTGCAGCCCCTCCTGGCCAGGCCCCCCTCGGGAGAGCCCCACCGGATCACGGCGCTCGCCCGTCTCGCGCGCGGCGAGACCGCCGACGCGGAGTTCGCCGCCAAGTCGGGGCTCGTCGCCCGCCCGAACGACCCGGGCATCCGCGCGGCCCTCGAGCGCGTCCGGGCGGCCCAGGCCCTCGAGGAGGCGACGCGGCACGTGAAGGCGAACGTGCTCTCGGTCGCCCGGTCCGCCGTCCGAACCCCCGACGGCACGGTGCGCGTCGCCGCGGAGATCCTGGCGCTGGCCAGGGCCCTCGACGTCTGGTCGGCCGCGCCCGACCCGTTCGCGCCGCGGCGCACGGCCGCGCTCGAGGAGTTCGGCCGCGCGTGCCGGCTCCTCAACCTCATCAACACGAACGGCATCAACGACGACGACGAGAAGGGGCTCGCACACGCTCTCCTCGACGCGTTCGACCGCTTGCCGGTCCCGCCAGGCGACGACCCGGTCTGGCTCCGCGCCGCGCTCACCGCCGCGATCGTGGACGTGGCGGTCCTCGCCTCGGAGGAGCGCGCCGCGGCCCTCCGCCCGCGCGCACGCGCCGCGGGGGTCGCCGCGGCCTTCGAGTTCCACGCGGCCCTGGCGACGCGGTCCGAGTGGCGCGGCGGCGGCGCCGATTCGCTCACGCGGCCGGCCGACGCGGCGACGGCCGTGGCGCTCGCCGAGTCGCCGGAGATCGACGAGGCGATCAAGGCCGAACCCCTGCTCGAGGACCTGCGCCGGGCCCTCTACCGCGTCCACGCGCGCTTCGTCGTCGCGCGCGCGGTCGCCGAGCCGGACCGCGCGGAGAACGCGGCCGACCTCCGCCGCGCCGAGGAGGTCACGCGCGCGATCGCGTCGACGCTCCCCGTGTCCGTCGAGACGCGATGCACGTGGGTCCTCTGCCTCGTCGCCCTCGATCGGCTCGACCAGGCCGACCGCGAGCTCGCGCTCCTCGAGGTGAGCGACGCGGAGTCGCCGCCGGTCCCCGCCGTCCGCGGCGCGCTCGAGCTCCGCCGCTCCCGCCCCAGGGAGGCGGCGCTCGCCTTCGCGCGCGGGATCACGAGCCGCGCGTCCACTGCCGACGCGTTCGGCGGTCTCGCGCTCGCGCTCAAGCGACAGGGCGACGACGCGGGCGCGAGGAAGATGCTGGCCTCCGCGCGTCAGGCGACGCGAGCGCCCTTCGTGCCGTGGCTCGCGCCCGACCTCGTCGCGAAGGAGGTCGAGCGCTGAGCGTCTCTCGCCTCGAGACGCGACGAGACGGATGGACACGGAGTGACCACCGCTTTCGGAAAGCGGTCCGCTCCGGGGGCGTGGAAGTGCCCGGTCGCCGCGGAGAGAGCACTCGGCGCTCCGTGTGTAAGGGAGCGATCGGGGAGAGATCATGTCCGGGCGTCTCGTCGCCGGTCTCGTCGCACTCTCGACGCTGACGGCCTGCGCGCGCGGCGGGGGAGGCGGTGGCTCGGCCTCGGCCGGCGCGACCGCGGCCACGGCGAGCGGCACGACGAGCGCCGTCTCGACCGCGAGCCGGGCGCTCATCCCGCCCGTCCCGGGGAGCGGCCCGCGCGTCGCCCTCGACGCCGCGCTCCGGCCGGGAGACTGGGCGCCCTCGCCCTTCCCGAACGACCGGTGGACCGTCGCCGACGCGTCGCGGACGACCGGGAAGCGCGTCGCGCTCCCGTTCGCGACGCAGACGAAGCTCGAGGCGCGCGTCGCCGCGGGGATCGGCGACCTCGACGGATTCGGGACCTCCGCGCCGATCATGGTCCGGTTCGAGGGGCCGATCGACTTGAAGTCGGTGACGCGCGAGACGGTCGTCGTCGTGAACGTCGAGCCCGGCCACGCGAGCTTCGGGCGCGTGACGGCGCTCGACGTGGGCTCCCTCTCCGCGCACCCCGTGAAGCGTCCGCCCCGCTCGGTGCTGAGCGCCCTCGAGCCGAACGCGTCGGCCGACGACATCGTCTTCCGCCCCGGAAACCGCTCGACCTTCTACGAGGACGAGACCGACACCCTCCTCCTCCGCCCGCTCGTGCCGCTCGACGAGGCGGCCGAGCACGCGGTCGTCCTCGCCGGCGTCCGCGGCACGAGCGGAGACCTCGTACGAGCGCCCGCGGCGGGCACCGTCCTCCCCGGCCAGGCTGCGGGCGTCCAGCGCGCGCTCTCGGTCATCGCGAGCCTCAAGCTCAAGGCTCCCGTCTCCTTCGCGTGGACCTTCACGACCCAGTCGATCACCGCGACACCGCTCGCGCTCTCCGAGGGCCTCCACGGCCGCGGGCCCTTCGCGTCGCTCGCCGCGGCCTATCCTCCGGTCTTCACGAAGACGCAGTCGATCAACGTCTCGTTCTTCACGGGGCTCCTCCAGGCCGCGCAGCCGATCGCGGCGGCGATCGTGCCGATCACGTCGCCGGGCTCGTCGGTCTCGGCGGCGGCGAACATGCTCGCGACGGGGCTCTACGACTTCGACAGCGTGGAGCACGTCGTCTTCGGGAGCTTCCGCTCGCCCTCGTTCGTGAAGGGCGGCGGCGGCCGCTTCGCCGTCTCCGTGCCGAACGGCACGGCGAAGGAGGTCCCGGACGAGGTGACCTTCCTCGTCGCGGTCCCGAAGCCGACCGCGGCGAACGGCTTCAAGCAGCCGCCCTACCCCTGCGTCGTCTTCGGGCACGGGATCGACCGGTGCCGGCTCGACGGCCTCTCCGTGGCGACGCGGCTCGCGCGAGCGGGCTACGCGACCGTCGCGATCGACGCGTTCGGGCACGGGCCCGACGACACGATCGCGCGGAGCTCCCTCTTGAAGAGCCTCTTCCCGCCGCTCGGAGAGGGCCGGGCCGTCGACGTGGACGGCGACGGCTTCACCGACTCGGGCGCGATCGTCTACGACGCGGACGCGACGGCCACGCGCGACGTCCTCCGGCAGACCGCGCTCGACACGGTCCAGCTCTGCCGGATCCTCGCGGCGCAGCCGGCCGGCTCGGAGTTCGGCGGCGCCGGCAACGCGATCCACTACGTCGGCCAGTCGCTCGGGACCGTGATCGGCGCGGAGATCCTCGCCCTCGCACCCGAGATCGACGGCGCGGTCCTGAACGTCGCGGGGAGCGCGCTCGTGAACGACGTCGTCACGACGAGCGAGTTCGCCGTCGTCGCGGACCGGTTGCCCCGCCTCTCCTGGGGCGTGGCCGTGACCTCGCCGCAGGTCGCGCCCGGGAGCGCGGTGACGCTGACGAACTCCGCGATCGGAGCGAGCTCGAGCGCGACCGCGACCGCGAGCGGCGACTTCTTCGCCGCCGTGAAGGCGGACCCGGGCGACCCGCTCGTCCTCGACGTCGTGGAGCCGTCGGGCGCCGTGAAGAAGATCGCGCTCGCCGCGCCGTCGCCGCCGCGAAAAGGAGGCGGTCTCGGGCTCGTGCGCAACACGCCCGCGTGGCGGAGCTACCTCGGCGTCGCGGCCATGGCCTTCGACGGCGCGGACTCGGTCAACTTCGCGAAGCACTGGCGCACGAGCCCGCTCCCGGGCCGGACGGCGAAGCGCGTCCTCGTCCAGCTCTCGCGGAACGACCTCGCCATGCCGACGGCGGCCGGGATCAACCTCGCGCGCGCCGCCGGGCTCCTGAGCCCGCAGCGCGACGAGCTGCTCCGCACGCTCGGACTCCCCTACGGGCGCAGCACCGCGAACGTGGACCGCGACCACGGCGTCGAGAGCACGAAGGACTTCGGCCTCCGGTTCTTCTGCGTGGACAGTCACACGTTCCTGAACTTGCCGAACGACGCGATCGTGGACGGCTGGCAATACACGGTCGCCGCGCAGGACCAGATCGCGACGTTCCTCGCGACGGGCGCGATCGACGACTCGGCGCCGATCCTCAAGCGCTAGAGAGCGCGTCCGTAGAGCGCGTACGTGCGCGCCGGCACGAGCGCGCGAGAGAAGAGCTTCCACTCCTCGGTGACGAGGGCGATGACGATCTCCTCGACGCCGTCCTCGAGGAGGTGGCCGAGCCCCTCGTGGACGATCAGGAACGGCGCCCCCGAGCGCCGCGCCTCGGGCCTGAAGGCGACCGTGTGGAGGACCATGCGCTTCGGGACGGGCTTCGTCCCGAGCCAGCGCCCGAAGCCCATGGCGTCGCCCCCGAGGGCGCGGACCTCGTCGATCCAGTCGGGGAACATGAAGGCCGTCCCGAGGTCGCGGCCGCTCGCGTCGGTGACGACGCCGAGCCACCGCCGCGTCATGAGCGCGAGCGGCCCCTGGAACGCGGCGGTGAACTCGTCGCGCGAGAGCGGCGCGTACCCCAGGTGCCCCGCCCACACCGCGTCGAGCAGCGCATGGATCCGCGGGATCGCCTCCGCGCCCTCGAGCGGCACGATCCGGTGGCCGGTCCGCGCGGCGCGGATCACGCCCGGGTGGAGGAGGCGGCGCAGCTTGTCGAACCAGGGGCGCGACGCCTCGTAGGTCCACCAGGTCTTCGCGCGCGCGAAGCCGCTCGCCTCGAACCAGCGCGGGTACTCGGGCGGGTTGCGCGGCTCGAAGATGAAGGGCGGCTTCTCGAAGCCCTCGACGAGGAAGCGGTGCTGGCGGTGCGCGCCGCCGTTCATGGGACCCACGACCTGCTTCACGCCGCGCGCGCGGAGCCACTCGAGGCCCGCGTCGATCAGGCTCCGCGCGGCGTCCTCCGTCGCGGCCTCGAAGTAGCCGAGCTGGCCGAACGGGAGCCGCGCGTCGTGGAGGACCGCGATCCGGCCCTCGTCGCCGTGGAGGAACAGCTGCTTCTCGATGGACGGAGCGGCGAGCTCGGCGTGGACGGTCTGCCGGAGCGGCGGCACCCAGAGCGGGCCCTGAAGCGCGCGGAGGCGATAGGGGAGCTCGACGAACTCCTGGGTTCGCGAGGGACCGATCGCCTCCGTAACGCTCATGCGTTGACGTTAGCGGTTCACTAGTCACTAGGCACTAGTCACTAGGCACTAGGCATTGAACGGGCGATCCGGATCGGATTGCCAACTCAATGACTAGTGCCTAGTGACTATTCCGTGCTCAGTCGATGGTGATGACCTTGCCATCGCTACGCCCGTTCACCTCGGGCGTGTAGACCGCCTCGGCGATCGCGGGGAGGGCCATGAAGCGGCCCGCCACCTCGGCCCGGAGGTCGTACGAGTACTCGTAGGTCGTGCCGCCCGTCGGGCCCTGGAGCGAGAGCTGCGACGCGAAGAACACGAGCCGGTCGTCGTGGACCTCGCGAGCGCTGCACCACCAGGACCAGCCGCGCCAGCCGGTCGCCCGGTCGTCCACGACCGAGAAGCCGACGGGGAAGCGGTCCTCGAGGTTCACGTGCTCGACGGCCGCGTTCTTCGAGACCTGGAGCGAGAGCTTGACCCGCACCTTGTCGCCGAGCTTGACGTTGCCCGTGAGGGGCTTCTCGTCCTCGATGACCTGGCCGTTCTGGTCGATGCTCGTCGTCACCTTGTAGAACGTCCGCTTGACGCTGATCCCGTTCTCGAGGGCCGGGATCGGGTCCATGCGGACCTTCTGGTCCATGAGCGCCGTGTAGTAGAGCGCGCCCGTGCCCTGACGCGAGATCACGATCGTGTTCGGGCCCGTCTTGAGGAGCTTGCCCGGGACCGTGATCACGCGCGACGCGGTGGACATGTCGAGCTTGGCGAAGTCGAGCACCTGCGCCTGGCCGTTCACCGAGACGGTGACCTTGAGGTTCGGCGTGAGCTCGTTCGTCACGCGGACGTAGTCCGCGAGGGCGAGGACGACCGCCGCCGTGTCCTTCGTCGTCGTGTAGAGGCCGCTCTCCTGCTGACGCTCGGTGAGCCACTTGACCGCCTCGGCGATCTTCGTGTCCTGCGGATCGAGCGCGACGAGAGCGCGGAGGGCGTAGGCGGTCACCTCGGTCGTGTTCGACTGCCACGAGCCGTAGTTGATCGTCTTGCCTTCCCAGTGGCAGCGGCCGTTCGCGCGGAGCGCGGACGCGTCGAGCGACGCGGCCACGTCCGTCGCGAGGCTCTGCTGCCCGGCGAGCTTGAGCGCGAGGGCGAGGACGGCGCGGGAGTAGTCGTTGAGCTGCGCCTTCTTGCCCGCGAGCGACACGAGCTCGCTCGTCTTGAACGTCCCCGCCGTCGCGAGCGCGTAGCACGCGTAGGCGCGGCCGTCGATGTCGAGCGTGCCCTGCTGGATCGCGTTGTCGAGGAACTTGACGACGCGGTTGAACAGGTCGTCGTTCACCGGGAAGCCCGACTTCTTGGCGAGGGCGAGACCGTAGGCGACGTACGCCGTCTGGTAAGGCTGGCTCGCGTTCTCGCCGAACCACCCGAACCCGCCGTCCGCGTTCTGCATGCCCTGGATCCGCTCGACGCCGTCGCGGACCATGTCGGGCAGCTTCTGCGCGAGGGCCGAGTCGTCGCGGCCGAGAGACTTGAGCACGTCGGCCACGATCACGTCCGGCAGGAAGCGCGACATCGTCTGCTCGATGCACCCGTAGGGGTAACCCGTCAGGTGGTCGAGCGAGTCGAGCATCGAGCCCGCGAGCGACGGCGAGAGGTTCACGCGCAGCTCGGTCGCCGGGTCGATCGCCCGCGCGTCCTTGTCGAGCGTGACCGTCACCGAGCCGTCCTGGAGGAGCGAGCCCGACTGCGCCTTCTTCGCCGAGACGCCGCGCGCGGCGACCGGGATCGTGAGGCGGAGCGCGTCCTGATCCCACGAGGCGTTGGCGCTCGCGGTGAGCACCGCGCGGCCGGCCTCGTTGATCTTGATGCGCCACTCGACGCGGGCGAGGTCGCCCTTCGCGATCGACATGGTCTTCGTCGCGGGGTCGAGGAGCTGGACGCCCTGGGCCTCGAGCTTGACCGTGACGTTGCCCGTCTGACGCGAGAGGTTGTGGACGATGCCGACGAGGTTCATCTCGTCACCCTCGACGAACGTCCGCGGCGTGGCGAGGCGGACGACGAGGTCCTTGCGGACGAGCACCGAGGTGACCGTCTCGCCGACCGTCGTGTCCTGCGTCACCGCGCGCGCCGTGAGGCGCCACGTGGTGAGCGAGTCGGCCACCTTCTGGGTGACCGTGGCATCGCCGTTCGCGTCCGTCGTCAGGTTCGCGATCCAGCGCATGGTGTCCGGGAAGTACTCCCGGGCGCCCTTGCTGCCCGCCGCCTGCGCGCCCGTCATGGCCGAGGGGGCCAGCGCCACGTTGAAGGCCTTGAAGAGGATCGGCCCGCCGCCGCCCTGGCCGCCCGCCGTCGTGACGCCGTTCCAGATCTTCGAGAAGAACGTCTCGGAGAGCTTGGGCGTCGTGTCCTCGCGGAGGCCGAAGAGCGCCTCGTCCACGAGCGAGAGGGCGATCTCGGCGCGCACCGGCTGGCCCTTCGAGTTCCGGGCCTTGACCTTGAGCTTGGCCGTCTCGCCCGGACGGTACTCGGCCTTGTCGGCCGTGATCGTCACGTTGACGAGGTTGTCCGTCGGCGGGACCTGGATCTCCTTCTCGGCGAGCGCGAGCCCGTCCTTCGTCGGGATCATGACGGTCGCGAAGACGTTCGGGGCCATGGTCGCCGCGATCGGGAGGACCACGATGCCGAGGCCGCCCTTGATCGAGAACGTCACGCGCCTCTGCATCTGCGTGCTCTCGAGCGTGAAGACGCCCGTGCCGTTCTTGATCGGCGACTTGACGAGGAAGAACGCGTAGTCGCCGGCCGTGTAGATCTCACGGTCGGGGATGATCTCGGCCTGCGTCCACTGCCAGTCGATCCCGCCAGACTGGTCCTGGATCCAGATCGTGCGGTTGGCCGTGACCTTGTTCCCCGCGGCGTCCTTGGCCGTCACGGTGAACAGGTACTGGCCCTTGTTCGACGCGAGGAAGACCTGCTTGATCGAGCCGTCGAGGCCCGTCGCCTTGTTCGTCTTGTACTTGAGCGTCGCCGTGCCGTTGTTGTCGATCAGCTCGGCCTTGAGCTCGACCTGGACGCCGATCGCCGGCGTGCCGTTCGTCTCCTGGACGCTGGCGCGCACGTCGACCTTGTCGCCGGGGGCGTAGACGTAGCGGTCCGACGTGATGTTGAGGTCGAACGCGGCGCGCGTGACGGGGAAGCTCGCGCTGCCGGTGATCTCGCGGTCGCTCGCGTCGGTGACCTTCGCCTCGAACGTGTAGTCCGCGTCCTCGGTCGCGCCCGTGGGCGTCGGGACCGTGATCGCGACGGTGCCGTTCGCGAGCGTCTTGACATCGCCCGACGCGATGACGGCGGGCGGAGCCCAGTGCCACGGCATCCACATCTTGGCCATGGGCATCACGTCCATGGCGAGCCAGGGGTACCACCAGCGGAAGCGCGGCTGGCGCGTGACCGTGTAGTGGACCTTGGCGTTCGGGACCGCGGCGCCGAAGTAGTAGTCGGCCTTCACCGTCGCCTTGATCGGGGCGCCCTGGATGTAGCTCGACTTGTCGGTCGTGACGGTGACCTTGAACTCGGGCTTGCGGTACTCCTCGACGCCGAACGACGTGTAGCCGATCGGGTAGTTGTTGGGGCCGGAGGGGCCGACCTCGATCTCGAGGCCGTACTCGCCGAGCGGCGCGGCCGACGAGAGGGACGTGCTGCCCGAGATCGTGCCGAACGTGCTCGTCTTCTCCGTCTTGACGAGCGTGCGGTTGCCCTTGGTGTCGCGGAGGTAGGTTCGGGTCTCCTCGTTGACCGGCGTGCGGTAGCTCTGCGAGGGCACGAGCTGCTCGCGGACGATCCCGCGGTAGTGCGCGGTCTGGCCCGGCCGGTAGAGCGGCCGGTCCGTCTGGACGTGGACCATGTAGCGCTGCGGCTGCGAGTAGCTGCGGTCCCACGTCTGCTGGAAGGCGATCTCGCCGCCCTTCTTCGCGATGAAGAGGACGTTGCCCTTGGTCGGCGTCGTGAAGGTCGCGACGCCCTGGTGGCTCGTCGCGCCCGAGGTCAGGAAGGACGGAGCCTTCGTCCCGTCGGTCGAGACGAGGACGCGCACCGTCGCGTTCGACACCACGTTGTCGCCCGAGTGCACGAGGGCGAGCGAACGCGTGTCGTCGCGCTTCACGCCGAGGCCGAGACCCGAGACGATGATCGCCTCGGCGTAGGCCGGCTGGCTGCCGCCCTTGGCCACGTAGACGTAGACGCCGCCGGTCTTGGCGACCGGCACTTCGCCCTGCTGGCCCTGGAGGGTCCAGCTGCGAGTCGCGGTCAGCGTGCTCGGGTTGAGCTGGAGCGAGCCGTCGCGGAGCGACGACTCCAGCGTGGCGTCGTCGAGCTTGTACTCGTCCACCTTGAACGAGCTCGCCTGCCAGACGTAGAAGGTCACCTTCTCGGACGAGTTCGGCTTGACCGTCCGACCGAGATAGGCGTTCACGAGATTCGGCGCGGGCTGAGCCGCAACCGGGGCCGCAGTCGCGAGCATGGCGACCGCTACGAGCCCTACGAACATCTTCTGCATGTGCACTCCCCGAACAAAGTCGCGAGAGTGAGAACAAACGCTAGACCGCGTTGCGTCATGCGAGCAACGGCCGACATTACCGTGACATGCAGGATGGAGGGGGGGCAACGTTCCCATCTTTGGACGGCCGTTTTCGGAGTATGGAAATCGTCGGGCGTGTGCCCTCGACGGCTCCAGCGAGCGGACGCCGTCAACCGTCGTTGAGTGGCCATGGGCCAAAGAGATAAGTAAGTTGTCAGGTTCATGGAGCCGGTGTCCACTCACTATCGTGACCGAGCCTCGGGAGCCCTCGTCGAAGAGCGCGTCTTCGGCGAGCGAACGCTCCGCTTCCTGTACGGGGGCGGGCTCCGCGGCGGGCTCGCGCGCGCGGTCCTCCGCCGGCCGGTGGCGAGCCGCGTCTACGGGATCATCCAGTCGTCGGCTCTCACCCGCTCCTCGGTCGAGAAGTTCGCGCGGGACGTGGGGATCGACCCGAGGGACGCCGAGAAGCCGCTCGCCGAGTACCGCTCCGTGGACGAGTTCTTCGCGCGCCGTCTCCGTCCGGGGGCTCGCCCCATCGATGAGGATGCGACCCACCTCGTCTCCCCCGCCGACGCCCGCGTCCTCGTCTTCCCGACGCTCGACGGCACGGTCCTCCCGGTGAAGGGGTCGCGCGTCACCGTGGAGGAGCTCGTGGGCGATCCGGCGCTCGCCGAGCGGTACCGGGGGGGCAGCGCGCTCGTCCTCAGGCTCGCGGTCGTGGACTACCACCGCTTCCACTTCCCCGACACGGGCGTCGCGTCGTCGTGGCGCGAGCTCGGAGGGGCGCTCGACTCGGTGCACCCGATCGCGCTCGCGAGCGGAGCGCCGAGCTTCCTCAACAAGCGCCACGCGAGCGAGCTCGCGAGCGATCACTTCGGACGGCTCCTCCTCGTGGAGGTGGGGGCGCTCTGCGTCGGGAAGATCGTCCAGACGTACTTCCCGGGCCCGGTGCGCCGCGGGGTCGAGAAGGGCTACTTCCGCTTCGGCGGCTCGACGATCGTCCTCGTCGCGGAGAAGGGCGCGCTCCGCTTCGACGACGACCTCGTGAAGTGGTCCGCCGAGGGAGTCGAGACGCTCGTGCGCATGGGGACTCGCGTGGCATGCCGGTGACCGCATGTCCGTGAAGGACGCGCCGCTCCTCCTCGCGCTCTCCGCCCTCCGCGACGAGCACGCGCCGATCGTGGGCGGCAAGGCGGCCTCGCTCGGCGCGCTCATCGCCGCGGGCTTCTCGGTGCCCGAGGGCTTCGTCCTCACGACGCACGCGTTCGAGGAGATGCTCCGCGCCCTCGACGCCGCGCCCGACAGGAAGAAGCTCGAGCAGGCCGAGCTCCCGGAGAGCGTGAAGGGAGTCCTCGCCGTCGCGCTCGGAATGCTCGGCGACGTCCCTCTCGCCGTCCGCTCGAGCGGCACGAAGGAGGACCTCGAGGGCTCGAGCTTCGCGGGTCAGTACGAGACCGTCCTCGACGTCCGCGGCTTCGCGGCCCTCGAGGCGGCGGTCAAGCGCTGCTGGGCCTCGGTCTGGAGCGAGCGCGTCCAGGCCTACGCGAAGGACCGGGCCGGCGGCGCCGGCGGCCTCTCCATGGCGGTCGTCGTCCAGCGCCTCGTCCGCGCGGAGACCGCGGGCGTCCTCTTCACGGCGAACCCGCTCACCGGCCGAGAGCGCGAGTCGGTCGTCGAGGCGTGCTTCGGGCTCGCCGACGCGCTCGTCTCGGGGAAGGTGAACGCGGACTCCTACATCGTCGATGCCGTCGAGCGGCGCGTCGTCGAGCGGAAGCCCGTGGACCCCGCGCGCCCGACGCTCGACGACGCCGCGCTCCTCGAGCTGGTCGAGCTCGGCGCGCGCGTCCAGGAGCACTACGGCCGCCCCATGGACATCGAGTGGACGCGCCAGGACGGCAAGCTCGAGCTCGTCCAGGCGCGCCCGATCACGACGCTCTCCTTCGCGCCCGACACGGGCGAGTGGACGACGGCGGACTTCCGCGACGGCGGCGTGAGCTCGGACGTGTGCTCCCCCTTCATGTGGTCGCTCTACGAGAGCGTCCTCGAGCACACGCTCCCGCAGTACTTCATCGACATCCGTCTCCTCTCCGCCGACGAGAAGAAGCGCACGAAGTGGTCGCGCATGTTCTTCGCGCGCCCTTACTGGAACCTCGGCGCGGTGAAGCGCGTCCTCGAGAAGATCCCGGGCTACGACGAGCGCGCGTTCGACGAGGGGCTCGGGATCCGGCACGCCCACGAGGGCGTCCGGACGCCCACGACGGCGCTCGGCGTCGTGAAGGCGATCCCGGTCCTCCTCGGTCTCTGGGGCTGCTACAAGGAGCAGCTCGCGGCCGACCAGCGGTTCCTCGCCGCGTTCGAGGAGAAGGCCCGCCCCTTCGAGATCGGCGACATCTCGGCCATGAGCGCGGCGATCTTCGGCGAGCGCTTCCGCGAGCTCATCACGGGCCTCTACTTCGAGACCGAGTCCGCGTACTTCTACACGATCTACAACACGACGAACGCGAAGCAGGACCTGCGCCCGCACCTCGACGCCGCGAAGAAGGCGCTCCCCGACCTCGACTCGCTCAAGCTCATGCTCGGGCTGAGGAACCTCTCCCACCTCCGCCCGATCCGCGACATGCACGCTCGTCTCTCGTCCCTCGACAGGCGCGGGGAGGGCGGGGGGATTCCGGATGCGCTCGTCCGCGACTTCGCCCGGACGTGGCGGCACCACGGGCGGAAGGAGCTCGACATCCGCGTCCCGCGCTGGGAGGACGACCTCCCCTTCGTGCGGACGATGCTCGAGCAGGCGCTCGCGCAGCACGACCCCGCGCGCGCGCCGGACGCGCAGGCCGAGGTGCAGCACGCGGCGTATCTCGCCGAGCGCGCCCGCGTGGAGAAGGCCCTCGGGCTCATCGCGCGGCGCGGCTTCGCGAAGGCGCTCGACCTCGTGCGGACCTACGCGTGGTGGCGCGAGGAGATGCGCGACCGGTCGAGCTACGCCTACTACCTCGTCCGCCGCTGGGCCGTCGAGGCGGCCCGCCGCCTCGTGAAGACGAAGGTCCTCGATGCCGTGGACGACGTCTGGTACCTGACCTTCCAGCAAGCGATCGCGGCCGTCGAGGGGACGCGTGACGACACGAGAGCCCAGGCCCGCGCGGGGCGGCGCCTCGTGCGCTCCTACAGGAACTTCAGGAACCCGAACGAGATCGGCGCCCGGCACCCGGGCAAGGACGCGGCGCCCGTCTCGAGCGGAGCCCTCCGCGGGATCGCGTGCTCGCCCGGCCGCGTCGAGGGTCGCGCGAAGGTGGTCAAGAACCTCGACGAGGCGAGCAAGGTCGAGAAGGGCGACGTGCTCGTCACGGTCTTCACCGACCCGGGCTGGACGCCGCTCCTCGGGCGCGTGGCCGCCGTGGTCACGGAGACGGGCGGCGTCCTCTCCCACGCCGCGGTCATCTCGCGCGAGTACGGGATCCCCGCGGTCCTCGCGGTCCCCGGAGCGACGAGCACTCTCCGCGACGGACAGCTCATCGTCGTGGATGGGACGCACGGGACCGTGGAGCTACGGTGAGGCCGCTCGCCGTCCTCCTCCTCGCCGTGGCCATGTTCTTCATCGGCCTCGACGCGTACGACCTCGACACCAAGGGCGAGCCGCGCGAGGGCGTGACCGCCTGGGAGATGATCCACACGGGCGACTGGACGCTCCCGCGTCTCAACGGCGAGCTCCTCCCCGAGAAGCCGCCCGTCTTCCCCTGGCTCGTGGCGCTCTCGACGCTCGCGCTCGGCGAGGGCGGCGACCTCGCGCCGCGCCTCCCGTCGGCGATCGTCGCGTGCGGGCTCGTCCTCGTCGTCTACGCGCTCGGGCGCCGCCTCCTCGAGGACGGCGTCCGGCCGGCGGCGATCTGCGCGAGCATGGCCCTCGTCATCGGCATGGCGCGGCGGGCGCGCGTGGACATGACACTCACGTTCTTCGTGACGTTCGCGCTCCTCCAGTACCTCCGCGCGCTCGAGAAGCCGCGCCCCACGACGGTCGGCCTGTTCTGGGCCGCGTGCGCGCTCGCGACGCTGACGAAGGGCCCCATGGGCGCGCTCCTCCCGCCCCTCGCGGTGGGGACGCACCTCTTCTTCCGCGGACGCCTCCGCGAGCTGCGGTTCTTCCTGCCCATGGTCTGGGTCCTCGTCCTCGGCGGCGGCTGGTGGTACGCGAGCGGGCTCCTCCGCGCGGGCGACGCCTTCGGCTACCGCAGCTTCATGAAGGACAACATCCTGAGGTACTTCGGCGCCGCGCGCGGCGGCGGCCACGTGCACGGGACCTTCTACTTCGTGCCGTACGTGCCGCTCCACACCGCTCCCTGGTGCATCTACCTCCCGGTCGCTCTCCGGTACGCGTGGCAGCGGCGGCGAGAGGACGCGAGCGGCTTCCCCCTCGCGTGGCTCGCGTCGTTCTTCGTCTTCTTCTCGCTCGCGCGCGGGAAGCGCCCCGACTACCTCCTCCCGCTCATGCCCGCGTTCGCGCTCGTGATCGCGCGCCTGTGGCGGGACGCGGAGACCCGCTGGCTGCGAAACTCCTCCGCCTTCGCCGCGCTCGCGGCGCTCGGCGGGCTCGCCGCGCTCCCCTTCGTGCGCGACCGGATCCCGTTCGAGGTCTCGCCGCTCCTCGTCGCGGGCGCCGCGAGCGTGACCGTCCTCCCCGCGCTCCTCCTCCACGTCGAGAAGCGGCGCGCGGCTCTCGCCGCGACGGCGGGCGGCATGGTCCTCGTCGCGGCCTCCGTCGCGCTCACGGTCATGCCCCGCGTCCAGCGCACGCGGCCGTTCGTCGAGGACGTGGCGCGGATCACGAGCGGAGCCCCGCTCGTCCAGCGTGGCGTCGTGGACTACACGAGCGTCTATTACCTCCGCCGGCGGATCCCGACGGTCGAGCGCGCCGAGCTCGAGCGCCACCTCGAGCGCGGCGGCTTCGCCCTCGTGTCCCACGACGAGTGGCGCTCGCTCCCCCCGCCTCTCCGCGATCGCGTCGCGGCCGTGACCTCGGACCGGATCCTCGTCGGACGACGACTCCCCTAAGGCACGCGCCGTGCGTTTGGCCGTGCGCCGACAAGCCCGAGGAGGAAGCCATGGCCGCTCCCAGACTCTACGGCCAGAGGACCACGCGTCCGCGGCCGCCGATCGACCGCGTCTCGCCGATGGACCGCCCCGACGCGATCGCCGCGGGCGTCCAGACCTGGCGCGACTTCCTGTGCCTCAGCTGGCCGATCCCGGCCGAGGACATCCAGAGGCTCGTGCCCGAGCAGCTCACCATCGACCGCTTCGACGGCAAGGCGTACATCTCGATCGTCGCGTTCCGCGCGGCGGACTCGCGGCCGGCCTTCGCGCCGAAGATGCTCGGCGCCGGCTGGAACGAGGTGAACGTCCGGACCTACGTGCACCGCGACGGCAAGGAGCCGGGCGTCTACATGCTCGCGATCGACACGGACTCCTTCGTGGCGTCGCTCGGGATGCGCATGGGCGCCGGCGCCGCGGCGCGGACCTCGACGATCGAGCACCACCACGAGGACGGCCAGCTCATCTGGCGCTGCGAGCGGCCGGGCGGTGCCTTCTTCGACGTGCTCTGCCAGCTCGGCGGGCGCTCCGGCGCCGCCGAGCCCGGGACGCTCGACCACTTCCTGCTCGAGCGTTACTTCATGCACCAGGAGCGTCCGGGCACGCTCTGGACGATGCGGATCCACCACCCGCCGATCGACGCCGAGCGCGCGCGCGTGCTCGAGCTCGAGGACCGCCTCGTCGGGGCGCTCGGGCTGCCGGAGCGGGAGGGGCATCCGATCGTTCACTACGCTCGGGAGGTCAAGACGGAACTCTTCCTCCCCAGCATCCGCATGTAGTCAACGAAGTGACCTAACGCGCTTCTCGGTGTTCCTCGATACTGAATCCGTGCAATCGAGCGAGCTCGCGGATGCGACGCAGATGCGATGACGTGAGCTTCCCGTACGAGAAGTTCTCCCCCGACCCCGAGAGCCCGAGCAGCAGGGTCTCCGCGAGACAGCCGTAGAGCTGTCCCTCGTCGAGGCGCATGCCCCCGATCGCGAGCTCCTGGCCGAGCGGCGCGCGGACGAGGCCGCCGCGGAGGACGACGACGTCGTGGCGCTCGCGCGAGACGCGCGGGTCCACGTCGCGCGGCGCGGCCACGTCCGAGATGACGATCGGCCCCGGGCCGAGGTGCTCGGGCCCGACGACCGGGCGGGCCGCGTTCGTCGCGGAGATGATCGCGTTGCACGCGCGGAGGGACGCGAGGTCCTCGCTCACGCGCACCGGCGCGCGGCCGCCCAGCTCCTGCTCGAGCCCGGCGCGGATCGCCTCGCCGATGCGCTCGACGGAGCCGGGGCGCAGGCGGCGGAGCGTCTCCGTGTCGCCGATCACCCCCGCGAGGCCGTCCGTCGCGCCCTGGCGGGTGAGGCGCTTCCACGCGCCGAAGTAGACCTCGCCCGCGACGCGCTCGAGGCGCTTCCGCGCCCCGGGGCGGCCTACGAGGACGATGTCCGCCGAGTGGTCGGCCGCGACCTCCGCGAGGACGGCGCCTATGTTCCCCGTCGCGCCGAGCACGCCGAGGCGCGTGCGCTCGATGCCCACGCGGCGCGCCGCGCTCTCGAGCGCCTCGAGGCCCGCGACCGCCGCGAGCGAGTTGCCGCTCGTGAGGGCGACCTCCTCCTCCTTGAGGGCGGTGCAGTTCTCCGTGACGATCGACGTGTAGCCGCCGAAGCCGACGATCGAGCAGCCGAGCCGCTTCGCGAGGCCGACGGCCTTCTCGAGCTGCTCGACGATCCAGCGCGTGTCGCCCGAGCGGAGGGCCTCGAGCGCGTTCTGTGCCGTGAAGGGCACGCCGACGACCGTGAGGTTGACCACCTCCCCCGTGATCGAGCGCAGCTCCTTGCGCTCGACCATGAACGGCTCGAGGAGGCGCTGCGTTCGGTCGAGGAACCGCTCGCACTCCGCGCCCGTGAAGGGCTCGAGGCCCTTGTCCCAGTCCTTCAGGTCGTGCGCCTCGAGGAAGTGGCCGATGAACGCGACCTTCCGCGCGTAGGGCGACGGGTGGTACTTCTCGCGCGTGAAGGCGGGCTCGTCGCGCGAGGGCGGCGCCGCGCCGTGCTCCGGCTCGCGGGCGCGGCCGACGAGGTAGCGCGCGAGGCGGTACGAGTCCGCGGACTCGAGCACGCCGCAGAGGACCTCGAGCGCCGCCACGAACCGGTCGATGTCCGCGCGCTCGATGTAAGCGGACGGCTCGAGGCGGATCGTCCCGTGCGCGGAGAGAGTCGGCGCGACGCGGACTCCCTGCTCGTGGAGGAGCCACCCCGAGACGAAGAAGCCGAGGAGGTTCTGCTCGGAGAGGACCCGGATGAGGGGCGCGCTCGAGTGGACCTCGCGCGCGAGCTCGACGCCGACCATGAGCCCGCGCCCGCGCACGTCCTTCACGACGAGCGGGTGCCGCGCCGCGACGTCGCGCAGGCGGGCGAGGAGGTGGTCGCCCGCCGCCTTCGCGCGCTCGGCGACCTTCTCGCTCTCGATCACGTCGAGGACCTCGAGGCCGACCGCGGAGGAGAAGTCGTCGTCCGCGAACGTCGAGGTGTGGAGGTAGCCGTACTCCTCGGCGTAGCGCTCGCGATCGACGAGGAGCGCGGAGAGCTTCGCGAGGCCGCCGCCGAGCGTCTTCGAGAGGAGGTAATAGTCGCCGCGCACGCCCGAGGGCTCGGAGGCGAGGAACGTCCCCGTGCGGCCCATGCCGCTCTGGATCTCGTCGATGACGAGCGGGAAGCCGCCCTCCGTGGCCGCGGCGCGCAGGGCACGGAGGTAGTCGACGGAGAGCTCGCGGATCCCGCCCTCGCCCTGGATCGGCTCGACGAAGCACGCCGAGATGTTCACGAAGGGCTTCTCGCTCACGCGGAGCTCCCCCTCCTCCGAGAGCTCGAGGTCGATGTAGGACGTGCGCGCCGAGTCCATCTCGCGCCGGATCGCGGCCGCGTCTCCGTGCGGCAGGAAGGCCGCGCGGAGGCCGATCCTTCGCCACGGCGTCCGGTAGGTCGGGTTGTTCGTGAGCTTGAGCGAGCCGGTGGACTTCCCGTGGAAGGCGCTCTCGATCGCGAGGAACTTGGGCTCGGCGGCGAGGGCGTCCGTGTTGTGCTGGAGGATCCGGATGAAGATCTCGTCCATGTCGTCGAGGCGGGCGACGTCGAAGTACCGCGCCGCCTGCGCGTAGAGCTTCTCGGGGATCCACGCCGTGTGCGCGCGGAGGCGAAGGCGGACCTCCTTCCGCAGGCGCTTCAGGCGGTCGTGGATCGAGTCGATCCGGTTCGTGATCTCGATCTCGGCGTGCTTGATCGCCGCCTCGACCGCCTCGGTGCCCGAGTTCGCGAGGGTGCAGACGTAGCTCCGGCCCGTCGCGCGGCCGACGGTCGCCGAGAGGCGCTCCGCGAGATGTCCCGCGAGCGAGCGCGCGCTCGCCTGCGCGTGGAACGGGAGCTTCCGCTCGATGACCTCGCGCGCGCGCGCGACGATCCGCGGGTGGTTGTGGCCGAGGAGGCCCGCGCCGTAGCCGCCGAGGAGGTCGAGCACACCCACCTCGCGGCCCCTGGCGTCCTTGTAGTAGAGCCGGTCCCCCTCGGCGCGCTCGTAGACCACGTCGAGGGCGATCCCCTCGAGGAGCTCCATGAGGCGGGGGCGCAGGAACTCCGCGAACGCTTCGCGGCCGTGCGCCGGGTCGAGGGATGACATGCCGCCCCCACGCTACCGGTTCCGTTAGACTCGGGCCATGAGCGAGACCCACGCCGGCGAGGCGCTGCGCCCGGGCACGTTCGGACTGACCTTCGCGCAGGGTCTCGTCCGCGGGCTCGTGGGCGGCGTCGTGCCGGCGCTCATCGCCTGCGCGCTCCTCCGCGTCTTCGGGGCGAGCCCCGCGGAGTGCGCGGTCATCGCTCTCGGCGCTGCGTTCGCCTCGGCCTCGGTGGCGATCGGCGACCTCCGCGCCGAGACGCGCCGCAACGACCCGGCGGCGGTCGTCTCCTTCCTCGGGGGCACGCTCGCCTTCCCGATCGGGATGATCCCCTGGCTCTCGCCGCTCGGGTTCTGGGCCGGCATGCGCATGACGGAGCTCCCCACGGGCTGGGAGCTCGGCGCGGCCGCGCTCACGGTCTTCCCCGGACTCGGGCTGGGCCTCTCGCGCGCGGTGGCCGCGCGCCTCCTGCGGAGCGCGACCGTGCTCGCGCTGTTCGGGCGAGCCCTCATCGGCGCGAGCGTCATCGCCGGGATCATCACGGGGATCCACGTCGCCCTCCTGCTCGTGGTGCTCGCCTCGACCGGGAGCACGGACGGCGTGGTCCCCCTCCGCGAGACGCTCCCCGCCGTCGGCGTGCTCTACGGCGCGTTCCTCGCGCTCGCGAGCGGCCACGCGGCCGCGCGTCCGATCGAGAAGCTCGCCATGGCGCACCTCGAGCCGGCCGAGGGCTAGAGGTTCCGCCGGACCTTCCCGAGGTAGAGCCCCGCGTTGAGGGCGAGGTGCACGAGGGTGAGGACCGCGATCCCCCAGAGGACGAGCGTCCACTCGAGGGGGAAGAAGACCTTTGCGAGGAGGAGCGCGGCGACGACGCTGTCCGCCTGATCGACGAAGAAGAAGAGCGCGGAGGTCGTCTTGCCCGCCTCGACGCCGGCGCGGCGCTTCACGAACGAGTTCGGCAGCTCGCCCAGCGCGTAGCCGAAGCCGATCGCGAGGTTGAACAGGCCGTACCCGAGCGCCGGCGGCGCGGGGAGCGGGCACGGGTCGATCTCGTTCCGCGCGGCGAAGGCGCCCCACGCGGCGCCCTGCAGCGCTCCGAGGAGGGCGGTCGCGAAGGTCATGAAGAAGACCCCGCGCCACGTCTTGTTCGGGCCGAGGATCGGCTCGCCGCGGAACGTCTTCCCGCCATCGAGCGGCTTCTTCAACGCCGCGAGGAGGTCGCGCCGCACGACGACCATGTGGAGCACGCCCGCGAGGATCACGGGCGCCGCGAGCCAGAAGACGCGCGCGATCAGAAGGGGGAGGCTCACGGGGCGCGGAAGGCGCGCGCGAGGAGGTAGCGCTCGCGCGTCCGGCTTCGCTGGAGCTTGCCGCTCGACGTCTTCGGGAGCGTGTTGCGCGGCACGAGCTCGACGTTCGCGGGCGGCACGCCCGTGCGCGCGGAGACGTGCGCGCGGACCTGCGCCGCGAGCGCGTCCCGCGCGTCGCCCTCGAGGTCGGTCTCGCAGACGAGGTGGAGCGCCTCCGTGCCCTGCTCCTCGTCCGTGACGCCGAACGCGACGGCGTTCCCCTTGCGGATGCCCGCGACCTCCTCGGCCGCCCACTCGAAGTCGGAGGGCGCGTAGTTGCGGCCGCGGATGATGACGACGTCCTTCGAGCGGCCCGTGATCCTGAGCTCCCCGCCGCGGAGGTAGCCGAGGTCGCCCGTCGCGAGCCAGCCGTCCTGCAACACGCTCCGCGTCGCCTCGGGGAG
>CAZYLP010000037.1:0-20546 GCA_964648345.1 uncultured Planctomycetota bacterium
GCTCCTCGCGCTCTTCGAGGCCAAGAGAGCCGGCGCGCGGCGTCCGCTGCCGCCCGCGGCGCCGCGCGCCCTCGATGCGGTCATCGCGCGCGCCCTCGCGCCCAGGCCGGGCGACCGGCACGGCACCGCGGCCGAGCTCGCCGCGGACCTCGAGCGCGTCCTCGCCGGCGCGAAGGACGAGGGCGCGCCGCGTCCTCGCGCGCTCCTCGTCGCGGCGCTCGCGCTCGTCGCGGCGGGAGGAGCGCTCGTGGGCGTGCTGACCCTCCCGGCACCCGAGCCGCCACGGCCCGACCCGACGCCGCCGGTCCGGCTCCGGCCCGACTCCGTGGCCGCGGAGAGCTCGGCGCCTCGCGCACCCGACCTCGCGCGCGCCAACGCCTTTCTCCTCGAAGCCGCGTTCGCCATCGAGAAGAAGCGCGACCTCCGTCTCGCCCGCGGCCCGCTCGCGGCGGCCAGGACCGCGTGTCCCGAGGCGTGGGCGACGCCCGTCGGCCTCGGAGCGGTCGTCGCCGCGTCGGTCGGGGAGATCCACCGCCGCCTCGTCCAGAAGAAGCAGCCGACGAGGAAGGACCTCGCGGAGCTGTACCCGGGCGTCGCCGCGATCCGCACCACGGTCCACGGTCTCGGCGTGCCGCTCCCGGTCTCGTTCGAGGTCTCGGCCGCGGCCTGGAGCTTTGCGGTCGACGAGAACGAGCGGCGCCGGGACGGCGCCGTCGTCGGCTGGGGTCCGATCGTGGAGGCCAGCCTCGTCGCCCTCGAGCATCCCGGAGCCGTCATGTCGCCGCTGAGCGACGTGGCGATGACCGTGGGCGAGTGCGCGTCGACACCGGATGGGCCGCACGAGGCCGCCGCCCGGGTCATGGAGCGTTGCATGAGCGTCGAGACCTCACGGGAGGACTCAGGCCGCATCGCCCGCGCGGCCGTGCAGTTCTACTTCACGCTCCGGCGCTGGGACGCCGCCCTCGACGCCGCGCGCTGGGGCCTCACGAGGGACCCGAGCCCGGGCAACGGGAGCGAGCTCGCCGCGGTCCTCGTCTCGACGAGCCCGCCGCCGCCGTTCGCGAAGGCGCGAGTCGCCGAGCTCGTCGAGCTCGGAGGCGGCACGCCCGACCTGCGCGTCGTCCAGGCCTGGATCGACCCGGACTTCGACCGCCCCGAGGTCGTCACGCGCGCTCTCGTGGAGGGAGTCAGGAACCGGTCGGTCCACATCACGGCCGCGAACCGCATCCTCGCGCGCCCCGAGAGCGTGAGGCCGTGCCTGCGCGCCGTCCTCGCGGCCGGCCGCATGGACGCGGCGGCGGTCATCGTCGCGAACCACCCCGAGCTCAAGGCGCTCGCGCCGCGGAACGGGGTGAGCTGGACCGCCGAGGAGCGCGCCGCCCTCGAGAAGGAGCTCAGCGCGGAGGGACGCTGACGACCTCGATCCTCGGCCCCGAGGCCACGAGGATCCGGTCGGGCACCGAGCCCAGGGCGCCCGGCGCCACCGCCACCGTCGGGCGTCCGTGCTCGTCACCCTCGAAGCGGAGGACCTGGTCCGTCGCGTACGCCGAGGTGAGGCTCGCGCGGAGCGGCCGGCGCGCGAGCGCCTCGCCCTTCGCGACCGAGTAGAGCCGGAGCGAGCCGAACGCCGCGAGCGCGAGCTCGCCGGGGGCGAACCACGCGACGGACTGGACCGGGGCGTCGAGGTCGCCGTCGATCGTCGCGCGGACCGTGCCGCTGCCGGCCGACACGAGCCACGCGCGGCCGTACACCTCGGCGCTCTTGAGGCCGAAGGGGTTCACGACGCCGGTCACCTTCTTCTGCCGGTCGGTGAGGACGTAGCCCGCGCACGCGATCGACTGCCCGTCGGGCGAGAACGCGAGCGAGGAGATCATGGGCGCATCCGCGTTCACGAGGTCGCCGAGGCGCCGCGGCGGCGGCCGCTCCGGGTGCTCGGGGTCGGGCGGGTCGAGCTCGCCGCGCTCGGCGAGGAAGCCCTCGGCGCCCTTCTTGTAGAGGACGAGGTGGCAGCGCTTCCCGGCGTCCGGATCGGGCAGAAAGACGGCGGCGGCGAGCGTGGCCCCGTCGGGCGAGAAGGCGAGCGCGCGCACGACCCGCGCCTCGTTCGCGACGTGGAGGCCGAGCGGGAGCGCCTCGTACTTCGCGAGGGTGTTCGAGCGGTTCGTGAACGTCGAGAGCTCGATGATCTGGCTCCGGTCGCGCGCGAAGAGGCGGATCTTCGCGTCCGAGAAGGCGACCGCGATCTCGCCGCCGGCGCGCGACCAGGCGAGGCCCACGGGCGCTCCCCACTTCTCGTCGAACGCCCAGACGTCGCCGGCCTTGCCGTCCGCGAGGCTCAGGAACGCGAGCACGAAGCGGCGCGTGACGCCCGGCTTCAGCTCCTCCCAGAGCGGCGGGTCCGCGACGGAGACGACGACCTCGTCTCCCGCGGGGCTCAGGGCGAGGAGCTGGTCGTTCGGCACCGGGAGCCGAGCGAGGCCGGGCGCGTCGGCCGTCTCGACGCTCGCGATCTTGAAGGCCTTGCCCGAGAGCGCGAGCCCCTCGGGCCGGAGGACGCGCGCCTTGCCGTCCGACCAGACCCGCACCGTCCCGTCGCCCGCGCGCGAGACGACGGTCCCGGACGGCGCGACCGCGAGCGCCACGACGGGGCTCCGGTGGCCCTCGAGAGATGTCTCGTCGACGAAGTGGACGGGCGCGCTGCCGCACCCCCCGAGACCGAGCGCACCGACGAGAGCGCCGAGGGCGACGAGCGGGAGCGCTTTCACGGAGGGACCCCCCTGGGCTAGGTCGTCTTCTTCAGGACGACGAGCGTGATGTCGTCCGACTGGTCGACGTTCCCCACGAACTGCTTCACGTCGACGGCGATCGCGTTCGCCTGGTCCTGCGCGGACCGCGCGCCGTTCTTCTTGACGCACGCGAGGAGCTTCTCGAGCGAGTACTCCTCGTTCGCCGCGTTCATGGCCTCGGTCACGCCGTCCGAGTAGAGGACGAGCGAGTCGCCGCGCTCGAGGCGGAGCTCGGCGTCGGCGATCGGGCCGCCGCGCTCGGCGGAGATCCCGAGCGGCGTGCCGCCCGACTTGATCGCCTCGGGCTGCTGGCGCCGCGCGCGGAAGACGACGAGGTGCTCGTGGCCGGCGGCGGAGTAGCGGACGACCTTCTTGCGCGCGTCCCAGACCGCCATGAGCATCGTCATGAACACGCCGGGCTTCAGGTCCGCCGAGAGGATCGTGTTCAAGTAGGCGAGGAGGCTCGCGGGGCTCTCGACGCCGTAGGCCGTGATCATGGAGCGGAGGAAGCAGCGGGCCATGACGGCGACGATGCCGGCGCCGAGGCCCTTGCCGCTCACGTCGCCGACGACGATCGAGAGCGACTTGCCGGGCTCGTGCGGGTCCTCGACGTAGTCGTAATAGTCGCCTCCGACCTCCTTGGCCGGGACGAAGATCCCGAAGACCTCGATGCCGTCGAGCTTCGGGAGGCGCTGCGGGCACATCTCCTGCTGCATCTGCGCCGCGATCTGGATCTCGCTCTCGAGCCGCGAGCGGTCCTTCGCCTGCGCGTAGAGGATCGCGTTCTGGAGCGCGATCGCGGCCTGGCCCGCGAGGGCCTCGAAGAGCTCGAGGTCGCTCTGGTCGAACTCGCGGTTCGAGGCCTTCGAGTCGACGTAGATGAGCCCGAGCGTCTGGCTCTTCTCGCGGAGCGGCGTCGCCATGACGCTCTGGAGCTCCATCTGGACGATCGACGTCGAGGCGTCCTCGCCGCCGCCGACCGTGTCCTTGATGCAGACCGACTTCCCCTGCTCGAGGGTCCGGTTCACGATCGTGCGCGAGAAGAAGAACTGGGTCTCGTTCAGCTTGAAGGACTTCTTGTCCTTGCCCTCCTTCTTGTTCCAGGCGCGGCCGATCTTGAAGACCGGCTTCCCGCCCTCGAGGAGCATGATGAACCCGCGGTCCGCCTTCGTGACCTCGAGGACCTTCTCGAGCGTGATCGCGAGGAGGTCGTCGAGGACGAGCGTGTTGCCGATCGCCCGCCCGACGTCGAGGAGGCGATGCATGTTGTCCTTGAGCTTCTGGACCTCGGCGTCCGAGCTCTTCCCGCCGCCGCCGCCCTTGCCGCCGCCGGCGCCCTTCTCGATGCGGTCGAGCGCGATGCCCCCCGCGTCGCCGATCGTCGCGGCGAGCTCGACGTCGGTCTCGGTGAAGGCGCGGACGGCGACGCGCGTGTCGAGGTAGAGGACGCCCACGACCTTCGGCGCGCCGGTGTCGTCGGTCTGGCGGAACGGGACGCAGAGGATCGACCGCGCGAACTGGTCGCTCAGGCTCTGCGAGAGGTCCTGGGCCTTGGTCGTGTCCGCGATGATCACCGTCTCGCCGGTGGTGATGACCTTGCGGATCACGGTCTTCGAGTGGTTCGCCCCGTCCGAGGCGACCGTGTCCTGGTCGATCGCGCGGCCGCCCTTGTAGCGGAGCTTGCGTCCCTCCTCGAGGAGCATGACGAACGCGCGGTCGGCGCCCGTCGCGCCGACGACCGCGTCGAGCGCGCCGTCCACCACGTCCTGCGAGTCCTTCGCCGCGAGGAGACGGAGCATGCCGCGGAGGGCCCTCGGGTCGACGTGGGCGGTCGTCTCGGTCGCCGGCGGCGGCGGCGGCGGCGGGATGGTGCCCGCACCTCCGCCGCCCCCGGCAGGGCGAGAGGCGGCGGCGCGGATCGCGTAGTCGAGCTTGCCCGCGATCTCCGCGAGCATCCGGTTGCCCTCGCCGCTCATCGACGCTGTCTGCTCAACGCTGTCCCAGGAGCAGGATGTAGGTGCGCTCCTTGTCGCCGAAGGAGAGGACGTGCTGAGGCTGGCCGGCCTGGCGCGACTCGGACTCGAGGCGGTCCCGGGTGTAGTCCACGATCTTGCGCGCGACGACGTCGCCGTTCGCCTCCCTGAGGCGGGCGAAGCGGGTCTGCTTGAGCGGGTCGAGGAACTGCGTGAAGTAGTAGACGAACCCGCCCATCTTCACGGCCGGAACGTCGAGCGAGGCCTCGCCGGGGCCGGCGGTGAGGATGACGTAGCGGCCCTGGCCGCCCTGGGCGATGCGCTCGAGGAAGCCGGTCGTGACCGAGTACGTCGCGCCGCTCGCGACCGCGGCGACGCCCGCCGAACCGACCGGAGCCGTCTGGGCCCAGACCATCGTGGACTGGAACCGAGACGGGTTCACGAAGCCGATGCGCTGCGGCCGCTGCTGCTTCTCCTCGGGCGTGAGGTCGCTCTCGGGAGCCTTCTCGGGCTCCGGCTTCTTCTCCGGCTCCTTCGCAGGAGGCTCAGGCTGCTTCTCGGGCTGCTTCTCGGGCTCCTTCGCGGGAGGCTCGGGCTGCTTCTCGGGCTGCTTCTCCGACCCCTTCTCGGGGAGCGGCTGGGTGATGCCCGGCGGCACGACGGGGATGAGCGGCGCCTGCTGCTGCTGCTTCTTCACCTGCTCGGCACGCCGCGGGCAGAACTTGGTGCCCGTGTAGGTGCCGGGGAAGGAGCAGTCGACGACGAGGAGCGAGTGCCGGCTCTGGAGGTAGATGTGGTCCTGCGCCGAGTCGCGGTAGAAGCAGGCCTCGATCCAGTCGAACGAGATCGCGTTCTGGTCGAGGTAGGTCTTCGCCTTGGCCGGGCTCTCCTTGTAGAGCTTCGAGACCTCGCCGAGGTCGATGTCGTAGGGCAGGAAGTAGTGCTTGGGCGGCGCGTCCACGCTCGCCGGGTCGTCCATGACGAGCGTCTCGCCGTTCAGGTACACGAAGACGCGGTCGTCCTGCCGCGCGCGCGCGACCTGCCGGAACGCGGCGCGGAGCTCCTTCACCGTCGCGTCCTTCCCGAGGACGGTCTGGACGTTCGCGGTCACGCTCGCGTCCGAGAGGCCGCCCGACGACTCGAGCGCGCCCGGACGGTTGAGGAGCTCCTTCTGGATGCGCGCCGCGTCGGTCTCCGCGTAGGGCCGCGTGCCGAGCTTGACGGGCTGCCCGTCGTACTTCTTGACGAGCTCCTTCTGCGCGGCGTCGATCTTCGCCGGGTCGGTCGAGTCGGCCGCCCACTCGACGAGCTTCGCCTGCGCCGCCGGGCCGTACTCGCTGATCCCGACGACGAGCGCGATCTGCCGCTTGTCGAGCTTGCGCACCTCGTTCGTCTGGAGGTCGTGGAGGCGGTTCGTCTCGACGTCGAAGCGTTCGTCGTCGATCTCCTGCTTGACCGTGTTCTGGAGGCTGTCGAGGAGCTTGATCTCCATGTCGATCCACGCGCCGGGGCGGACGTACTCGCCCGTGTCGTAGAAGAGCCCTTCCTTGGAGATGTCGATGCCCGTCGCCGAGATCCAGTTGCGGAGCGGGTGCCAGCCGCGCTGGGCCGTGCTGATCATGAGCGTGTCGCGACCGTCGAACGTCTGGTCGAGGATCAGGTGCCGCGAGCGCACGTCGTAGAGGCGAGCGTAGAGCTCGACGTCGCACTCGTACTGCTCGCGCTTGATCGGGCTCCAGAACTCGTTGAAGAGGAACAGGAACTCGATCGTGTTGTCGAGCGCGGCGGGCCCGAGGTCCACGCCGCGGTAGCTGACCTTGTTCCTGCGGAGCGAGCAGACGAGCAGGAAGTCGTCCTTGCGCTGGTCGGCCTGCTTGAAGAGACCGTCGAGGGACTTCTGGTCGTCGCCGTACTTGATCGGGTCGACGTTCTCGAAGATCCGGAACTCCTCGAGGAGCGACTTCATGCGCTCCTGGAACTTGTCCGAGTCGATCGAGAAGTTCATGCCCTCCTTCTCGGAGATCTCGCGGATGTGACGGACGCGCTCGCTCGCCGCGGTGTCGGACGGCTTCTCGCTCGTCGTCGCGGGGCCGCGGGCCGTCGGATCCTCGGCGCCCGTCGCCGCGAAGCCCTTGCTCGACGCCGTCCCGTCGCGCATTCCGATGCGCGAGGGCCGCTTCTCCTCGACGGGCGGCTCGACCGGCGTCTCCTTCGGAGGCTCGGTGACCTTCGGCGGCTCCTCCTTCGGGGTCTCCTTGGGCGGCGTCTCCTTGGGCGGCTGCTCCTTGGGCGGCTGCTCCTTCGGGGTCTCCTTCGGAGGCTCGGTGACCTTCGGGTTGGACGCGTTCTCGGCCTTCGAGGGGTCGAAGGTGCGCTCGCCCGTCGTCTTGACCTCGAAGCCGAAGAGGCCGTCCGTCGGCGGCAGCACCGCCTGCTTGCGCTTGGTGCCGTCCGCGGCCTTGCCGTCGTCCTCGACGGGGGCCTCGGGCGTGCGCGACGAGAAGTTCGAGCGCGGCTCGCCGTTCGGATCGGTGCCTTCCGGAGGAGAGCGGCGGAAGTCCTCGCGGAGCGGCGCGACGGCGATCGCGAACTTGTAGTTGCGCGGCCAGAGCTTCGGGTTCTGCCACTTCATGCGGCCCGGAGCGGTGGGGTCGTCCGCGAGGAGATCGGGCGGCGTGTTCGACGGCGGCGTCTGCTCGCGGCTCTTGACGTACTTGGAGAGGTCGACGTGCGGCTTCGCGTCGTCGCCCTCGCGGCCGCGGTCGAGCGCGGCGGACTGGCCCTTGATGACCGAGGAGCAGCTCGCGCCGAGCGCCACCGTGCCGAGGACGAGGACGAGCCCCCACTTCTTGCGAGCTCGCTTCTTCTTGTTGCTCGTCGTCACAGGACTCATGGACATCTCCCCCTCAGTCCCGCGCACAGCGGAATCCGACGTTCGCCTTGCGCTCGCGCGGGTCGCCGCGGTCGCGGTACGAGCCGGTGAACGCGTTGTTCCGGTAGTTCTGGTAGCTGCCCCCGCGGATGGCCTTGAAGCCGTGGCCGAAGTCCGGGTCGCCGTCGAGGCTCCCGCCCGAGTACGGGCCGAAGTCGTCGTCGCACCACTCCCAGAGGCTGCCCGCCATGTCGAGCGCGCCGTACGGGCTCGCGCCCTTGTCCTTGGAGCCCACGGCCGGGAGGTCCGGCCACGCGTCGTCGGGCCCGGAGCACACGACGAGCGCGGGGTTCCACGCGTCGCCCCAGGGGAAGGTCCGCTTCTTGCCCATGCCCGGGTCCCACGTCGCGGCCTTCTCCCACTCGGGCTCCTTCGCGAGGCGCTTGCCGGCCCAGTTCGCGAAGGCGTAGGCGTCGTACCAGCTCACGAACGCGATCGGCTTGTTCGCCTCCCACTCGAAGACGCCCGCGGGCGCGTGGCCGTTCGGGTCGCGCGGCTCGCCCGGGAAGCAGAAGCGCGGGTCCGGGTCGTGCGGACCGCAGAGGAACAGCTCGCGCTTCGCGTTCTCGGCGCGGTTCTCGATGTAGCGGCCCGTGCGCCGGTCGGTGCGGAGGAAGTGCTGGTACTGCTCGACCGTCACCTCGGTGCGGTCGATGAAGAAGGTGGGCAGCGTCATCTGCTGCTTCGGGCTCTGGTTCTTGATGCGGTCGTCGCCGAAGGCGAAGACGCCGGCCGCGACCTCGATCATGCCGCGGACGTTGGCGGCCCCGAACGGCCGCAGGATCTCGAGGTTGTACTCGAGGGCGGCGAGCTCGTCCTTCGCCAGCTGGCGGAGCGTGACGATCGTCTTCTCGCGGCCGACCTCGATCGACTCGACGGACTCGGCGTCCGTGATGATCGCCCTGTAGGCCGACTCCGCCTGGAGGAACCGGCGCGCCGAGCCGCGAGGCGAGCTGGGCGAACCCCACGCGAGCTCGTCCTGCTTCTCCTTGAACTCGGTCCACTTCTGGGCCGCGGTGCGGAGCACGCTCGCGCGCGCGCCATCGAGCTTGGCGAAGTGGTCCGCGACGGTCGCCTTGTCGCGCTCCTCGTTGCGGTCGTAGAGCTCCTGGATCGACTCCTTCGCCTTCTCGAGAGCGGCGAGGGCGGAGTGCGGCTTGCCGATACCCGTCCCCGAGTCCGCGAGGGAGGCCGCGCTCTCGATCGCCGAGGTCACGAGCTTCTTCGCGTCGGACTCGCGGTTCGTCGTCGACCCCTGGAGCCGGTCCTCGAGGAGCTGCGCGTGCGACGACCGGCCCGCGTTCAGCTTGGCGATCTCGCCGAGCGCCGTCTTGAAGAGCGTGAGGATTCGCTTCGAGTTCTTCGGCTCGCCCGTGCGGATCATCGTCTCCTCGCTCGCGAGAGCGCTGAAGACGAGCTTCTCGACCTCCTGGAGCTTGCCGGGGAACGCCACCTCGTCGTTCTTCTTGTGCTCGTCGAGCTTGGCCTGCGCCGACTTCGCGAGGTCCTCGAGCTTGACCGGCGCGTTGTTGGGGACCTTCATCTCCGACCACGTGCCCACGAAGCGGCGCATGTGGTCGATGGCGGCCGTGTAGAACTTGCCCTGCGCGACGAACTTCGTCTGGACGTAGCCCTCGTTGGCCTCGAGCCGCTTGCGGCCGAGCTCGCTCACCTCGGCCACCACGTCCGTCTTGACCGCGCGGCCCTTGTCGACGATCGGGTGGTCGCCGAACACCTCGACCTTCGCGGCCTCGGAGGCGAACCCGTAGGCGGCCCCGTACTCCGCGAGCGTGTTGCTCGAGAGGGTCGTGTCGTCGTCCGCCGCGGGCTTGTCCTTGAGGATCGCCGCGTCCTTCCTCGCCTCGGCGAGCTTGGCGTTGAGCTTCGCCTCGAGGGCCTTCGCCTCGTCGTCGCGCTTCGTCTGGGCCCCGAGGACCGTCTCGGTGAGCGACTTGGCGAGCGTGAGCTTGCCCTGGCAGAGCGACTTCTCGGCCGTGATGTCCTTCGACTTGAGCTCGTCGGGCATGGCCTTGACGATGGTCACCGCCTCGGCGAACTGCTTCTTCGCGACGAGGCCGTTGACCTTCTCCTCGGTCGCGGCGTAGTACTTCTCGATGTCCGCCTGGCTGCGCGCCGTCGGGTCGCCGCGGCTCACCGCGAAGACGATCGTGAAGAACATGACCATGGCCGCGGCCGCGCCGATGAGGAGGAGCCGGCCCTTGCCCGTCTCCTCGAACGACGTGTCGACGTTCTTCTTCTTCTTGATCTTCTTGCCGCGGTCGATCGCGTCGAGGTCCTTGACCACGTCCTCGACGCTGGCGTACCGGTACTTCGGCTTCTTCGCCATCATGTTGAGGATGACGTTCGAGAGCGACTCGTCGATCTTGTCGTCGACTTCCTTGGGCGGCTTGGGCGGCTGGTTCAGGTGCTGGAGGATGATGGTCATCTGGGTGTCGCCCTCGAAGGGCTTCTGACCCGTGACCATGAAGTAGAGCGTGGCGCCGAGCGAGTAGATGTCGGCCTGCGTCGTGATCTTGATGCCGCGCGACGCGCCGACGCACTGCTCGGGCGACATGTAGTGCGGCGTGCCGACGACGACGCCCGCCTGCGTGAGCTCCGACTGCCCCTCGACGTGCTTGGCGATACCGAAGTCGGCGATCTTCACCGCGCCCGACTTGGCGATCATGATGTTGTCGGGCTTGATGTCGCGGTGGATGATCGAGAGCTGGTGCGCGCGACCGAGGCCCTTCACGGCCTCCTTGACGACCCGGATCGCTTCCTTCGGGTCGAGCTTCTTCTGGTCGCGGATGATGTCGCGGACGCTCTTGCCCTCGACGAACTCCATGACGATGTAGTTGACGGAGTCCGAGATCTTGTACTCGAGGACGCGGATGATGTTCTCGTGGTCGATCTCGAGGGCGAGCTTGGCTTCCTGCTCGAAGCGCTTCACCTCCTCGGGGTTGACCTCGCGGTTGAGCACCTTGATCGCGACGAGCGTCCCTTCCTTGACGCGCTCGGTGGTCCTGGTGGCCTTGGCGGAGTAGACGGCACCCATACCGCCCTGGCCGAGCTTCTTCACGAGCCGCCACTCGTCGCCGAGGTTCTTCTGGACCTCCTGGAGGTGCTCGGTCCCCTCCTCCTTCATGAACTGGTCGATCGCCGCGATGACCTCTTCCGCGCTCTGGAAGCGGTCCTCCGGCTTCTTCGCCATCATGCGGAGGATGATCTTGACGACCTGGACGGCGATCTCGGGGTTGTACTCGCGAGGGCTGATCGGCTCCTCGTCGATGTGCTTCTGCATGATCTCCATGACGGAGGCGCCGGTGAACGGCCGCTTCCCGGTGATCATGGCGTAGAACGTCGCGCCGAGAGAGTAGATGTCCGCGCGGTGGTCGGTGGGCTTGCCCTGGCACTGCTCGGGCGACATGTAGGCCGGCGTGCCGAGGATCTGGCCGACCTTCGTGAGCTCCATCTCCTCGGAGCCCGCGCGCGCGAGACCGAAGTCGGCGATCTTCACGACGCGCTTGCGCGTCATCATGATGTTGTCGGGCTTGATGTCGCGGTGGATGATGCCGTTCTTGTGCGCTTCGTTGAGGCCGCGGCAGGCCTCCTTGATGATGCGCACGCACTCCATCTGCTCGAGGACCTTCTTGTCCTTGAGCTCGGTGTCGATGGCCTGGCCATCGACGTACTCCATCTCGATGTAGTGGACGCCGTTCTCTTCACCGACGTTGTAGACGGCGACGATGTTCGGGTGCTGGACGATCGCGGCCGCGCGCGCCTCGCGCTCGAAGCGCGCGATGAGCTGGCGGTTCTGCGAGAGGTGCGCCGGCACGACCTTGATGACCGACTGGCGCTTCAGCTTGGTGTGCTCCGCGAGGAAGACGGCTCCCATGCCGCCCTCGCCGAGCTTCTTCACGATGCGGCAGCCGCCGATGATCTTGCCGACGAGCGGGTGCTTGTAAGCGTCCTCGTCGTCCTTCTTCTTCTTCGCCTTGGCCTTCTTGGCTTCCTCGCTGTCGGCCTCCGTCGCCGAGCCGCCCGCGGAAGACGAGCCCTTCGAGCCCGTGCCGGTGCTCGAGCCGCCCGCGCCCGAGTCGCCCGCGCCCGACTTGATCTGCCCGGTCGGCGACGTCTTGCCGGCGATCGAGGTCGTGCCGGCCGCCGACTTCGAGGCGGCCCCGGCGCTCGAGATCCCGGCGTCGGTCTTCGAGATGCCGGCGCCCGAGGTCCCGGCGCTCGACTTGCCGGCCTTGGCGTCGAACTCCGTCCCGGAAGCGCCGCTGCCGCTCTTCCCGGCGCGGTCGAAGGCCTCGCGCAGCGCGGAGGACTTGGTCGCGTCCTTCGGCTGGTTCTCGAGGTCCATGAAGGTCGCGCCCTCGCGCTCGACCTTGCCGTCCCCGACCTGGGTGTTCGAGCCCTGGAACTTCGCGGCGTCCTTCTCGGACGCCATCATCCCGGGGCCGATGCCGCTCGCGGTCTCGGAGGTGCCGAACATGCCGCCGGCGCCCGCGACCTCGAGGTCCATGTCCATGAAGGTGCTGCCCGAGGCGGCCTCGACCTTCTTCGCGGCCGCGGGGGCCGCGGGCTCCTCGCCGCCCATGTCCATGAAGGTGCGCGCGCCGCGGATGTCCGGGTTGCTGCCGGTCCCGACGCCCGCCTCGCCCGCGTCCATGAAGGTGCGCGCGCCGCGGATGTCGGCGTTGGAGTCGGTGCCGACCTCCTTGGGCGCCGCGGCCGCCGCGCCCGTGCCCGCGTCCATGAAGGTCTGCGCCGCGCGGAAGTCGGCGCCGCCGTCCTCCTCGTCGCCGACCATCGTCTTCTGGGCGCGGAACTCGTCCGAGTCGTCCGCACCGAGGAACGTCTTCGCGGAGCGGAACTCGACGTCGCCGGACTCGTCGCCGGCGTCCATCATCGTCTTCGAGCCCTGGAAGTCGGCCGTGTCCGCCGCGGGAGCGTCGTCGTCGTCGCCCCCCATCATGGTCTTCTCGGACTGGAACGCGGCCGTGTCCTGGGCGGGTGACTCGTCGTCGTCGCCCATCATCGTCTTCTCGGACTGGAAGCCGGCGTCCGCCGAGGCGGCGGCGGGGGCTTCCTCCTCCGAGAAGTCCATGAACGTCTTCTGGTCCTGGAACTCGGCGCTCGGCGCGGCCGGAGCGGCCTTCGGCGCGGCCGGGCGCGGAGCGGCCGCGGGAGTCGCCGACCTCTGGCCCGCGCGAGCGTCCTCTTCCGGGGTGATCCCCTCCGATGCGAGGTGCTCCTTGCGGAGCTCCTCCCGGAGGTCCGCCGGGATGCCCTCGAGCTCCTTCGCGTACTTCTCCATGAAGGGCGAGCGGACGCTCCCCTTCTCCGTGGAGAGCTGGCCGGCCGCGCGGCGCTTCTCGAGCTCGTCCAGCTGCTCGCGCGTGAGGTAGCCGCGCTCGACGAGCGCGTCCTTGAGCGACTTCTCCGGCTGCTCGAGCTTGATGTGGCGGTGGCAGTCGTTGAGCGCCTTGAGGCTGACGGCGCCCGAGCGGAAGAAGTCCCAGCTCGACGAGAACTTCTTGTGCTTGGCGCGCTCGGCCGGCTTCGGGAGGGTCGCGAGCTGCGTGTCGCTCACGTAGCCCTTCTCGAGCATGACGTCCACGACCGTCTTCGAGCCCTTCGAGCCGCGAGCCTCGCGGTGGCACTCGTTCAGCTGCTTGAAGGTGAGGAGCCCGGTCTTCACCAGGTCCATCGAGTAGCCGATCTTGAGCGTCTTCTTCTTGGGTCGCGACGGCGCGCGCCGCTTGGCGATCTCGCCCTTGGAGACGAGGCCACGCGAGACGAGCACGTCGTCCACGGTGCCGCCGGTCTCCTGGACGATCCGGTGGACCTCGTTGAGCTGCTTGTACGTGAGCAGACCCGCTCGCACGAGCTCCATGCAGATCGGGTCGATGCTCGCGGTAGCTTTCTTGGTCATCCCGAACCCTTCACGGCGCGTGGCGTGAGGCGAAGCGCCCCCGCTCCCTCAAACCACGCCTTTCCCAGAGCCTAGATCAGCCTGTTTTCCCCATGCAAATCCCATGCACGAGCACCTTCGGTGCCCATGCTCAGGTCAGCTCGAGCTCTTTACCGAGCCGCTCGATCATGTCGCCGGCGCTCTCGAGCTCTTCCCGGAGCGTCTCCTGCTCCCGGGTGAGGCGCTCGATCTCGCGCTTGGACTCGAGGAGGATCTCCGCCTTCTCGCGCTCGAGGCGCTGCACCCTGGCGTCGGCATCCCCCGCGGAGCCGCCCCCGCCGGTCTTCGTCTTGCCGGCCTGGGCGATCTGCTGCTCCAGCTCCTTCACGCGCGAAGTACGCGACGCGAGGTCGGACTGGAGCTTCTCGATGTCCGCCTGGAACTTCTTCCGCGCGTCGTCGCTCGAGCGCGCGATCGCGCCGAGCTCGTTCCGCGCGTAGTCGGCCTCGCGGTAGCGCGCCTCGACGAAGTCGAGCTTCTCTTTCGTCTTGGCGAGCTCGTCCTTGGTCTTCTGGAGATCGCCGCCGTCGCTCTTCGCGACCTCGACCTGCTTCTCGACGATCTTCTCGACCGGCACCTCGACGCGCTTCTCGACGATCTTCTCGACGATCTTGGTGTCGGGGACCTCGACGCGCTTCTCGACGATCTTCTCGACGACCTTCGTCTCGGCAGGCTTGGAACGAGCCTGCTGGAGAGCGGCCTCGAGCTCGCGGATCTTCTGCCCCGACGCCTCGGCCGAGCGCTTCTGCTTCTCGGCCTCGGAGATCGCCTTCTGGAGCTCCATCCGGAGCTCGGCCTCCGCCTGGGAGATCGGCATCTCCGTGGTGGACTCGCCGAACGTGACCGCGCTGTCGTTGAGGACGAGCTCGGAGCTGGGCGTCATCAGGATGCCGCCCTCGAGCTTGCGACGCGTGATCGCGAGCTCGAGCTCGTCGAAGCGCGACTGCTGGTGGATCTGCTCGGCGTGCTTGAGGAACGCGCCGTCCCCGTCCTCGAAGAGCGGGAGCTTCGTGTCGAGGCCCACGAGCTTCAGGAACGCGCGGAGCTCGCGGCTCACGCGCGCGAAGGTGACGCGCACGCCCTTGATCTGGGCGAGCGCGAGCGCCTCGCCGAGCGGCTCGACCCGGTCGCCGCGCGGCTGCTCGAGGGGCTTCAGGTCGAAGACGATGTCGCGGACGCCGCTCGAGCCGAGGCGCTCGACCTCGGCGACGACGCTCCCGAGGGCCTCGCGCTGGACCTCGACGACCGTGATCGGCGCGCGCGTGCGGGACGAGCCGGTCGCGGAGGGCGAGCGGACGACCATCGCGGCCTCGCTCCGCGACACGATGGTCCACGACTTGGCGGCCGCCATGGCGCCCGTCTTCGCGCCGGCGGGCTTGGCCAGAGGCGCCGTCGCGACGCCCGCCGCGTGCTTGCGGTGGGCGAGCTCGGCCTGGTCGGCGTCCTCGGCGATCACGAACTCTCGGTCGTAGTCGAGGAGCTTGAGCCAGGTCGCCACGTCCTGCTGGAGCGAGGCGAGGACGAGCTGGCCCGAGTTCTCGGCGAGGAGGTCGCGCGCCTCGGTGAGGAGCTGGACGTCCTCCGAGCGCATGCGCTTCTTGAACGAGAGGCGCATGGTCACGTAGCGCTTGCCGCGGCCGAGCACGCTCTCGATCTGACGGCGGAGCTTCGGCAGCTCCTCCGCCGCGACGACGAGCTCGGCCACGTCCACGGGCGGGAGGTCCGAGGCCTTCGGCACCTCGATCGACATGACCGAAGTCCGGCCGGGGCCCGGCTTCGGCATCTCCATGCCCAGGTCGAGCGACGTGACGTTCGACTTGTCGGCGCCGCCGTTGCCGGCGCCGAGCTCGCGCTTCCAGGCCTCGACGGCCTCGGTGCGCGAGCCCTGAGGGCTCAGATCCTTCTCGAGGCCGAGCGTCTTCATGAGCCCGAGGAGCTCGGGGCCCACGTCGCACAGCTTGAGGAAGCCTGCCCAGTTCTCCACGTAGGCGCGAGCCTTGAGGAGCAGCTTGAGCGTGTCGCGCTCGAGGGACTTGATCCCCGCGAGGCTCACGATGATGGAATGGAACCCCTTCTCGACGAGCTGCGTGATCTTCGCCTGGACGGCCGGCAAGCCGCTCGTGGTCGTGACGAGCACCACGAGCTCGTTCGGCCGCGAGACGAAGGCGCTCCCTTGCCCTTCACGCTGGAAGGGTTCTTCGATGAGCGTCGTGCCCGTGAGGGTGCACTCGTGCACCAGGACGCGCGTGGCGACCGAGTCTTCCAATGCGCCCCCCTTCCCCCTTAGTTCCTGTCGAAATCCCGTTTGAACGTCCCGCAGCATAGACGAGAGCAGGAGATGTAAGCAAACCCCTCCCGACAGGTTTTGGGTTGTCCGGTATCCGGACACATTGTCCGAGCGTGCGCGAACTCTGCGTAGAGGTTACCTGCGTTTACGATGAGGCGCGAACCGGGTCATCGCGACCGGGACGCGACCCGCGGCTCGGGCGGTCGTCCGAGCGCGAGGAGGACGAGCTCGCGGACCGCCGTCGCCCGGCGGAAGCGGCGATCATCGGACTCGGACTGGCGGTCGGAGACGTATGTGTCGAGGTCGGCGAGCACGTCGGCGTCGAACCGGACGGACACGACCGACCCGCGCCGCCGACTACGCTTCCTTCTCGTGTCCATGGACAAAACGGGCTCCGGGGGCGAAGGATAGAGATCGCCACCGACATGTCCATGCTTTTTGGTAAAGAGCACTTGCGTCGACTCGGTTTTGCAACGTTCTGTTCCGATTTGAAACCCCGGATCGTGTCGGATCGAACGGGACGTGTGCCTCGAGGTCCACGACGAGCGCGACGGTCTCGGGGGCCACACCCGGCGGAGCTCGGGGTCCGGCTCGACGATCAGCACGACTCCGAGCGACGGGTCCGTCATCGACTTCATTGGTTGCGCCGCGACGAGTTCAGGAACCTCGCCTCGATTGCGCCACCTCGCGCTACGAGAGATCGCGACCCTCCGCGCGGCGACGCCGCCCGCCGCTGCGGCGTCGCGTCGCGCGGTCGTCGAACATCGGTGTGGCGGCGACCTCCTCGGCCCCGAGCAACGCCACGACACGTCGCAGGGTCCCATCGATGCTCTCGATGTCATCCAACGGGAGACGCTCCAGGCGCGTGAGGAGGTCCGCCTGCGCGGGTCCCGGGACCGTCGTCTCCGCGAGCTTGCGCCCCTTCTCCGTGATCCGCGCGAGGACGACGCGCAGGTCGTTGGCGGGCCGCTCGGACTGGACCAGGCCACGTCTCACGAGCTTGTCGACGATCCGACCGGCGCTCGCCTTGTGCAGCACGAGCCGTTTCGCGATCTGCCCGACCGGGAGCCCACCGACGGCGCCGTTGATCTCGCGGAGCACCCAGAGCTGCGGACCGGTGAGCCCCACGGCGGCCTCGATCCTCGTGGACTGGGCGTGGATCGCGTGCACGATCCGGCGCAGGTTCGTCAGCGTCGAAGCCGCCGCGGCCCGGCGACGCCCGAGCAAGTCCTCGTCGCCCCTCGTCTTCGTCTTCATGCCCCATGATCCTAGCAAGGACGCGACGCCGCGTGCCGCTCTCCACGGCGTGGCACTTGGTTGCATGAGCAACTATGATACGGCATGACCTCGATCGACAAGGGCGTCGCGACCGCGTTCGCGGCCCTCGATGGACCCGGGCGGCTCGACCTCCTGCTCGATTTCGACGGGACGCTCGCGGAGATCGTCGCCGAGCTCGCCGGGTTCCTCGACACCGCGCGGACGATCGTCGCCCCGCACGGGCTCCTCGTCGAGAACAAGGGGCTCGCCGTCACCGTCCACTACCGCTCGCTCGAACCCCGGGCCGCGCGACCGGTCGTCCGCGCGCTCTGGTCAGCGGGGCGCGATGCGTGTCACTCGGGCCTGGTGAGCCTCGTTCGGGGGAAGAGGGTCATCGAGCTCCGCGCCCGCGGAGCGGACAAAGGCCGAGCCGCGAGCTTCCTGCTGACCCGATGGGGATCGGCGGGCCGTTGCGTGGCGATCGGAGACGACACCACCGACGAGGACATGTTCCAGGAGGTGGCGCGTCGTGACGGCGTTTCGATCAAGGTCGGCACGGGTCTGAGCGCGGCGCGACATCGACTCGCGGACCCGAGCAAGGTCGAGGCACTCCTGGTGGAGCTGGCGGTGAGGCAGTGCCCGTGAAACGTCTGCAGGGTCAACTGACCGGCGCGCCGGAGGACCTCGGCGGCCGGGCCGACTCGGCGCGGTCGGCCCGTATCGCCGCCCTCCACGGACGGGTGGTCGCCGTTCGGCGCCGCCTCCGGATCTCGGAGACGACCTGGCTCTTCCTCCTCGCGGCTCTGTCGGGTCTGCTCGCCGGATGCGGCTCGATCGTCTTCCACTATCTCATCGCGCTCTTCCAGTGGATCGCGTTCGGATCGGGAGCGCACGCGGGACCGCTCGACACGATCATGTCGCCGGGCTACTCGCGCTGGCGCATCGTCCTCGCTCCCACCATCGGGGGCCTCATCGTCGGCGCCTTGATCTACCGCTTCGCCCGCGAAGCGCGCGGTCACGGAGTCCCGGCCGTCGTGCGCGCCGTCCACGAGCGCGGCGGGCACATAAGCCCGCTCATAGCGTTGATCAAGACCGTCGCGAGTGCCGTGACGCTGGGCTCGGGCGGGTCACTCGGGCGCGAAGGACCGGTCGTGCAGATCGGAGCGTCGATCGGATCCGCCGTCGGGCAGCTGCTCGGCGTCACCCCCAAGCAGCTCAAGATGCTCGCGGCCGGAGGTGCCGCGGCAGGCCTCGCTGCGATCTTCAACGCTCCCCTCGGCGGGGCTTTCTTCGCGCTCGAAGTGATCGTCGGCAGCTTCGCCATGGAGGCGTTCGGCCCCGTCGTCGTGGCTTCGGTCGCGGCCACCCTCGTGAGCCGCGCGGTCCTGGGCGATCACCCCGTGATACACGTCGCCGCCTATCGACTCGAGCACACGCACGAGCTCCTCGTCTACGTGGCCCTCGGGCTCGCGTGCGGCGCTCTCTCCATGATCTTCACGCGCACGATCGCCATCGGCACGGCACTGTTCGAACGAGTCCCGCTGCCGGAGTGGGTCCACGCGTCGCTCGGCGGGCTCGGGGTCGGCCTCCTCGCCGTCGAGCTCACTCCCCGAGTCCTCGGGAACGGTTACGAGACGGTCGACGCGCTCATGTCGGGGCATCCGATCGAGGTCTCGCTCGTCCTCCTCATCGGTCTGAAGTTCATCGCGACGGGCATCACGCTCGGTTCGGGCGGATCGGGAGGGGTCTTCGGCCCGACGCTCTTCCTCGGGGCCGTCGTCGGCTCTCTCATGGGACGGCTCGCGGGGCACGTCTTGCCCGTTGCCGCGCCGCAGGCCTATGCGCTCGTCGGCATGGCGGCGTTCGTCGCCGGAGCGACTCACGCGCCCGTGTCGATGGCTCTCATGCTCTTCGAGATGAGCGACAACTACACCATCGTGCTCCCTCTCCTCATGGCGACGTCGATCGCGAGCGTCGTCGCGCATCGACTGCACGCGGAGTCGGTGGACACGATCCTCGATGCACGCCAGGGGAGGAAGATCCACAAGAACATCGAGGAGATGGCGCTCCACGGAGTGCAGGTCGCCGAGGCCGCGCGCTGGACGAAGGAGGCCTCCGTCCAGGACTCGACCAACCTGAGCGACATCCTCGCCCGGTTCCTCACGGTCCGCGCCCCCCTCCTCGCCGTGTTGTCGCCCGACGGGCGATATCTCGGGACGATCTCCATGGAGGGCCTGCGGGATCACGACGACCTCGAGGGAGCGAGGAGCCTCGTCATCGCTCGCGACCTCATGCGCACGGACCTGCCGCTCCTCGCTCCCGACGATCCGCTCACGAGAGCGGTCGACGCGTTTCACGGGGTCGGCGCCGACGCGCTGCCGGTCGTCACCCGGTCGGAGAGCCAGTTCCTGGGATTTCTCGACGAGGGAGACATCGTTTCGGCATATCGGCAGGCGCTCCTCCGGACGGAGGTCGTCAGCACGGTGCTCCTCGGCGGCTCCGCGCGCAGCGCTCCGAGTCGCGTCGCCTTCTCCGACGCGACCGTGACGACCGAGATCGACGTCCCGGAGTGGCTCGTCGGGCGCTCGCTCGCCGACGCGAGCGTCCGGAGCAAGCACGGCGTCCTCGTCCTCGCCGTGCACGCACCCGGGGGGCTCGTCCGCGCGCCCGACCCGGCGCGGCCGCTCGTCGCGGGGGAGCGCCTCGTCGTGATCGGAACGAAGGAGGCTCTCGGGTCCCTCCGTCAGCCCGCGCGAGCCCTGGACTCCGTCACCGGCGAGTGATCGCGCGGAGACGGACTCGTCGCGCGGATGATGGCCAAGGCCAGACAGAGCACCGCGAAGTCGAGCGTGAGAAGGAGCTCGGCGGCGCGAGAGGGGCCGATCGCGAGGAGCCTGTCACGTGTCTCGAGCTCGGCGCTCAGCGCGCGATCGACGCTCTGGAACGCGCTCTGCACGGCGTCGTGCGCGCCGCGCGCCGTTGCGAGCTCGCGGGTCGCGTCGGCCGTGGTGGAGGAGAGGACGGCCTCGACGGCTCGACGTTCCGTCTCGATCGCCGACTGCAGCACGGCGATCGCCTGTCCTACTCCGTCCGCTGTCGGTGCACGCTTGCCGAGCTCATCGACGCGGCGGAGAAGACTTGCGTGGCGCTCTCGGAGCTCGGCCGCGCCCTTCGAGTCGATGTTGGCGCCGGCACCCGCAAGGCGGGCGAACGCGCGCCCGTCCTCGGCCTGCGCGGCCGCCAGGGCGAGGCACGACTGCGCGCACGTTCGCTCGCCGGCGCCGAGCGTCACCACCTCTCGCGACATGTGCACCGTCGTCGCGGCCATGAT
>CAZYLP010000038.1:0-20445 GCA_964648345.1 uncultured Planctomycetota bacterium
CGAGAACATCCTGTTCACGGAGGACGGGACGCCGCTCGTGACGGACCTCGGGCTCGCGAAGCACTTCGACGCGAGCAAGCCCGGCGCGAGCCAGAGCGTCTCGTTGTCCCTCCGCGGAGCGCTCCGCGGGACGGCGGGCTACATGGCGCCCGAGCAGATGCGCGACTCGTCGTCGGCGGGGCCGCCGGCCGACGTCTTCGCGCTCGGAGCGATCCTCTACGAGTGCCTCGCCGGCCAGCCCGCGTTCGTCGGAGACAACGTCATCCTCGTGCTCCAGGTCGTCGCGGAGGGCCGGTTCGAGCCGCTCGAGAAGGTCCGGGCGGACGTGCCGGAGTGGCTCCGCCGCGTCGTCGCGCGGGCGCTGGCCGCGGACCCGCGCGCTCGTTTCCCGCACGCCGGCGCCCTGGCGCGCGCGCTCCGGAGCGGGCCGCCCCGCATCCGTAGCTCGCTGGCCGCGGCCGGCCTCGGCTTCGCGCTGGTCGCCGGCGGCGGCGGGCTCGCGCTCGCGGTCATGGCCTCGAGAGCCGAGCCGACGAACCCGCCGCCGCCTCGGCCCTCGCCCCCGGCTCCCTCGCCCCTGGCGCCCTCGGGCCCGGGGCCGGCGAAGCCCGAGCGGCCGGCCGACGGCGCGCTCGAGAAGCTCCTCGCCGGCGGCGACGCACACTGGCGCGCGAACCGCACGAAGGAGGCGCTCTCGGCCTTCACGCAGGCTCAGGCGCTCGCGCCCTCGTCGATCGACGCGCTCGAGGGAAAGGTGCTCGTGCTCGTCGCCGAGGACCGGGGCGCGGAGGCGACCGAGGCCCTGGGGACGGTCTCGCCCGCGAGCCTGTCGCGGCGGGGCCGGATCCTCCACGCCGGACTCGTGAGCCCGGACGTCGTCGCTCTCGAGAAGCTGATCCTCGGGTCCGACGGGGACGAGCTCGCCCTCATCCGCTTCCTGCTCTCGAGCCGCCGCCTCAATGTGCAGAACCCGGCTCGAGCCCTCGCGGACGCGCGCGCGGCCGTCGAGGCCGCGCCCTGGTGCGCGCTCTACCTCCTCAACCTCGCGCGCATCCAGGGGCTCGTGGGGGATCGCGCGAGCGAGCACGCGAAGCTGCGGAAGGTCGCCGAGGTCCAGGCCGAGCCGCCGCTCGTCTTCTACTACGAGCGCGCGGCATGTCTCGAGCACGACAGCCCCGAGGAGGCGATCGCGGACTACACCCGGTGCGTCGAGGCGCGCTCCGCGCCGCTCTCGGACTACTCCCTGTTCGCGCGCGCCAAGCTCTACCAGGCGCTCGATCGTCACGCCGAGGCGATCGCCGGCTTCGAGGAGTCCCGTCGCCGCCTCGGGCCATCCGAGCTCGGCAACGCGTCCCAGCGCATGGCGGCTCAGTCGTTCGCTCAGCTCGGAGAGACGGATCGGGCGCTCGAGCTCGTGACGGAGGCGCTCGCGGAGGAGCCGACGAGCACCGTGAACCTCGAGGCGGCCGCCGCGATCCTGAAGGCGCGAGGCTCGGCCGCGGAGGCGGCCGAGACGTACCGGCGACGAGCCCGGCAAGGCGGCACGAGGGCGTACGTCTCGTGGGCGCTGGCCCTCGCGGCGGACGACGCGTCGGGCGACAGAGCGCGCGCGGCCGAGGACCTCGCGGGCCTCGAGAGCGGTCTCCGGGCGGCCTCGCTTCCGGTCGAGGGCGTCGCGGAGCTCCGCAAGCGCGTCGCGCGTCGCTGAGACACGGCGGGCTACGCGAGCGCGCTCTCGAGCTCTCGCCGAAGGGCGACGCGGCCGAGGCCGACCGGGAGCTCCTCGGGCGCCGCCGCGCCGGGTGACCGGGCCCTCTACGTCGCCGCGGGGAAGCTCCCGCTCGACGACGCGGAGAGGTCGCTGCCGCCCGACTTGACGGCCTTCTTCAGGTCCTCGAGCGTCATCTCGTCGAGCCACGAGCCGCGGCAATCGGGGCAAACCTCGATGAGGACGTCGGTGCGCGGGTAGAGCACCTCGACGAGGAGCGACTTCGGGCAGCGCGGGCACTTGAGCTCGGTCTGCCGCGCCGTCTTGAGCGAGATCTTCCGCGACACCTCGAGTTCGGTCGTGAGCTGGCCCGCGTCGAACCAGAGCGCCGCGCACGCGGGGCAGCGGTCGAGGAACATGCCGGCCTTCCGCTTCGACTCCTCGAAGGGGCCCTTGCACACGGGGCAGGACGGCTTCTCGGAGGTCTTCTTGATCTCCGCGAGGATCTCGGCGGTGCGGTCGCCGCCGGGGCTCTTTCCGAGCTGGCCGACGATCGGCTCGAGCGCCTTGTGGATCGCCTCGAGGCGCCCCTTGGGGAGGAACGTGCCCTTGCACTTGGAGCAGGAGCAGGTCTTCTCCTCGGTGCCGGGGAACTTGATCTCGACGAGCTTGACCCCCGCGCAGCGGATGCAGGTCATGGGCGTCTCGGGGGCCGTCTCGAAGCCCGAGAGGGGGCGAAGGATCTCGACCGAGAGCGTGAGCTCGCCCGCGTCGAACCAGAGCCCCTGGCATTTGAGGCACCGATCGACGGTCACGCCCTTGAGGTTGATCTGCTCGATGCCGCCCTTGCACTGCGGGCACGAGGTCGCGCCGGCCATTGTTCGTCTGCCTCCGGGGTCGTTCCGTTGGAAGGGCGTCGGGCAGAAGAATAGCATCGCGGCGTGCGCCAAACCGCTCTCCCGCGCCGCCTGGCGCGGATCCGGCTCGTCTCGCCCGAGCGCGACCTCATCGAGCGCCTCGACCGGGTGGAGGTCGCCGCCGGGACGCTCCGCTACGCCGCGACGAGCGCGCCCGACCCGGAGGGCGCGCTCCGCCTCGTCGCGAGCCTCCGCCGCGCGGCCCCCGAGCTCGAGCACGACCTCCGGCTCGTCGAGGACGACCGGCCCGAGAGAGTGGGGCGGGGCCTGATCGCGCGAGCCTTGAAGGAGCGGCGGGTGGCACTCCCCCTCGCCTTCACGTGGCGCAAGGGAGAGCGCGCCCCGCCGCGGGCGATCGAGCGGATGAAGATCGGACCGCTCCTCGGCTATCCGCGCTGCTGCGTCCGTTTCGAGGAGGGGCGCCGCGCGGCGATCGTGCGCGCCGAGGCCGAGGGCATGCTCGAGACGTGGCGGCCGCGCTCGGTCGCCGACGTGCTCCGCGCGATCGACGAGCGGCGGCCGTACCTCTGCGCCGACGTGGGCGACGAGGCGGGCCGCATCGAACGGCTCCGCCGCTTCCCCTTCGTGTCCTACGTGCCGTGCCCTCGCTGCTGCGAGCGAGGAGCGAGGAGCGCGGCGGGGCGGGACGACGAGCGGCGGCGGCGGCTCGCGCGTTCGATCTCGGCGTCTCTCGCGAGGAGGATCGAGTCGCTCCGCGGTCAGTGACAGCAGTGAGCGAGCGTCCTCGTGCACACGAACGGCCGGTGACACGGGATCGTGCACGGGAGCAGGATCAGGTCGAGCACCACGGCGCCGACGAACGCGATCCCCACGAACGCGAGGAGGATCGCGAGGCCCTCGCCGCCGCGCGCCTTCTGCGCGCCGCCCTTGTGGCCGTCCTCGACGCTCGAGACGGTCGCGCCGCGGCCGTCATCGAGGCCGCGCGGAGCGTTCGAGGCGCAGCCCGTGAAGAACATCAGGACGACCATGAGGAGCGCGAGAGGGGCAAGCCAAAGCGAACGAGCCACGGGACACCTCCGAGCCGGAACCCAATCCCGTCAATTCCGAATCCGTGAATAACTACGGGCCCGGGTCGTCGGGGGCGCGCTCCGTGGAAGTGTTTACTCGGCGCGCAGTTCGAGGGAGACCCACTCCGTGCGATGGTTCACGAGGAACGCGGCCAGCCAGTAGGTCCCCGGCCCGAGGCCGAGATGCGCCCGCAGCTCGACGTTGAACCAGCCGCCGATCTTCGTCCCGGGGGCCGCCTTGATCGGGGGCCGGGACATGACGACCTGGGGCGGCTCCTGCGCCGCGTGCGCATGGACGAGCGGCTGGTCCCGCCTGATCGCGACGAGCTGGGTCCAGTAGAGGGCGTCGTCGCCGACCTTCTCGATGAGCGGCGGGTCGAGCTCGTACGCGCCGCGGAGGACGACGGGCTCGGACGCGGCGTACGACTCCTTCTCGAGCTTGAACGTCACACCCGGCCCCGAGGGCACGGGCGAGTCGGGCTGCTCGTCGTAGTTCGGGAGGTCCATGGCTCAGCGAGGGTACTTCCACATGGGGTTCAAGACGGCGCGCGTGAAGTGACCGCCCTTCACGCGAGCGCGACACGCGTCCATGACCGCGGCCGACTCGGGGTGGAACCGGTAGTTCCCCTCGTTCGAGGTCCACCACATCGTGCACGTCAAGACGGTGCAGTGGCTCGAGTGCGTCGCATCGTGCGTCGGCGCGGCTGACGAGACGAGACCGAGCGCGTGCCCGGGCTCGTGGATGCACGCCGTCGTGATGCAGCCGTCGACCGATCCACCGAGCGCGCCCTTCGAGGCTTCGTCTTCGTAGAAGCCCCGGCAGATGAGGAGGTGGAGCGCGTTCGAGCCGCCCCAGCCCCCCGCGGGGAACGCCTGCTTGTAGGTGATCTTGACCGGGACGGGCTTCGCCGCGGTCGGCGTGACGCCAGTGCCGGAGAGGTCGGCGATCCACGAGCGGCGGCCGCGGCCGGCGGCGAGCTTCACCTTGTCGTCGTCCAGGTCGGCCCAGGTCCCGTCGGCCTTCTGGTACTGCACTTTCTTGAACCAGCTCGGCTTCCTGAAGCTCGTCCCCCACCAGCCCGGCGCGGTGTCGTGGGGGAGGATGGGCCCGGCCGACGTCCAAGGGCTCGCCGTCGCGCTCTCCGTGACGGTCACGTCCTTGGGGCCGTAGGGCGCGCTCCCCGGGTGGCACGAGTCGATGACGCAGAAGTGGACCTTGAAGGGGACGCCGGCCGGGTCGGTGTTCTTGTCGGCCCATTTGAAGCCGTCCTCGACCGACTCGAAGTTGCGGACGTAGTCGCCCTTCGCGCGCTTCCCCGTGTCGATCAGCTCGACGAACGCGTCCTTGAAGGCGGCGATGACCTCGGACTGGATCGCGCCCTTCCATTCGAAGACCCCGCCGCCCGTGGGCCGCTTCATCTCGAGGACGTCGAAGTAGAGCTTCTGCCAGACCTCGATCTTCTTCGAGGAGACGACCGCGGCGTGGGGAGCCTTCTTGCTCTTCGCGGTCGTCCCCGTGACCGTGAAGCTGTCGCCGCCGAACGTCGAGGAGCGGTGATACACCGTCGCGATCCCGTTCTTGTCCGTCTTCGCGGTGAGCGTCGACTGGACCGGGGCGCCGTCGCTCTGGTCGAGCGTCGCGAGGAGCGTCGGCTGGTTCTTCGTCGCGAGGCCGGTCCGGTTCGTCGCGGGGGCGACGAGCTCGAAGTGGACCGGGACTCCCTCGCGCACGGGCTCGACCTTGGCCTTCACCTTCACCAGGCGGCCGTGCCGATGCGTCTCGTCCTGGTCCTGGTTGATGTAGAGCCTCGTGTCGGTGGCGGGCGTGACCATCTTCACGGTGATGACCTTGAGGGTCGTCTTCGCGCCGTTCGCCTTCGTCTTGATGAAGGCCTCGACCGGGACGTCCTTCCCCGCCTGGTCGTCCGTCGGCTTCCACTTGATCGACTCGCCCTTCGTCGGCTGCTCCACGCCGTCGATCACCCAGCGGACCTGCTTCTTCACGTCGGCGGGGATCCGCGCCGGGTTCTCCTCGCGGAAGAACGTCGGACGCCCCGGGCGGTCGTAGGAGACGGCGCCCCACTCCTCGATCTCGAGGGTGATCTCCTCGCCCGGGTACGGGTTCGGCCCTTTGATGAGGGCGGGCTCCGGCTCGGCGAGCGGGAGCGCGTGGGTCTGCGCCTGCCGCGGGGTGCCGATCTTCTTGTGCTTCTTCTCGAAGACGAAGTCGATGAAGACGGGCGAGTCGCGGCGGACGTCGAAGTCCGTCATCGTGACGGTGAGCGTCGCCGTCCCGCAGACGTTGAGCGGCTCCGTCTTGAAGACCTTCCCGGTGGGTGACTGGCGGTGGAAGTGCGCGACCGCGCTGTCCGCCGGCGGCGGACTGACGGAGACCGTGTACTCGAACGTGGCCTTCTCGTGCGGCGGATAGTAGTAGAGGGGCACGGAGCGAGGACCCTTCGTGAAGCGAGAATTCTACAGCCGCCTCAGGTGCCTCGTTTGACGGCGTAAACGCCCATGGCCACCGCGATTGGCGTCGCGGCGTCGGTGTGGAACACGTCCACCTTCGCCACGGCGACGCGGTTCCCGACGCGGAGGATCTCGGCCTGCGCCTGGAGACCTTCGAGCTTGCCCGGGCGGAGGTAGTCGATCCTCAGGTCGATCGTCGAGCAGCGAGCGCCTGCCTCGATCACCGTGAAGACCGCGCAGCCGCCAACCGTGTCCGCGAGCGCGCTCAGGACTCCGCCGTGCAGCGCGGGCTTGAACGGGTCGCCGACGAGCTCGTCCCGGAACGGGAGCGAGATGTGCGCGAAGCCCTTCCGCGCGTCCACGAGCTTCATCCCCAGGAAGCGGTTGAAGGGGATGTGCTCCTCCATGAAGGCTCGCATGACCTCCACGGCCGCGGCATCGAGCGGCTCGCCTGTCGCCTTGGTCACCGGCTCAGGATATCAACCGAACCGAGTGCGGAGCTGCTCGACGAACGTCGCGGGCGTGACCGAGTCGCGCGCGAGCTGCTCGACGCCGACGCCGTCGGCGACGGGGACGTCCTCGAGCTCCTTCACGCGCGATGTCGCGTGGAAGGGGATCCCCGCCTCCTGGAGCGCCTTCTCGGCGTCCTTGGCGATGAGCGGCGTCGCGACCCGCGCGACGCGCGCGTACACGAGGAGGTACGCGGCCGCGAGCCCGACGACGCGGTCGGCGACCTCGGCGCCCTCGAAGAGATCGGGGTGCACGATGACGCCATCGTAGAGCGGCTTGAGGCCGCCCCGATCGGACGCGTGGCTGAGCCGGCCCTCGCGCTCGACGAGGAGCGTGAGCCCACCCGCCTTGAGCCGGCCGAGCATCCGATCCTGGGGGTCCTCGGCGACCCTCGACCGGGACGAGTGCTTCCCCGACTTCGACTTCGAAGCCTTGGACGGCTTGGCCGCCTTCGCGGACTTCGCCGCCGGTTTCGGCTTCGGCTTACTTTTCTTTTTCGCCGTCCCCACTAGTCTTGCTATCCCCGCGAAGCTCGACCACGATCGGGCGCCGCTCGGCCGCGTCGACCTTGTCGATGAACCCGAGGAAGCTCTTATACTCCGAGGGACTGACGCGCCTGGGGAAGAGACTCAACGAGCGCTCGATGCGCACCTTTCCGCCCTCGCGCACGAAGACGAGCGAGTACTGCCCAAACTGCGACTCCGCCTGAACATCGGACGGAAGGCGCGGTGCGGCATACGGGCCGAGCTCGAGCGTCAGCGAATCTCTCTGGCAGAACCAGCTCTGCAGGAGGAGGTCGAACTTTCGCGTCGCCTTGCCGCCGTAGGTGCCCTTCAGGTTCATCGGGCGGAGGAGCGGCGGGAGCATGAGCGTCCCGTCGCCCTGCTTGCGGACGACGCCCGACGCCTCGAGGTCGAGCGAGAACTGGAACGGGACGCTCGGGTCCTCGAGCTTCGGAGCCTCCCAGCCCGTGAGCTTGGCGCCCGTGAAGAGGCCGTTCGCGACCTGCGCGACCTGGTCGCGCACCTGCTTCTTGTTCGCGTTCTTGATCGCTTCCTTGATCCCGTACGAGCCCGCGTTCGCGAGGATCTGGGTGTAGCTCGCCTTCACGCCGCCCTTCTCGTCGAGCTTGACCGTCGAGCGCGTCGCGACCTGCTGCTCGGCGGGGCTGCCGCGCGGGAGGACGTCGAGCGAGCCCGACGCGCCGTCGCACACGAAGACGGGCGAGCCCCAGAGCGCGGGGCCCATGAGGTCCATGGGCGCGTAGCGCGGGCCCTGAGGGCTGACGTACTTCGCGACGCCGTCCTTCGGCTCGAGGCGGAGGAGCGGCCGGTTGAACTGGAACGGCTCCGGGTGCTCCCAGTCCGTCGATTGGTCGATGTCCGGCGAGAGCGCCGCGAACGCCCACTTGAAGGGGACCTTCGCCGCGTCGAGGAGCGCGGCCATGAGGATCGTCTGCGAGCCCGCCTTCTGGGCGAGGACCTGCGACGCCGTCTCGGCCGGGCCGTTCTGGTGGACGTGCTCCTTCACGAACGCGAAGATCGCCGCGATCTTCGCCGTGTCGCTCTCGAGCTTCCCGCACAGCTCCTCCGCCTTCGCCTTGATCGAGGGCGTCACGTGCGTGCGGCCGAGCGTGCGGTCGCGGTAGATCCCGGCGAGCTCTTCCAGCGTGCGGCGCTCGTAGAGCTTGACCCAGGGGAGGAACTCCTCCTTGGGCGGCATGAAGGGCTCGGGCTCGATGCGCGGCTGCTCGAAGGTCTCCCAGATCCGCACGACCTCGTCGCCGCGGATCATGACGGTCTTCTTGCAGTGAGCGGCCTCGAGGTTCTTCTCGATGACCTCGAGGTTCATGTCCTTCGGCGCGATGACGATCCAGCGCGAGTGGACGAACGGCTCGCGGAGCTCGGGGTCCTGGAGGTACCAGGGCCCGTTCGTGTACTGGAGCTCCTTCGGGCCGTGCTCGACGCGGAACTGGTGCTCGATCACGGCGCCGGGCGCGAGGCCGGGCATCTCGAAGCTGTTCCCGGCGCGGATGGGCTCGAGGACCTCGCCGCCCGCGGGCGTGAAGACCTTGATCGCCATGACCTCGCCGTGGATCGGGCGCTTGCCCATCTTCTCGACGCCGTCCTCGTCGAGGATCTTCCACGCCTGGTGGATGACCTCGCTCGACGAGCCGTCCTTGCGGATCCGGGTCACCGTCTGGTCCCAGAGGCAGACCGTCGCCGCGTTGCCGTACTTGTCCGCGTTCGGGGAGCCCGCGATCAGGTCCTTCGCGTCGTACTCCCACTCCTTCCAGAACTCGTCCTTCCGGTCGTGGAGCGCGTTCCTCAGGTTCTGCGCCCCGAGCCGGTGCGGCTCGACGGTGAGGAGGTCGTCGAGGAGGACGAGCGCGCGCTTCTTGCTCGCCTCGTCCGAGCGCTGGGCGAGGAGCCGCGCGAGGTACTCGCGGATCGTGAGGTCCTCGGGCCGCGCCTCGAGGGCCTTCGAGTAGTGCTCGATCTCCCCCGCCCGGTCGTCGAGACGGCGCGCGAGGTCGGCGCGGCGGAGGTCCGCCTCGCCGTCGTCGAGCTCCCACGAGGCCTCGATCTCGGCCTCGAGGGCCTTCTTCGCGGCGGCGGCGTCGCCGTTCGCGACGGCGAGCTCCTTCCGGCGGTCGATGACCCAGAGCGCGCGGCGGTCCACCTCGAGCTCCCTCTCGAAGACCTTCTGGAGCGCGATGCGGTCGCCCTTGAGCTCGAGCCAGCGGCTGCGCGCGCCGAGCGCGGCGATCGAGTCCGGGAGCTGCTTCTCGATCTCGGCGAGGACGAGCTCGGCGTCGCGCTCGTAGCCCTTGTCGAGGAGCTGGTTGAAGAGCCGGAGGCGCGTCGCGTGGTCCTTGGGCTGTGCCTCGAGGAGCGCCTCGAAGGCCGAGAGACCCTGGGTGATCTTCTCGTCCTGGAGGTCGTACTCGGCGAGGCGCCGCTTCGCGGCGACGAAGTCCTTGTCGATCTTGAGCGCCTGCCTGTAGGCCTTGACCGAGATGTCGCGGCGCTGCGTCTCCGCGAGGTGGTCGGCGGACTCGGCCGCCTCGGCCTTGAGGACCTGGAACCAGGCCTTCGACTCGAGCGGGCCGCGGACCTTCGGGTCGTCGATGACCGCGTAGCCCTCCTCGCCGAGGCCCGACGAGATGAGCGCGTAGCCGTAGAGGGCGCGCTCCTCGGGCGTCTCCTTCTTGGCGAGCATGGCGACCGTGTAGGAGGGACGGACCGGGTCCTCGCTGTCCGCCGCGGCCGTCACGTCGTGGCCGCCGAGCTTGTCGTCCTCCTTGAGCCCCGGGATCGCATCGCCGTCGCGCGTCGCGATCCTGAGCGAGAAGAAGGAGAGCCACTCGCCGGTCTTGACGACGACCCGGTTCCAGCCCTTGTGGAGCTTGGCGAGGAAGCGGACGCGGTTGTCGAGCCGGTGGCGGTGGCGGTCCACCGTCGCCGCGAGGCCGCGGTTCACGAAGACCTTCGCCGAGGGGCCGTCGTACGCGAAGACGACCTCGCGGTCCGCGTCGGACTCGACGTGCGCGACCAGGTAGCACGCGCCGCTCGTCGAGCGGAGCGCGCGCGAGAAGTCCACGCTCGTCTGGAGCGGACGGAACGGCACGCGCGACCAGGCCTGCGCGCCCTTGTTGGTCTCGTAGCGCGCCTTCGGGTCGAAGCTCGCGGCGCGGAGGTCCACCTCGGGCGGGAAGACCTCGTCGAGGATGCTCCGCGTCGAGTGACCGAACGGGCCCACCGCGAGCCAGCGCCGCACGTAGCCGCGCTTCGCGGTCAGCTCGGCGAGGCCCGACTTCTCGCCGTCGGCGAGCCGGAGCTCCTTCGCGAGGTCCGTGTAGCGCTCGCGGGCCCAGCCGTTCAGGTCCTTCGCGGCGAGGACCTTCTCGATGACCTTGCGCACCTTCGCGCGGCCACCCGGGACCTGGTCCCAGCCGCGCGGGAGGAGGTCCGCCGCGAGCACCGAGTGCGGCGTCGAGGGCTCGCGCTCGATCGCGCCGAGGAGGTCGTCGAGCCCGCCCACGGCGTCGCCGCGCGCCTCGGCGCGGTTCGTGAGGAGCTCGATGCCCTTCACCGCCGCGTCCTCCGCGAGAGCGGGCGTCGCGACGAGGAGGAGGATCGTGGAGACGAATGCGGTCTTCTTCATGACTACTCCTCGCCCCCTTCCTTGGAGAGGATCACGCGTTCGTTCTCGGCCTTCTCGATCTCGCCGACGAACTTGCGGAACTCCTCGTAGGACTCGCGCGGGATCCGGTTCGTCTTCATGGCGAACTTGCGGACCGCGTGGACCTTCCCCTTCTCGACCTTGAACGTGCGGGTGTAGACGCCGAACTCGGACTTGAGCTCCGTCGCCTTGGGGAGCGACTTCACGTCCATGCCCGCGGGGAGCTCGAAGACGATGTCCTCCTCGACGCCCGAGGGGACCTCGAGGACGACGTCGAAGTCGCGCGCCTCCTTGGCGGCGAAGGTCGAGATCTTCTGGCCGCCCGTGTAGATCTGGTCGAAGAGCCAGCTGCGGATCTCGTCCACCGCGAAGCCGCCCGTGGACTTCTGGAAGACCTTCGGGACGCCGTACTCGACCTCGACCTTGACCGGCTCGTCGAGGTTCTCGAGGTCGGAGCAGGTCACCTTCTTCACCTTCGCGCCGGTGAAGTGCTTGCCGAGCCGCTGCTCCATGACCTCCTGGCGCCGGCCCTTCGTGGCGAGCGACTGGCGGTGGAGCCAGTTGAAGTCGCCCGTCCCCTCGAAGACCGACTTCACGTCCGCGCCGCCGTCGGGCTTCACCTTCACGGAGTGGTGCTCCTTCGCGAAGTTCGCCTCGGGGCCGCGGAAGGGGATCATCTTCAGCTCGCCCTTGTCGGGCGCGACGATGAGCGTCGTCGCGCCGTAGTCCATGGTCGGCAGCGTGTCGAACGGGTGGTACTGCGCCGTCCCGTCGAGCCACATGCCGGCGCCGCCCTTCGCGCTCGGGACGTACGAGATGCAGTGGTTGAAGTGGTGCATGAGCGGGAGCTTCAGGTCCTCCTTGCCGCGGGGGTTCTCCCCGAAGACGAGGACCGGATAGCTCGCGATGCCCACCTCGCCGAGCATGGTGTTGATGAGCGTCGACTTGTCCTTGCAGTCGCCGAACTTCCTCGTGAAGATCGACGTCGCGTTGTACGGCTTGAAGCCGTGGATGCCGAACTCCCACGACGCGTTGTAGCGGATGTCCGTGACGACGAAGTTGTAGATCTTGCGGATCTTGTCCTCGTCCGTCTTGCAGTCCTTCGTGAGCTCCTTCACCTTCGCCTTGATCTCGTCGTTCGCCTCGTGCTGCTTCTTGACGAGACCCCAGTACCACTTCGCGAAGGCGTTCCAGTCGGCGAACGTCGAGACCTGTACCTTCGGCAGGACCTCCTTCGCCCACGGCATGTGGGGCTCGGGCTCGATCTTGGCGATGTCCTTCAAGTCCCAGAGGAGGACGTCGTACTCGGCGTGCTTGCCGTCCGCGTCCTTGGTCTTCTCCTTGCCATGGAGCGTCCCCTTCACGAGCTTCTTCTCGTCGAGCCCGGTCGTGTGGACGTGGAGCTTCTTCCCCTTCGGCGCGATCACGGCGAACCGCATCCGGTCGATCGGCTTCCCGAACTCGGCGAAGCGCTCGTCGGTCCCGAAGTAGTCGCCGAAGAAGCCCTGGGTGAGGTCGTCCACGCGCCACTGGTACTCGACCACGTCGCCGACCTCGAGGTTGTCCACCTCGGCCGAGTGGCCGACGTAGCGGGCGAACTCGCCGCCGCCGCCGCCGCTCGTCTCGCTGACGGCGAAGTCCTCGACGTCCTCGAGCTTCCCCTTGCGGAAGATGCGCGCGACCTTGAAGGCGGCCTTCTGCTCGCCCTCGTGGTAGCCGATCGTCTTCACGCGGAGGTGCTTCCGGCCCTCCTCGTTCTCGACGCGCTCGATCTCCTGCTCGAAGGCGGAGCTCGTGCCGTCCGGGTTCACCTTCTTGATCACGTTCCTGAGGAGGATGCGCGACGTGAGGTTCGAGTCGAGCGGGACCTTCTTCGCCTCGGCGAGGACGCCCTCGGCCTCGATCTTCCACTCCTCCTCCCAGGCGACCGTGCCGCCCTTCTTGCGGTCGAGCCACTCGAGGTACTTCCTCAGGTCCACGAGGTTCGGGTTCACCTCGAGCGCGCGCGCGTAGGTGCGGCGCGCCTCGTCGGCGCGGCCGGCGCGCTCGACCAGGTGGCCGAGCCGCTGGAGGAGCGTGTCGTCCTCGGGCGCGACCTCGAGCGCGGCCTTCACGTCGGCCTCGGCGGCCGCGAGGTCGCCCGCCGCCTCGTGGATCGTGGAGAGGTGGTTGCGGCCCGCCGTGTTGTAGGGCGCGCGCGCGATCGCCTGCTGGAGGAGCTTCGCCGCCGCATCGAGGCGGCCTCGCTGCTGCTGGATCGCGGCGAGCCCGAGGAGCTCGGACGTCTCCGTCGCGTCGAGCGCCCCGAGCTTCTCGAGCCACGCCTCGTGCGCCTTCACGTCGCCGCGCTGCGTGTCGAGCTGCATGAGGCGGCGCATGAGCGGCGGGTAGCTCGCCGTCTTCGGGTCCTTCGCGAGCGCCTCGAGCTCCTTCGCGACGAGCGGGTGGAGGCCGCGCCGGTCGTTCAGGTGGAGGAGCATGAGCTTCGCGTCGAGGTAGCCCGGGTTGACCGCGAGCGCCTTCTTGAGGAGCTCCTCGGCCTTCGACCAGTTCGCGAGCGAGCTCTCGTAGTAGCCGGCGAGGAGCCAGAGCGCCTGAGCGTGCTCCGGGTCGATCTCGATCGCCCGCTCGAGGGCCTGGCGCCGCTTGTTCTCCTCCTTGTTCACGGAGAACTCGGCGTTCGCGGCGGCCGTGTGGCTGTAGTAGACCTGGTAGGTCGCGTCGTCCGGGCGGAGCTTCCGCGCCTCGTCGAGCGCCTCGCGGTCGAGGTGGTCGTTGTCGTCGTGCGGGCGGTCCGAGTAGTAGAGGTAGCCGAGCCTGAACCGCGCGCGGTCGTCGTCCGGCGCCGCCTTGCGGCGCGCCTCGAGCCACGTGATCGCGCCCTTGTTCGCCTCGAACGGCTTCGACGAGCCCTCCTTCCACTCCTGCTTCGAGCGGATCTCGTCGAGCGCCGCCCAGCGGACGCCCTTCGCCGCCCCGCCCTTCTCGGCGGTCACGCGGGCGCGGAACGCCCACGGGCCGGTCTGGTCGCAGACCTTGAGGAGCACCTCGTGCCAGCCGGCGTCGAGCTCGAGGCCGACGTGGGTCTGGTCGAACTTGATCGGCCGGCGGCGGTCCTCGGCGCAGACCTCCTTCCGGTCCACCCAGACCTTGAGCGCCTCGTCCGAGGAGATCCGGATGACGACCTTCGACTTCTCCTCGACGTGGAGGTACGTCAGCGCGTACGCGAGGCACTGGTCGTTCGGGCGGAGCATGGCGTCGAGGTCGATCTCGCCCCAGAGAGGCTTCGCGATCGGCGTCGGGCGCCAGGCGACCTCGCGCTTCTTGCCCTTGTAGCGCGCGGCCGGGTCGAACGGCTCCGTCTCCGGCGGGTGCTCCGTCGCGAAGCCGGTGCCGCGCTCGTTGTCGAAGGCGCCGATGACGAACCAGGCGTTCGCCCAGCCGAGGCTCGCCATGGTCTTCTCGCCGGCGTCGGGCTTCCCGGTCGCGTGGAGCTGGCCCGCGAGGAACCAGCGCGCCACGTCCTTCGAGTACTCGTCCACGCGGGCGTCCGCGAGGAGCCCGGTGAGGACGTTCACGCCCCTCTCGTGGAGCTCGAGCTTGTTCCAGAAGAACGCGCAGCGGCGGATGAGGAACTCGATGCGCGCACCCCTCTCGCCGCGGTCCTTCGCGTCCGCCGCGACCGCCGCCGCGAGCGCCTTCTCGAAGCGCTCCATCCCGTCCATGAAGTCGCCGCGCGACTCCGCGTGGAGGCCCTTCACCTCGAGGTCCGTCGCCGCCCCGAGCGCGTCCGTGGACGCCGTGTCCGGGCCCTTCGCGGGCGTGTCGCCCGCCTTCGGCGGCGGCGCCTCGGCGGAGCCCTCCTCGTGGATGATCGCGAGCACCTTCGAGCGCTCGACCTCGACCTTCCCCGACGATCCCTCGATCGTCAGCTTCTTGCCGTCGTCGGCCACGATCTTCCCCACGAGGCGCTTGCCATCGCGCAGGGTGATCGTGTCGGCGTAGAGAGACGGAGCAAGGAAAAGAAGAGGCAGGAGCAACAGAGCAGCTCTGCGCATCAGGACGCCTTTCTCGAAAGTGTTTTGAGCCACAGAGATCACAGAGAGCACAGAGGAGAGAGGACGCGCCGTCCTCTGTGCCCTCTGTGTCCTCTGTGGCAAATCATCTCTTCACGAGGTGGGCGTCGGCCCAGTCGCCGCGACCCAGCACGTGGAGGTAGTTGCCGTAGTCGGCGATGAGCGTCATGGACTCGACGCCCTCGACGTTGACCGTGAGCTCGAAGGGCGCGACGCCGCGCTTCATGAGCTTGCCCTCGGGCAGCTCCTTCGCGGGCTTCATGCCCTTCTTCTCGTCGCCGACGAGGACGCGGAACGTGACCTGGGCCTCGTTGCCCGGGCCGCCGCCGAACTTCGTCGAGTCGTCGAGGCCGATGACCGTGCGGAACTCGCGGTAGGCGCCGCCGAGCTTGTAGGTGAGCGCGCAGTACGAGTGGACGCCGAGGCCCTTGTCGTAGGAGCGGCCGCCGACGCGGAGCCGGTCGCCGGCGTGGACCTCGCGGTCGCGCTTCCACGACCAGAGGCTCGCCTCGCGCTCGAAGCCGTCCGGGAAGCGCTCCTCGACCTTCTCGGGCTCGAGGTCCGAGAGGTAGACGAAGGCGCCGTTCAGGACGAACAGCTCGAGGATGTCCTTCGAGGCGATCGTGATCTTGTCGAGCACGTGGGTGAGCTCGAGCCGCCCGCTCTCGAACTTCGCGATCGCGCCCGAGACCGACGAGCCGTCGGCCGTGCGGATGCGGACGAGCGTGCCCTTGGGCGGGGTCGCGGTGCCGACGCCGCCCGCGTTCCCGACGACGAGCGCCTCGAGCTTCTCGAGCGGGAAGGTCTGCGGGCCGATCTTCTCGGCGTCGATCTTGATCCCCTTCCCGGAGATCTCGTTGACCGTGCCGGTCGCCTTGCCGCCCGCCTTGATGTAGCAGGCGTCGGGGCCGGGCCGGCCCTCGAAGCCGGGCTTGCCGAGCCAGGCGAGGTGCTTCGCCATGAGGCGCCGCTCGCTCTCGGGCGGCGTGTTGAAGAAGATCGCGGCGACGCTGTCGATCTTGACGTTCACCTCGCCGAGGGCCTTCGTCTTGAGCTTGAAGGTCTCGCCCTTCTCGGCCCAGGCGCCGAGCTCGCCGTGGAGCTCGTCCTTGTTGAGGAGGATCACGTTCGCTTCGGACGCGAGCGCGGGCGAGCGCTCGTCGAAGCGGATGTGCTTCACCTCCGCGAGCGCGACGGACTTGCCGCGCGCGGTCTTGAGGACGGTGCGGCCGCCCTCCGTGCCGATCGAGACGATCTCGTCCTCGAGCTTCTCGCCGATCGTGCGGATCTCGGCCGCGCGGGCGACACCGACGCCGACCGCGACCGAGAGGAGGAGGATCCAGCACCGCTTCATGCTTACTCTCACTTGATCAGGTGGGCGTCCGCCCAGTCGGCGCGCCCGAGGACGTGGAACCACTCGCCGCACTCGACGACGAGCGCGACCTTCTTCGCCCCCTCGACGCTCACGGAGATCTCTTCCGGCGCGTCGCCGCGCGCCTTCTTGATCTCCTTCGCCGTCTTGCCGTCCACGACGACGCGGAACGTGACGGAGGGCGTGATCCCCTGGGCCTCGCCCAGGAACTTGGTCGTGTCGTCGAGCCCGACGACGGCGCGGAGCTCGCGGTAGGCGCCCTCGAGCGCGAACTCGAGGGACGAGCGCGCGTGGACGCCGAGGCCCTTGCGGTAGGTCTTCCCGCCGAGGCGGAGCGGCGCCGTGCCGAGGACCTCGCGGTCGCGCTTCCAGGAGAAGAGCTCGGCGTCGCGCGCGAAGCCGTCCGGGAACGACTCGTCCACCGTCGCGGGCGCGAGGTCGGAGAGGTACGTGAACGCGCCGCCCAGGACCTCGAGCGCGAGCACCTGCGCGAGGTCGATCCCGAGCCGGCCCTTCCCGAGCGGGTGGACGAGCGTGAGCTTGCCCGCGTCGAGCTTCTCGACCGGTCCGATCACCACCGAGCCGTCGGCGAGGCGGAGGAGGACGCGGAGCGCCGACGAAGTCGCATCGGCCCGGGCCTCCTTCTTCGGCGCCGGCGCCTTGCTCCCGAGGACGAGCGATTCGAGGCGCTTGAGCGGGAAGGTCGGCCAGGTGTTCTTGCGGTCGGGCTCGGAGAAGTCGAGGCCCTCGCGCGAGAAGCGGTCGATCCGGCCCGAGCGGCCACCACCCTCGAGCAGCGTGAAGCGGTCCTCTCCGGGGCGCGACCCCCGGCCCGCGAGCCAGCCGAGGTGGCGGCGCGCGAAGCGCTCCTCGTGCTCGGCGCTCACGTCGAAGACCATCGCCCCCACGAGCTCGAGCGGGACCTCGACCCGGCCGAGGGAGACCGTCGAGAGCTCGAAGGAGTCGCCTGCCTTCACCTCGTCGCCCACCGTGCCGTTCAGCTCCTCGCCCGAGAGGAGCCAGAGGTGGACGTCGCGCAGGCGCGATGGCGCGCGCTCGGAGAAGCGGATCTCCTTCACGCTCTCGAGCGCGATCGTCCGGCCGCCGCGCGTCGCGACGACGAGGCGTCCCGACTGGGTCGCGATCGAGACCACGCCATCGTCGATGCGCTCGGTGACCGTCCGGATCTCCGCGCCGCGGGCGGTGCCCGCGAGGAGGAGGAGACCGAGGATCTGACCTGCGAGCCGGATGGCCGCGCCCTTCTTCAGCATGATGGGACCTCGCCGTTATAACCCAGGACCGAACCGGGGCAACGCCCGGATGTCCTTGAGACGGACGAGGTCCGCGGAGCGGTCTACCCCGTGTCCGCGAGCCGCTCCGCGGCGAGCTGATCGAGGACGAGCGCGAGGTCTCGCGCGAGGAGCGGCTCGGAGGCGAGCTCGCCGCCCGCGAGCCGGCGGCCCGTCCGCCGCGCGCACGCGTCGAGTCCTCCCTGTTCGTCGAGCGAGAGGAGGCGTCGCTCGAGCTCGCCACGCGCGGCACGCGGCACGAGCGCCGCGAGGGCGATCGTCGCGACGAGCGCCGCATCGCGGCGGTCGCGCAGCCGGCGACCCGGGCCCGGCCGCTCCGCCCAGTCGGCGGTGAGCGTCCCGAGGAGCGCGTGCGCGGCGGTGGCCGTGCTCTCGGGGGCGAGGGGCGCCAGGGCCTCGACCTCGATGAGGACGCGCCGGTCGCGGTCGGTCAGGTCGTCCGGGGTCGCGAGCCGGATGGCGCGCGCCGCCGTCTGGGCGATGGAGCTCGGCTGCGCCCCCGAGCGCAGGCGGCGCGGCTCGAGGTGGAGCGCGAAGATCGCGCGCTCCACGAGCCCGAGGGTCGCCGCGGGGTCACCTGCCAGGCCCATGCCGGTCCGCCGCAGGGCAACGACCGTGCCCGGGGGGCGCGGCGCAACGGGTGCATGGACTTGTACGACACCATTGCACACGAGCATCGCACGACACGAGGCAACGCTTCTTTCGACCCGGAACGAGTCGGCTCCCATGCGCCCGTCATTCGCCCTTGCCGCCGACGAGGATGCGGATGAAGCAGACGACACCGCCGCCGAGGCCGATGAACATGAACAACCACCGGACTGCCATACGCCAACCGGGGATGGTCCATTGCTCCTTCTTCGCGACCGTCTGGTGGTCCACGAACTTGAAGCCGACCTGCTGGCAACGCCCGGGCTCGCGCGTCGTCGGCCCCTCGTACTGAGCGTAGAGGCCGCCCGAGGGGCTGCGGATGGTCACGAACACGAGCGAGCCCTTGCCGGTCAGGCCCGGGCTGCAGAGCATCTGGATCTCGTCCTTCTGGACACCGCTCGCGATCCCCTTGGCTCCGAGCTCCTTCGCGATGTCCGCCGCGAAGTCTTCCTGGAGGAGGTTGTAGGACTTCGTCTCGACGAGCTGGTTGGCGGACCAGACCTTCATCTCCCAGCGGAGCGGGATGATCCCGATCACGAACGCGAGGAGCGTGATCGCGATGTCGCGGTTGCGAGCGTCGCCGAAGAGGGCGGTCAGGCGGTCGCCGATCGCGAGGGGCGCGCCCGTCTCCTGCCCCTTGAGCATGTACTCGGGCGGCCGCTCGGGCGGCGGCGCGAAGCGTCCCGAGGCGGTCCGCGAAGGCGGCGGGGGCGCGGCGTCGAGCGGCGGAGGCGCGACGGGCAGGTTCGGCGCGCTCGGGGGCGGCTCGTAGCCGCCGGAGAACTTGCGCGTGTTCCCCTTCACGGGGGGCGGCGAGCCGTTGACCGGACGCACCGGGGCGGCGCCGGGGATGTCCCCGTTCGGGAACGCGTACGCGAGGAGGACGTCGTCGGCCGTCGGGTCCGGCCGGGGCGCGGGCCGGCCGGGGCGGGACGGCGACGTGGGCCGCGCGTCGGGTCCGGGCGTGGCCACGGGTATGCGGCCCGATGAGGGGCGCGCCCCGACCTTGCTCGCGTTGAGGGTCGTGACGGACTGGACGGACCCGGCCTTGGCCGGGGCGATCGTCGTGACGAGGGCCGTCACGGTCTTGGCCTCGCCGCAGCTCAGGCACCGGTTCTGGTCGAGAGTGCAGCGCCGGCCGCACACGCAGGTCCAGCGCGGAGTCCCGTCGGGCATCTTCCCTACTCGTCTCCCGCGGGATTGTGGCCGGGCCCGCGAACCCGAGCAAACGGTCAGACCGAGGTGACCTTCTTGGCGATCGGGTAGCGGCGCCCGGTCCCGAAGGCCTTCGAGGTCACCTTGAGGCCGGGAGGCATCTGCTTCCGCTTGTACTCGGCGATCTCGACCATGCGGACGACGCGCGCCACCGTCGCGGCGTCGAAGCCCCGCTCGACGATCGCGGGCTGGTCGAGCTTCTCCTCGACGAGGAGCTCGAGGATCGGGTCCAGCACCTCGAAGGGAGGGAGCGAGTCCGTGTCCCTCTGGTCGGGGCGCAGCTCGGCGGAGGGCGGCTTCTCGATCGAGGAGAGCGGGATCTTCACGCCGTTCCGGTTGGCGAAGCGCGAGAGCTCGTAGACGAGGAGCTTCGGGCAGTCCGCGATCACGGCGAGGCCGCCCGCCATGTCGCCGTAGAGGGTGCAGTAGCCCGTCGCGAGCTCGCTCTTGTTGCCCGTCGTGAGGAGGAGGTCGCAGCGCTTGTTCGAGAGCGCCATGAGGATCGTCCCGCGGATGCGGGCCTGGATGTTCTCCTCGGTCACGTCGGGCTCCCGCCCCGCGAACGAAGGGGCGAGCTGCTTCAGGAACGCCTCGAACATGGGCTCGATCGGGATCGTCTCGTAGCGCATGCCGAGGTTCGCGCAGAGGACGCGCGCGTCGTCCTTGCTGCCGGGCGAGGAGTAGCGCGAGGGCATGGAGACGCCCGTCACGTTCTCGCCGCCGAGCGCGGCCGCGGCGATCGCGGCCGTGAGCGCGGAGTCGATCCCGCCCGAGACGCCGAGGAGCGCGCGCGTGAAGTGGCACTTCCGAGCGTAGTCGCGCGTCCCGCGGACGAGCGCCTCCCAGACCTCCTCGAGCTCGCTCGCGGGCACGGGCCGCGAGGGCCCCTCGACCGACCCGTCGTGGGCGTCCACCTCGACGACGAGGAGGTCCTCCGCGAAGCTCCGCGCCCACTACCATGTGACCATTGAGAACGATCAGCGGCAAGAAGATGGCTCGCGAGAGGT
>CAZYLP010000039.1:0-11106 GCA_964648345.1 uncultured Planctomycetota bacterium
TGCTCGTCGAACGCGAAGGCGAGCGAGACGCGCGACTCGGTGCGGACGTAAGGCCCGAGGTCGAGGATCGTCATCGGGAACTCGGAGACGTCGCGCTGCTTGATGGGCGGCGTCGTGTAGATGTACCGCTTGACCGGCGCGACGGGGACCTCGGGGGCGAGGCGCTTCATCCAGGCGCCGAGCGAGAGGACGACGCGGCTCGCGCGGACGAGCCTGTCGCCGATCCGTACGCCCTCGACGCCCGAGGGGCCGGACTCGATCGCGGTCACGCGCGAGCCCTGGAGGATCTGGACGCCCTTCGCCTTCGCGGCATCGAGGTAGCCCGTCGCGATCCCGAGCGGGTCGAGGTAGCCGTCCGACGGGCACCACGTGGCCCCGGCGAGCTTGCCGTCGATGTAGGGCCACTTCTCGCGGATCTGCGCCGGGGTGAGGACGACGGCGTCGTGGACGCCGAGCTCGCGCTGGCGGGCGACGCCCTGCGCGGCGTAGTCGAGCTTCTCCTGGTCCGAGTACAGGAACAGGTAGCCGATCTTCCGCATGCCGGGCGACGTGCCGGTGAGCTTCTCGAAGCCCTCGAGCTCGCGCTGCGAGAAGACGCTCGCCTGGATGTGGACGCGCGAGCGGAACTGCTTCCGGTACGCCGCGAACGAGCGCGCCGTCGAGCCGTGCCCGACGTGGTCCTGCTCGATGATGGCGATCCTGAGCTTCGGGTCGGCGGCGGCCAGGTAATAGGCCGTCGCGCACCCGATCACGCCGGCGCCGACGATCGCCACATCGACCGGCTCGCGGAGGCTCATAGGGGCGGCGATTATGGCACGTGTGCGCGGAGGACACTACACTCGCGCGGGAGGATCACGTGGCCCTCGAAGGGTGCAACAAGCATCCCACCGTACGCGCCGAGTACCGCTGCCAGCAGTGCTCGAAGCCGGTCTGCACGAAGTGCATCGTCAACGACCGCTTCTGCTCGGACTCGTGCAACCAGAAGTACTCCAAGTTCTTCTCGAACTACAAGAAGCCGGCCGACACGAGCCGCAGCGGCATCTGGGGGCTCCTGTTCTTCATCGCCGTCCTCGCGGGCGTCTACTTCGCCGCCAAGCACTTCAACTATCTCCCCTGGAAGTGACGGTCTGGGCTTTGACGTTTCGGGCGGTTAGGATGCGCTTCATGTCGCGGGCGCTCGCCCTCCTCCTCCTGACCGCCGTCGTCTTGCTCGGCAGCGTGTCCGCGCAGGATCAGGACTCGGCGAGCGTCAAGCCGCCGGTCCCGGACGCCAAGCTCGGGACCGCCGAGGACAAGCCCCGCGGCGCGACCGCGCGCCTCACGATCGCGAGCGATCCGCCCGACGCCATCGTCTCCCTCTCCTCGAAGGAGAAGGAGGCGAAGCTCGGGACGAAGAAGCCCACTCGCCTCGAGGACCGGCTCGGCCAGGTCCTCGGCCGCACGCCGCTCACGGTCGAGGTGCCTGCGGGTGCCGCCGAGGTCGTGATCGCGAAGGACGGCTACGTCCTCAAGGTCGAGCCGCTCGAGCTCCAGGCGGGGGCCGGGCAGCGGCTCGAGGTCCGCCTCACGAAGGACCTCCAGGTCCCGTGCGGGGTCTCGTTCAAGGACACGCCGGCGCTCGTCAAGTCGGAGGCCGAGGCCGAGCAGCTCATCGACATGGTCCTCCACCACGTGATCGCGCTCCACGTGGACGAGAAGGACCCGCGCGCCCTCATCGACGCGGCGTCGCGCACGCTCGTCGAGGCGCTCGTCGCGGTGCGCGAGCGGGAGAGCCTCCTCCGCCGCGAGCTGAGCGACGCCGCGCGGCAGCGCTTCTACGGCGACGAGGTGGACCTCCGCTCCTACGAGGCTCTCTCCTACACCGAGGTCGCCGAGACCAACGGCAAGATGCGCTGGTCCGTCGCGGCCGGGACGCTCGCCGTCGAGGGCGTGACGGACCCGGGCGACTACGAGACCTATCGCCGGAAGCTCCACGCCATCTACTCGTTCGTGAAGAACCGCTGGGACCTCTCGAGCAAGCTCGACGACAGCATGATCGCGCGGGCCCTCATCGACGGGCTCCTCGCCAAGCTCGACGACGTGCACACGCACTTCCTGACCCCCGAGGCGTACCGCGAGATGGGCGACGAGACCGCCGGTCACTTCGGCGGGATCGGGATCGTCGTCGGCGCGCGCGACGGCGGCCTCATCACGGTCATCGCTCCCATGGAGGGCACCCCGGGCGAGAAGTCCGGGATCATCGCCGGGGACCGGATCGTCTCGATCGACGGCCGCTCGACCGACGGCATGCTCCTCTCCGAGGTCATCCGCCTCATGCGCGGCGACCCGGGGACCAAGGTCGAGCTCGGGATCCGCCGCGGCGAGCAGGCGCCCTTCAAGGTGAGCGTCGAGCGCGCGAACATCGCGATCAAGAACACGAAGGCGCTCCTCCTCGAGGGCGAGCCCGCGATCGGCTACCTCAGGATCTCGTCCTTCATGGCGGAGAAGCTCGAGGACGAGGTCAAGAAGTCCCTCGACGACCTCGAGCAGAAGGGCGCGAAGGCCTTCGTCATCGACCTCAGGAACAACCCGGGCGGTCTCCTCCAGGAGGCCGTCCAGATCGCGGACACGCTCATCGACGAGAAGGGCGTCGTCGTCTCGACGCGCGGCCGGCTCCCGCTCATGTGCAAGACGTTCGCCGCGGGCGCGGGCCCGAAGCGGACGAAGCTCCCGATGGCGATCCTCGTCAACGAGGGCAGCGCGAGCGCGAGCGAGATCCTCGCCGGCACGCTCCGCGAGCACGGCCTCGCGACGCTCGTCGGCGAGAAGACCTTCGGCAAGGGCTCCGTCCAGCGCGTCATCCAGCTCGAGCCGTTCGGCTCGGCGCTGGCGCTCACCGTCGCGACCTACCACCTCCCGAGCGGCGTGACGCCGCACAAGAAGGGCCTCGAGCCCGACGTGACGGTGAAGCTCGCGGAGGAGGAGAAGCTCCTCGTCGGGACGCGGAGCGTCTACTCGAAGCCCGGCGGCGAGGGAGCCGACCGTCAGCTCGACGCGGCGGTGAACGAGCTCAAGAAGAAGCTCGCGCGGTGAGATGACCCTCTACCACGCGGAGCGGGAGCTCGAGGTCGAAGCGTCCGCCGAGGTCTTCTTCGACCTCGTGTGGGACTTCGAGCACTACCCCGACTTCGTCTCGGGCGTCGCCGCCTGCAAGATCCTCTCGCGCGACGCGAAGAGCGCGCAGGTCGAGACGACCGCGAAGCTCATGGGGATCCCGTTCCGCTACGTCCTCGGGGTCGAGCGCGACGAGACGGCGGTCCGCTGGAAGCGCGTCTCCGGGGCCTTCGCGCGCGCGGAGGGGGCCTGGATCCTCCTCGGCAAGGACGGCACGCGGACGCGCTTCCGCTACGAGAACGCGGTGGACCCGGGCATGCCCGCGCCCGGGTTCATCGTGAAGTTCGTCCTCGAGTCCGCGCTCCCGAAGCTCATGAAGGAGTTCCGCGAGGAGGCGGAGATGCTCGCCCGCGAGCGAGGACCCGAGTGACAGGTGAAGTCGTGGGCCGCGGACTCGTCGCCGTGCTCGGCGCGACGGGTGCGGTCGGGTCGCGGCTCATCCCGAAGCTCCTCTCCCGCGGGGAGCGGGTGCGGGCGCTCGTCCGGCGCGAAGGCGTGACGCTCCCGCACGGCGTCGAGGTCGTGCGCGGAGACCTCCTCCGGCGCGAGACGCTCGGAGCGGTCCTCGAGGGCGCCTCCATCGTCTATTACCTCTCGCACGCCATGGGCCGGCAGCCGCACGGCGAGAAGGACCTCGTCGCCGAGGACCGCGCCCAGGCCGAGAACGCCTTCGAGGCCGCGAAGGCCGCGGGGGCGACCCCGCGCGTCGTCTACGTCTCGGGGCTCGGCGCTTCGCCCGGCGCGAAGAGCGCGCACCTCCGCGGCCGCTGGGCCGTGGAGGACGCGCTCGCGAGGAGCGGGCTCGAGCACGTGATCCTCCGCGCCGGCGTGCTCCTCGGCCCGGGGAGCGTCGGGTTCCAGGTGCTCCTCCGCTACGTGCGCCAGCCGGTCCTCGCGCTCCCCACGTGGGGCGACCTGCCGATGCAGCCCTTCGCGCTCGCCGACCTCCTCTCCGTCCTCGTCCGCGCGGCGCACGAGCCGGCCTTCGCGAACCGGACGGTCTCGCTCGGAGTCTCGGACGCGCTCACCTACGCCGAGCTCTTCCGCCGCGCCTCGAAGGCCATGGGCCTCGACCCGTACACGGTGGACCTCCCGAGGCAGCTCGCTCCCATGGGGCCGCTCGCGGTCGCCATGGGCGGCGACGTGCCTTACCGCGAGGCGGAGGCGCTCGTCGAGAGCATGATCACCGAGCCGTTCCTCGTGGAGGACGGCGGCGCCGCGATGCGCGAGCTCGGGATCCCGATCCGGAGCTTCGAGGAGGCGCTCGGGCTCGCGCTCCGCGATGCGATCCGCGAGCGCGCCGCGGCCGCCCCGTGAAGGAGAAGGTCCTCCAGCGCTGGGGCGTGGACCCTTCCGGTCTCGCGTTCTCGCGCGAGTCGTTCTTCGTCGCGGGCGTGACGCTCCCCGCGGACCCGGAGCCGCTCCTCCGCGAGCTCGACCGGCGGTACTACCGCTGGATCCCGAAGCTCACGGGCGACATGGTCGCCGTCCTCCCGCGCGACGGCGGCGGCCGCGCCGCGCGCGTCGTCGAGATCGGACCCACGGGCCTCGTCCTCGGCGCGCCGCGCATCGTGCGCTCGATGATCGGGGGCTCGAGGAGCGAGGGCTCGCGGATCGAGCGGCCGGTCCTGAGCGGCTGGCTCGTCGCGCGCGAGTCGGGCGCCCTCGGCCAGGAGCTCCTCCCTCGCGAGGGCGGCGTCGAGGTCGCCGTCGTCCTCCGCGACTTCGCGCCGCGCATCCTCGCCGTGCCGGGCGGCGCCTTCCTCTACGACTTCACGCAGGAGGCGATCCACCGGCGCCTCTCGCGGGGCTACCTCCGCCACGACGTAGCACCCCTGCTACGATCCCTGTCGCGATGAGCATGTTCCTCTTCGACGCCCACGCGCACGTGACCTCCCGGAAGTTCGACCAGGACCGCGCGCAGGTCATCGAGCGCGCGCGCGCCGCGGGCGTGCTCGGCTTCATCGAGGTCGGCTGCGACCTCGACGAGAGCAAGCGCGCCGCGGACTTCGCGGCCGCGAACGCGGAGCGCGCGCCCTACGTCTGGGCCTCGGTCGGCGTCCACCCGCACGAGGCGAAGCTCTGGGACGAGCGCTCGGCGGGCGTGCTCCGCGAGCTCGCGGGCCGGCCGCGCGTCGTCGCGATCGGCGAGACCGGGCTCGACTACTACTACGACCACTCCCCGCGCGACGTGCAGCGGCGCGTCTTCGAGGCGCAGCTCGAGCTCGCGAAGGAGCTCGACCGCCCGGTCGTCCTCCACATCCGCGACGCCCACGAGGAGGCGCTCGAGGTCCTCGCCGCGCACTCGACGGCGAAGCTCCGCGGGATCGCTCACTGCTTCTCGACGGGGCTCGAGGTCGCGCGCCGTTACAACGCGCTCCGCTTCGCGATCTCGGTCGGCGGGCTCGCGACCTTCAAGAGCGCGCCCGAGGTCATGACCGCGGCGGCGGGCGTCGCGCTCGACCAGCTCCTCCTCGAGACGGACTGCCCCTTCATGGCGCCCATGCCTCACCGCGGGAAGCGCTGCGAGCCCATGCACGTCGCCGCGACGTGCGAGGCGATCGCGAAGGCGCGCGGCATCCCGGCCGCCGAGCTCGCGCGCGCGACGCGCGAGAACACGGCGCGGATCTTCGGGCTGACTCTCCCCGCCGCCTGACGGCGGGCGCGGTGTGGCTCTCTCCACGGGAGAGCCCTCCATGGTCAGCCGGACGACCCCCGACAAGATCGGGGAGCCGCTCCTTCTCGCCTTCGCGATCGTCCTGTTCGCCGGCCTCGCCGCCCTGGCCTCGGGCCCCGCGGAGGCGGCCCGGACCGCGTCGCGCGAGTCCGCCCGCTCGGGGCCGCTCGCCGTCGAGGCGACGCTCTCGCAGGGAGCGCTCCTTCGGGGCGGCGACGGCTCGCTCCTCCTCCACGTCCGTCTCAAGGGCGCGCCCGCGCCCGCGCTCAACCCCATCGACCTCGCGCTCGTCCTCGACGTGGACACGCGAGGCACGGGCGAGTCGAACCTCGCGCTCCTCTCGCGCGCGTGCCTCGAGGTCTCGCGGCAGCTCGGCCCCGAAGACCGCATCACCGTGGTCTCCTTCGCGGACGAGGCGCGGACGGTCCTCGCGCCGGGCCAGAGCCTCCAGCCGCTCGTCGCGGGGAGGGGGCGGAACTTCTCGGCCGCGCTCGAGCGCGCGGCGGACGAGCTGCGGCGCGCCGCGCGCCGCGGGGCCATGCGCCGCATCCTCGTCGTCGCGACGGGCGTCCCCGACGCGGGCGTCACGGACGGCGACGCCCTCCGCGCCCTCGTCGCTCGCTTCGCGGGCGAAGGGATCTCGCTCAGCACCCTCGGCGTCGGCGAGTCGTACGATCCGATCTTCATGAAGTCGCTCTCGGACGCGGGCGGCGGCAGCTACCACGGCGTCGATGCCCCCGAGCGCCTCGTCGGCATCTACGCGGCGGAGCTGCGCTCGCTCCGCTCGCTCGTCGCGCGCGATGTCCGCGTCACGCTCACGCCGGCGCCGGGCGTCGAGATCGAGGAGGTCATCGAGTGGCCGACGAGCCGCGAAGGCGACGCGACGACCGTCCTCGTGGGCGACTTCGAGGGGCTCCGCACGGCCAAGGTCGTGGCGCGCGTGCGCGTGAAGGACCCCGCGGCGGCGACGGACGTGGTCTCGGTCGCGCTCGGCGCCGTCGAGCCCGGCTCGCGGAGCGAGCTCCCCGCCGTCTGCGCGCGCGTCGGCGTGACCGTCACGCCGGAGAAGGACGCCGTCCTCGCGAGCGTCGCGCGCGGACTCATCGAGCGCGACCTCGAGGACGCCCGGGTCGTCTCGTGCCTCCGCCGCTCCGAGGAAGCCGCGCGGCGCCGAGACGTGAGCGGCGTCCGCGAGTCGCTCGAGCTCCTGCGGACGGTGCGGCCGCTCCTCGAGTACCAGGCCGCCGACGGCCAGGTCGAGCGTCGGAGCGTGGACGAGATCGAGGCCGAGCTCGTCTGGCTCGCGACGCGGAAGGACGAGGAGAAGGGCACGCTCGCCGCGCTCGTCGAGGGCGCGAAGGAGAAGCTCGACTCGGTCTGGCCCGTCCAGGCCCGCAAGCACGGCAACGAGGCCTCCGCGATCGGGGCGCTCAAGACGATCGCGACCTCGCAGGCGCTCTTCCGCGAGGGCGACAAGGAGCAGGACGGCAACCTCGACTACGCGACGCTCGCCGAGCTCGACCGGACGAAGCTCATCGACTCGGTCCTCGGGAGCGGGACGAAGCAGGGTTACCAGTTCGAGGTCCACCCCGTGCCCGGGACGCCCGAGTTCCTCTGGTACGCCGTCGCGCGGCCCACGGCCCCGGGCACGACGGGCGAGCGCTACTTCTACACGAACCAGGCGGGCGTGATCTTCTACTCGATGACTCCGATCGAGGTGGACCCCGCCACGGGCCAGGCGCGCTCGCAGCGCTGGGACACGCGGGCCCAGAAGTTCGTCGAGGCCTACGTCATCCCGACGGGGAAGTGAGCGGCGCGGGCTCGAGGAGGGAGCGCACCGCCTCGAGCACCGACGGGACGGACAGCTCGTCGAGGCAGACCCGCTTCGCCTGGTAACACCGGGGCTGGCGGCAGCCGTGGCAGAGGTCCGTCCGCTGGAGCACCTTCGCGTCGGGAGGCGCCCAGACCCGCGGCGAGCCGGGCCCGAACAGGACGGCCGTCGGAGCGCCGACGGCGCGCGCGATGTGCGCGGGCCCCGAGTCCACCGCGACGACCGCGGCCGCCTTCGCGAGGAGCGCGGCCGTGCGGTCGAGCGAGAGCTGCCCGGCGAACGCGTGGGCGCGGGCCCGCGCGGCGAGGCGCGCGGCGTACGCGACCTCGTCGCTCGCGTGGCCGCCGACGATGACGACGGGGATGGGGTTCAGGTGCTGGACGAGGCTGACCCAGCTCTCCTCGGGCCAGCGGTAGTGGCCCTGCGCGTTCCACGGCGCGACGGCCACGAAGCGGTCACCGATCTCGCGCTCGGCGAGGAGGGCGGCGGCATCGCGCGCGGCGGCCTCGGGGACCGAGAGGCGCGGTGCGCCGGCGCGGGCGAGCTCGGCGTCCTCGATGAGGCGCGCGAGCCAGAGGAGCTCGGTCCAGAGCTCGTGCTGCGGCTTCGCGCGGCGAGCGAGGGCCTCGGAGGCCGTGAGCATGACCTGGTTCGGCGGCGCGAAGCCCCGGTCGAGCGCGGCGCCGCGGCCGCGCCACGTGTAGCCGATCGCGATCCCTTTCTTCCCGCGCGCGGCGAGCGCGCCCCACGCATCGCGCGCGCGGAGGCCGAAGGTGACCACGAGGTCGTTCTGCCCCGCGAGGGCGCGGAGGTCGCGCCACCGCCGGATCGGGTGGACCGCGGCGACCTGCGGGATGAGCTTGAAGACCTCGCACGCGCCCATGTCCGGGCCACGCTCGCGCGATGCGGCGGCGGCGACCTCGATCCGCGCCTCGGGGAGGCGCTGGGCGAGGACGCGGAGCGCGGGCTCCGTCGTGACCGCGTCGCCGATCTTCTGGAGCGACACGGCGAGGATCCGCGCGGGCGAGCGCGGGACGCTCCCGGCGCCGCCGCCCAGACCGACGCGCGCCGACGCCGCCGCGAGGCGCCCGAACGACTCGTGGAACGCCTGGGCCGCGAGCGCGCGCGCCGAGCGGTAGCCGAGGTAGGTCCGGGCGCCCATGCCGTCACCCATCCGGCTCAGTCGAGCTTCTTGGTCGTGCCGGGCTTCGGTGCCTGGGCCTCGAGGGTCTCGAGGGTGCTCACGACGGCGTCGTCGGTCGGGCGGTCGGCCTTGTTCTTCGCGAGGAGCGAGAGAACGAAGTCCGTCACCGGCTGCGGGATGTCCGAGAAGAACTTCGTCGGCGGCGCCGGGAGGTCGTTGATCTGCTGCGGGACGAGGTCGGCGACGCCGATCCCCTCGAAGGGGCGGACGCCCGTGATCATCTCGTAGAGGACGCAGCCGAGGGAGTACGTGTCGGAGCGCGGGTCGGCGAGCTCGCCCTTCGCGACCTCGGGGGCCATGTGGTACGGCGAGCCGAAGATCACGCCGCGCTCGGCGATCCGGTGGACGCCCTGGGGCTCGAAGGCGAGGCCGGCATCCTGGATGAAGACCGAGCCCTTCTTCGGGAGCCACACGACGGCGGGCCGGAGCGAGCGGTGAGTGATCCCGGCCTTGTGGAGGTCGCGGAGCCCCTTCGCGATCTCCTTCCCGAGCCGGAGCGCCTCGCCGAGGCGGATGCGGCGGACCCGGTCGAGGAGCGCCTGGAGCGTGAAGCCCTCGTGGAAGCGCGAGATGATCGCGAAGGCGCCCTCCGCGCGGAGGACGTCGAGCACCTCGGCGACGTTCGGGCTCTTCACCTTGACGCAGGCGCGGATCGTCTCGAGGAAGTCCATCCAGAGGCCGTTCCTGAGCGCCGCGATGTCGATGAGCTTGAGCGTCACGGGCTCGGGGTCGTGCGCGCGGCGTCCGGCGAAGGTCGCCCAGAGCGGGCGCCACTCGAGCCGGTTGTCGATCCGCACGCCCTTTATGACCATGCCGATCCGGGGGTCCGGGTCGGGGCCCTCGCCGGTCGGGCCTTCCTCGTCCTCCTCGAGCTTGCGGGCCGTGGCCTGGAGCGCGAGGAGCTCCCTCACCTTCTCCTGCGTGAGGTCGCCGCGCTCGGTCAGGATCTCGCCGATCGGCCGTCTCATGCCGCCCGCGCTCTGGATCAGGAGCGCCTCGACGAGACGGGGAGCCTTCACCGTCCGGCGGCGGAGCGCGAGCCGGCCGAGGAGGAGCTCCTTGTCTCGCTGGAGCGGTTGCGGTTCAGCCACGGCCCGACTGTACCACGAGCGGCATCAACGAGCGAGAAGACCCCGCTCGCGGAGCCCTGCGAGGACCGTCTCCGCGATGAGCTGCGCGCCCGCCTCGTTCGGGTGCTCGTCGTTCGGGACGAAGAGCGCGGTCCGGTCCGCCATGTTCTTCGCGAGGAACGCGGGGTAGGTGTCCATGAACACGACGCTCTCGGCCTCGAGCGTCGCGAGGAGGCGGCGGTAGTGGTCCTCCTTGCCGGGCCGCATGAGCCGGAGCTCGGGGAGGAGCGCGACCGCGAGCTTCACGTTCGCCGCCTTGCACTTCTTCACGGCCTCGAGGATGAGCGCGCGTCCGAGCTGCCAGTCCTCGTTCGCCGCGTCGGGGTCCTTCGCGAGCTTCACGCTCAGGTTCTCGAAGGCGCGCGAGAGACCCGCGGCGACGTAGGAAGGGCCGCGCACCTCGAGCTTCGTGTACGAGTCGCCGGGCTTCATCTCGGGGACGGGCTCGACGGGGTAGAGGAGCTGCCCGCCCTCGACGTGGAAGCGCGGCTTCGCGTTCCCGTCCATGAAGTGCGTGTTCGTCGCGCGTCGAAAGCTCATGTCGATGACGCCGAGGACGACGACGTCCGGCTTCGAGGCGAGCGCCTCGTCGAGCATGAGGACGAACTGGTCGAGCCCGTAGGCGCAGACGCCCCAGTTCCACGCTTCGAAGCCCCGGCCCAGAGCCGCCTCGAGTCGGGCCGGGTAGGACGCTTCGCCGGCGATGCAGTAGCCGAAAGTGTAGGAGTCGCCGACGCACGCGATGCGCGTGACTCCTGCGCTCGCGACGGGCGCCATGTCGCGAGCGACGTCGTTCGTCCCGACGCGGAGCCCCTGGGCGTTCGTGCGGACGGCGAAGGAGACCGGGAGGATGTCGTTCCTGGCGATCGTCGCGGAGAAGCTCTTCTTGTGGCGCCAGCCGAGCTTCGGGTCGTGGTCGTGCCACGAGTGCGAGAGCGCGCTCGGCTTCTTCACGCGGCGCCACGCGACGCGGAGCCCCACCTCGGCGGCGAAGAACCCGAGGAGGAGCGTGAAGCACGCGAGCGCGAGCCGCTTCGAGCGCCGGGACATGGCCGGATCTTACAATGAGCCCGTGACCCGGGTCGCGATCGTGACGAGTCAGCTCCCGCCG
>CAZYLP010000039.1:11116-12926 GCA_964648345.1 uncultured Planctomycetota bacterium
GGACATGGCCGGATCTTACAATGGTCCAGGGCGACCGGAGGGAGCACCGCGGTGCCACACACACGGGTCGCGATCGTGACGAGTCAGCTCCCGCCGGACCTCGGCGGCACGAGCGTCTACTCCTTCGAGATCGCGAAGGGGATCGGGGCGCTCGGCCCGAAGCCGCTCGTCCTCATCCGCGACCGCGACGCCGCCTCGCTCGCTCCGCTCGGCCTCGACGCGCGGGCCGTGAACACGCGCCGGGGCTTCTTGAAGCCGCTCCGCCTCCGCCGCGCGCGGCGCGAGGCGCTCGGTCTCATCCGCGACTCGGGCGCGGACGTGGTGCTCTTCGCCTACACCGTCAGCGGCTGGGGCGACCTCTACGGCGACATCGCGCGCGCCGGGATCCCGTACGTCGTGAGCGTCCACGGCGTTCACCTCGAGGACCTCGAGAGCGAGCGCGCCGCGAAGCGGCGCCGCCAGAAGTGGGGCCTCGACGGCGCGTCGCTCGTCCTCGCGAACACGAAGTGGATGGCGGAGAAGCTCTCTCGCCTCGGCGTCGAGCCCGCGCGCACGAGCGTCGTCTACCTCGGCGTCGATCGCTCGATCGCCGATGCGCCCGACCCCGCGCCGCTCCGCGCGCGCTTCGGGCTCGAGGGGAAGCGCGCGATCGTGACGGTCGCGCGCATGACTCCGCGCAAGAACCACGACGCGCTCCTCCGCGCTCTTCCGGAGCTGCCGGAGGACGTCGTCTACGTCCTCGTCGGCGACGGCCAGTCCCGGCCCGCTCTCGAGCAGCTCGCGCGCGACCTCGGGGTCGCTCGACGGACGCGCTTCGTGGGCGCCGTCGGACGCGCGGAGGTGGGCTCCTGGTTCAAGCTCGCCCACCTCCACGCGCTCGTCCCGCGCGCGAAGGCCGACGACAACGAGCTCGAGAGCTTCGGCCTCGCGTACATCGAGGCCGGGCTCTGCGGCGTCACGTCCGTCGGCTCGAACGACGGCGGAGTCCCCGAGGCGGTCGGCGACACGGGCCTCCTCGTGGACCCGACCCGCGAGGAGGACGTCGTCGGCGCGCTGAGGAAGCTCCTCGACGACGACGCGCTCCGCGTGAAGCTGGCCGCGGCCGCGAAGGCGAGAGCGCTCGACCTCTTCTCGTGGGAGCGCTGCTCGAAGGAGACGCTCGCGGCGCTCGCGAGAGTCGCGAAGCGCTGAGCTCCGTCTCTTGGGGACTTCCCCTATGCCCCGCATTTCCACTTTCGGGCGGAGGTGCGCGGAGCGCTCCGAGCGTCAAGTGGCGGCGGCCGAGCGGTTTCTGCCCATCGGCGTCGTGGGTCCGCTGGTTGCGCTGTCAACCGGCGAAGAGGGTGTTCGATGTGGCCCACGATCCTCGGCGGCGCCGTGATCGGCGCCATCGTCAACGTCGCGGTCTATGTCGCCGTGAAGAAGATCCGCCGCGAGCCGCTCTCGTGGCAGGGAGCGACCGCGGCCGTCGTCGCGGGCGCGGTCGGCGGAGCCATGATCGGCGCGGGCGCCGGGATCCTCGCGGGTGGCGGGATCCGCGCCCTCGGCTTCATGGCCGTCAACGGAGCCGTCACGTCGGGCGGCGAGACCTTCGCGCGGAACGCTCTCGAGCACAAGCCGCTCATGGAGAACGTCGGCGTGGACGCGGCGATCGGCGCGATCGAGGCGCCCGTCTTCTTCTCGGCCTTCCGCGCGGTCGGGAAGGCGCTCCCCGAGGTCACGGGCGTGCTCACCGGCAAGGGGTCGGTCGCGGGCGCCGTCCCTGCCGTGAAGGAGGCCGCGCACGCCGTCGAGGTCGCGGCGGCGAGGC
>CAZYLP010000039.1:12936-20404 GCA_964648345.1 uncultured Planctomycetota bacterium
CGAACCGGCGGGCGAGGCGCGTCGCCGCGAGACTCGGACGGCTCGCGATCCCGTTCCTGAAGACTCCGCTCACCCACGGCATCGGCGGCAACGCGATCAAGATCGGGACGTCCGATGGCGACCCTGAACCAGGGCCCGAGTCCGAGCCCGAGACGAACGGGATCCTCGACGTCCTTTCCAAGATCGGGCGCTGAAACGCTTTTCCGTCTCCATGGGCAGCTCCTGCCCGTAAGCAAGGCCACCCGGCACCGGGGAGTCGCGGCGATGGCTCGAAGCCCTTGCGCGCGAAGGCCCCTCCACGAGGCACGGGACGCGCACTCGCGGACGCGCGAGGTGCTGCAGCCATGCGCACGAAGAGACTCTTCTCGACGGCTCTCGTCCTCCTCTCCGCGAGCGTCGCGGTAGGGCAGGAGCTCGAGCCGCGGTCCGTGAAGCCGGTCCCGATCGACGTGGGCCCGGTCGGGGGCAACGGCCACGCGGAGACGTGGGACGGCCGCGTCTTCATCGTCACGAAGAACTACAACAGCGGCCCGGACGTGGGCTGGGTCGCTCACGTGCTCCGCCCCGAGCGGATCACGAAGAACGGGGCCGGCGTCCCCGAGTTCAACAACGGCGCGTTCTCGGACGGCGTCCTCCTCGAGCTCGACGGGGCGCCGAACACGGGCATGAGCAGCCACAACGCCGTGGCCGTCGCGCCGATGCCGGGCGTGAGCCCGAACCCGTACCCCTCGGCGAACGACACGGAGACGTACGAGCTCATCGTCTCGACGCAGCACTACGACGCGACGGGCCCGGGCACGCCCGCGCTCATGGGGCAGCGCTACGCGAAGATCGTCGTCAAGAACCCGAAGACGAAGGACGCGCACATCGAGAGCGCGACCATGCTCACGGGCTTCGATCAGTACAGGACGACGACGAACGAGCCGATCCGCGGCATCGAGCCGTCGCTCACGTTCGACGGCCGCCTCCTCATCTATCAGGGGCACCCGAAGAACGACGGCGAGATCGACGTGATCATGTACTCGTGGAACGCGACGCCCGGCCAGGCGACGGGCTGGTCGAAGCCGCGCTGCGTGACGGACATGGTCTCCGAGGGCGCGACCATGGTCGCGGGGATCCGCCTCGACGAGCGCTTCCCGCTCGCGAAGGCGCGGATCACGGCGACCGACGGGACGCCGTTCGCGGGCAACGAGCTCCTCCGCGGCGCGTACCCGTGGGTCTCCCACGACGGGACCGAGATCTTCTTCACGGCCACCGTCGCCGGCAAGGACGGCGTCGATCGCGCTCGTCGCGGCGGCACGTCGGTCGTCGGGCGCTGGACGGGTAACCAGGTCCGTCACATCGACGGCCCGATCAACCCGAACCGCGAGAAGTCGGTGCGCCTCTTCACGAGCTCGCCAGGCGCCGCTCCGGGTCTCTGGCGGCCGTTCCCCGAGCTCGGCACCAACCCGCCGCTCCCCTACACGCGCGGCCGGCCGGTCTTCCCGCTCTTCGGCTCGAACACGCACGACTACAACGAGGTCTCCTTCGAGGACTTCGAGGACCGCGACTACGTCCTCGCGCTCCGCATGAACGAGGTCGTCAACAAGGCCGGCGACTACGACTCGAAGCGGACTCCCGACACGTCGGGCAACAAGAACACGGGCCTCCTCGAGGGGGCGCGCTTCCCGGTCGAGTACGACGGGAACGACGAGATCCGCGGCGTCGTCGGTCAGGCGATCTACTTCGCGGACACGGACGGCGTCCGCGTCAAGAACGCCGCCTCGCTCGACGTGGGCTCGAGCTTCACCGTCGCGCTCTGGGTGAAGCGTCTCGTCGATCTCGCCCAGGACGGCGACAACCGCTACCGCCTCCTCGTCCACCGGCCCGGCTCCTACCACTTCATCCTCGAGGAGAACGGTCAGATGCACGCGACCGTCCGCGTCGGCAACCAGGAGCGCCGCTCGGGCGCCGTCGGTCCGGTCCTCCCGCTCAACGAGTGGACGCACGTCGCCATGAGCTACGACGGCGGCTCGGGCACGCTCCGCGTCTACGTCCGCGGCGAGAAGGTCTACGAGAACGGCTTCGGCCCCGGCGCCCTGGACAAGTCGAACCAGGACCTCCTCGTCGGGCCCTTCGGTCAGATCCCCGCGGCGCCGTTCATCGGCGGGCGCGACCCGATCGTCATGCTCGATGATCTTTTCATCTCCCGCGTGACCCGAACGGACCAGGAGATCTCGCGCATAGCGTACCGCGACGTGCCGCGGCCCGCGCTCGCGAACGCTCCGGCGAACCTGCCGACGGGCCTCGACCCCGCCGAGTGGCGCGTCTTCGCGGGGAGCGCGTCGTCGAACGAGCAGGTCGAGCTCGGCAAGATGCTCTTCTTCGACCCGCGCCTCTCGGGGCCGCGGACCATGTCGTGCGCGACGTGCCACGACCCGGCGAAGGGCTTCTCGGACGGCAAGGCCCGCGCGGAGGGCGCGAACGGCGGGACGCTCCGCCGCAACACGCCCACGGTCGTGAACCGCGGGTTCGGTCACCCGCAGTTCCTCGACGGCCGCACCTCGTCGCTCGAGGAACAGGCGCTCGTCCCGATCCAGGCGGCCGACGAGATGGCCGCCGACCTGAACACGGTGATCGGGATCCTCGACCAGATGCCGGAGTACAAGCAGCGCTTCCAGAAGGCGTTCAACGCCGGCCCGAACGGCGACCGGATCGCCGCGGCGCTCGGCGCGTTCCAGCGCTCGCTCGTCTCGGGCAACTCGGCCTTCGACCGCTTCATGGCCGGCGACGGCAACGCGCTCGGCCCGAGCGAGCAGCGCGGCCGGCTCCTCTTCTTCGGCAAGGCTCGCTGCGTGGCGTGCCACCAGGGCTCGAACTTCTCGGACGAGTCCTTCCACCTGACGGGCCAGACTTCGAGCGGCGACAACGGCCGCTCCGACGTGACCGGCCGCCGGAAGGACCAGGGGTCGTTCAAGACGCCGACCCTCCGCGACGTGGCGCTCACCGCGCCTTACCTCCACGACGGGAGCGCGCCGACCCTCGAGGAGGTCGTCGAGCGCTACAACAAGGGCGGGACTCCGTCGTCCCTCCGCGCGTTCGACATCCGGCCGCTCGGCCTCGACGCGAACGAGAAGGCCGACCTCGTCGCCTTCCTCCGCGCGCTCACGGGCACGACCGTGAACGTCGCTCCGCCCGCGCTGCCGCCCGACCCGCCGGGTCTCCCGCCGCCGCCTCCTCCTCCGCCCCCGCCGCCGCCGCCGCCGGCCAACGCGCAGCTCAAGAACACGGACTTCGGCACGGACGCGAACGGCTGGTCGGTCGTGGGCGGCAACTGGATCGACCGCGAGACGGTGCGCTCCAACCCGCGCACGGGCCTCGTCCACATCCACCCGCGCAGCAAGACGGAGCCGTCGTGGGTCGAGCAGGAAGTGAAGCTCGACGCCGCGCCCAAGACGGTGCGCGCCACGGTCGCGGACATCCGCCGCGACTCGGGGAAGGACTCGGACGTGGTCTTCCTGATCCGCGTGAAGGATCAGAATGGCCAGTGGCGGGACCTGGCGCAGCGAGTGGTGGCTTACGACTCGGGCTGGGTGGACATGACCGCGAGCCTCGCGAACTACGCGAACCAGACCGTCACGATCCGCATCGAGTCGCGGGCCGGAGGCAAGAAGCAGTGGGCCTCGGAGCACGCGGCGGTGGACAAGGTCGCGCTCGAGTAGAGAGAGACGCGCGGTCGCGCTAGAGATGAACGGCTTGACCGATCGCGCGTATGCTCGATACGTTGAGGCGCATGAGCGTGAAGCACACCGAGAACAAATCCGCGAAGCGGGCTTCCGCTGATGATGCTCCGGGCGCGAAGAACCGCGCCTGGATGCGCAAGGCGTTGAAGGAGGGCTTCGCACCCTTGACGGACGCCGACCTCGAGCGACTCGCGGTCGGGACTAAGGAGGAGGGTGAGCAGATCCGTCGCGCTGCCGCGGAGCTTCGCTCCATCGGGAAACGCAAGCGCAAGCGCGCTTGAGCTTCGTCGTCGTCGACACGAACGTTGCCAGCTTCATGTTCGACGGCGATACGCGCGCCGCGCTCTACGATCGTCATCTGAAGGGGAACGTCGTCGGCCTCCCGTTCCAGGTCCGGGCGGAGATGCTCCTCGGCGCCGAGGTGGCCGGCTGGGGCGAGAGTCGTGTCGCCTCGCTTCAGAGCTTCCTCGCGAGTTTCCTGGCGGTGCCGTACAGCGACGACGTGGTGCGCTCCTGGGTGACCGTCATGGCCCGTGCTCGGCGCATCGGTCGTTCGCTCGAGCCAGAGGACGGATGGATCGCAGCCTGTGCGCTCGCGAGCGAGGCCACCCTGGTCACGCATGACCCGGACTTCCGCAAGCTCCGCGTGAAGGGGCTTCGGGTGATCTGCCGAGCACCGCGAGCGTGATCGGTCGTGGATGATGTGCTCGTCCGTGATGCGAAAGACGCATGCGGTCCAGTCGCCTTCGACGGCGGACGCGAAGGGGTTGAAGGGGAGTGGCTGATCGGACTGGTCCGGTCGCAGCGCATCGATCGAGATGGCTGTCGGGGCGTCTCGATTCTGCCAGGCGACGTTATCGGCATTGCCGTGTGCGGAGTTCGTGATCTCCGGGTGGGGTGCCCACCTCTCGAGCAGCTGCGACAGGTCCGGTGGCGGCGACTTCGGGAGGTGCATCGAGGAGTGGTCGGGCGCTGCGCTCCCGAGCGGGAGGGGGCAGATCATTTCGGTGAGCGTGACTGCGAGTGGCGTCTCCGCCTCGACCTTCCAGAGAACGAGATCGCGTCGCGGCGTGGTTCGCCCGGTCGTTGACACGATGAACGCGGTCCAATCACCGACTTGAGTCCGGGCGAGGCCGACGGCGGCGAGCGGCCCGCGCGTCTCCGCGCGCGGCTTCTCATCCGCCGCTCCGCAGGCAGTCAGGGCGACACAGACTCCGATCGCCCAGATCGCTCGATTCTGGATCGCGGATTCAATACAGCCTGCCCTTGTGCTTCCGGAGCGAGGGCAGCGGCTTCTGCTTCGGGAGCGGGGTGAAGTCTCCCTGCTTCCCCTCCCGCGCCTTCTTCATGAGCTCCTCGATCTCCTCGACGGACCGGGGCGCGTACTCGGAGAGATTCACGGGGCCGTCCTCGGTGACGAGGATGTCGTCCTCGATGCGAACTCCCAGCTCCTTCTCCGGGATGTACACGCCCGGCTCGACCGTGAGCACCATGCCCGGCGCGAGAGGCAGCGAGTAGTCGCCGGCGTCGTGCACGTCGAGACCGAGCCAGTGCGAGACGCCGTGCGGGAGATACTTGTCGAGCCCCGCCTTGGCGAGGACGCGGCGTGAAGCCTCGCCGACCTGGCGGACCGTGTTGCCCGGGACGCAGGCCGCGATCCCCGCTTCCTGGGCCTGGAGGACGGCCTCGTAGATCTTCCGCTGCTCGGGCGTGAAGGTGCCCGAGACGGGGAAGGTCCGCGTCACGTCCGCGGAGTAACCGCCGCACTCGCCGGCCGAGTCGTTGAGGAGGAGGTCGCCCGCCTTCATGCGGCGACGGTCCTTCGAGTAGTGGAGGACGCAGGAGTTGGGGCCCGAGCCGATGATGGAGGGATAGCCCTGCGCCTCGCAGCCGTAGAAGCGGCAGAGGCCCTCGAATAGGCCCTGAACCTCGTACTCGAAGCGGTCGGGGGCGATCGCCTTCGCGCAGTGGATGTGCGCGGCGGCGGAGATCTCGGCGGCGCGGCGGATGAGCGCGACCTCGAGCTCGTCCTTGATCTGGCGGAGCTTCCCGATCGCGGGCGCGGCCCTCTCGGCCTTCGAGAGCTTGTAGTGCTCGAGCTCGGCCGTCGTGAAGCCGCCCGCGTAGACCTTGCCCGTCCCGCGCTCGTGGAGCTGCGTGAGGTGCTTCGCGAGCTCCTTCGACGAGAAGCAGCGGTCGAAGCCGTGACGGCGGCCGGTCTCCTCGCTCGCGTGGGTCTTCGGGCCGACCCAGACCTCGGCCCGCGCGTCGCGGTCGGGCGCGTACAAGATGTGGTTCCGGCCATCGATGATGAGGTAGCAGCCCGGATCCTCGATGCCCGTGAGGTAGAGGAAGTCGCGGTTCGGCCGGTGCGAGACGGCATCGCTCTCGGTCGAGCGGCCGGAGCCGAGGACGATGAGCGCGTCCTCGCCGAGCGCGTGGGCGAGCTTCGTCCGCCGGGCGCGCGTGCGCTCGGCGGAGAAGGCCTTCGCGCGGAGCTCGTCCTGATCGCCCGGGGCGCGCGCGGCGTCCTGCGCGAAGGCGCCCGCGGTGATCGCGAAGGCGATGAGGGCGACGGCCAGGGGTCTCTTCACGGGGCCTCCTCCTTGAGCCAGCCGAGGTACGCCTCGGAGCCTCCCGTGATCGGGAGGGCGATCGTCTCGGGGACGGTGTAGCTGTGGAGCTCCTTCACGGCCTGGACGACGTTGGCGATGAGGTGCTCGCGGGTCTTCACGACGAGGAGCAGCTCCTTGTCGTCCTTGACCTCGCCCTTCCAGCGGTAGACGGACCGCACGCCGGGGACGAGGTTCACGCACGCCGCGAGCTTCCGCGCGACGAGGGTGCGCGCGATCTTCATGCCCTCGTCCTCGGACGAGACGGTCACGAAGCAGACGCGGAGGTCGGTCAGGGGCCGGTCGCTCACGTTGAGATCTCCTCGACGGTGACGCCGCCGGTGGCGGGTCGCGCGTCGATCTGTTGGAGGTTCGTGTCGCGCGCCGCCGCGAGGAGCGCGTCGTGCTTGTCGCGCGGCGCGAGCGCGAGGATCAGCCCGCGCTCGCCGAGGCGCCGGACGGCCGTGGCTCCGCCCGCGCGGAGGCGCGCCTCGAGCCGCTCCTCGCGGCGAGCGGGCGGCGCGAGCACGGAGACGGCGCGGCCCTCGCGATCGACGAGCGCCGGCAACGTCGTCCCGCCACGAGAGACGACGCGAGCGATCGCGCGCGAAGCGCGGGCGGCTTCGCGCAGCTCGTCCCGGTCCTTGCCCTCGTTCCACGCGAGGAGCGCGAGCCGCGCGGAGGGCTCGGCGGGCGCGTGCGGGTCGCGGAGGAGGACGATCTCCTCGAGCCAGGCCGTCCTCGCGTCGAGCCCCTTCCAGCCCGGGAGCGAGCTCACCTGGACGCTCACGATCGCGTCGGGCGCGATCGGCGGGATGGCGCCGAGGAAGGGGCTCCCCGCCCGCGCGGCGAGCGAGCCGCTGCCCCAGGTCTTCGGCGTCTTCTCGCCGTGGAGGGCGGCGAGGGCGGACGCGAAGGCCTCGGCGCCTCGAGGCTGCCCAGGTCCGGCGCGTCGGGCGCGTCCACCTCGACCTCGAGCGCCTCGCCCGGCGCGAGGAGGCGGAGCGCCCAGGCCTCGAGCGCGAGCGTGCCCTCCTCGACCGCGGGCTCGAGCCCGGGTTCGACGAGGAGAGTCCGGCCGAAGCCGCGGACGACGGAGGCCCCCCCCTTCCCCCCCCGCTCCGCGGGGGGGGA
>CAZYLP010000040.1:0-20312 GCA_964648345.1 uncultured Planctomycetota bacterium
CACCGACGGCGCGGATCCGCCACTCGACGGAGCTCGAGCGGCGAGGGCTCGCCGACGACGAGACGCGGGTCCTCTTCGACGCCGTCGCGGCGCACCCGGCGGCGGAGGACGTGAGGCTCGCGCTCGGGCGCTTCCGCGGCCCCTCCACGAAGGAGTGGAGCCAGCCCTTCGGTGACGCACGCAACACGCGCCGGTCGCCGGCGAAGGGGCCGAGGGGCACGGGCCGGATCATCGAGCGGAGAGCTCTCGCGCCGATCGAGAACGCCCTCTTCGCCCGGACGCAGGACCAGCGCGTCGCGGACCCGGAGCCCGTCCCGCCGCCGCTCGTCGTCGGCGAGTACGTCTACCCGTGCCTCCGCACGGGCCGCCGATTCCTCGCCGCCACGGCGGACGGGCACGTGATCGCGGAGAACCTCGGCGCGAGCGGCTTCGAGTGGTCCGCGAACCGCTCCGCGAACGCGGCGTGGCGGATCCCGATGCCGATCGGGACCCGTCCCGGCGCGCCGGCGAACGAGACGCCGCCCGAGTCGCAACCCGAGTACTGGTCGGAACCCTTCGCCGTGCTCGGCCCCGACGCGACGGTCTACGGCGTCACGTCGCTCCGCCGCCTCATCGGGATCGAGCCGAGCGGCGCCGTCCGGTTCAGCCACGACCTGCCCGCGAAGGCGAACGGCCTGGCGCTCGACTCGACGCGCGGACGCCTCTACGTGCTCTACGCGCATCCGGCGGGACTCTCGACCCGCGACGCGAGCTCGGGCCGCGAGCTCTTCTGGACCTCCCTCGCGCCGAACGTCGTCGCCCACAACGTGATCGTCTGCGACGACGGGCGAGTCGCCTGCGTCTCGGCGTTCGGGGGCGTCGGGGTCGTCGGCGTCTCGGGCGAGCTCGAGCGGTCGATCAGGTTCGAGGAGAGGATCGGGGGCGCCGAGGGAGCGCTCACTCCGTGGGGAGAGCTCGTCGTCGTCTCCTACGACCCGACGGGCGCCGCGGTCTCGCTCTTCGACGTCGCCTCAGGTGCGAACCGTGGCTACTTCACCGCGCCAGACTGTCGCGGGGCCCCCGCGGTGGACTCGACGGGCACGCTCTACCTCGACGGAGGAGCTCGCTGCGTCATGGGTTACGACCTGGTGACGCACCAGCCGCGGTACACCCTCGAACGCCCGAGCTTCTGGCGTGAGCCCTCGCAGCCGCCGAGCCACTTCGCGCTCCGGGACGAGGAGCTCGCTTACATCGAGGTCTCGAAGGAAGGCGTCGTCCTCGTGCGGGTGGGATCCGCACCCCCGCAATAAACTTACCGTCGCGGTTCGGGTGATGAGCCCAATCTGCGACGTATACCCCCTTTTCGGGCCTCGGATGGCCGTGGTCAGACTCTTGCACTCGCCGATGGGTGACAGGAAGGCCACCCCTCATGCTCCGACTCAACTGGCGCCTCGGCGTCGTCGCCGGCGTCCTCGCCCTCGGCTTCGCCGGACTCGTCTCGTCGCCCGCGTTCTCGGCGCCCGACGACGACATCAACGGGACGTGGAAGCTCTCCGGATCCGACGGGATCGGACCCTACTCGGGGACCGCGACCGTCGAGCAGAAGACCGGCTCGAAGGACGTGATCGCACGCCTCTCCTACAAGTACGCGAACGGCAAGGAGGGCCAGGCGAAGTTCACCGGCCGGCGAAGCGGCCAGTGGCTCACCGGCAAGCGCCAGCGCATCGCCGGCATCAACGGCGTGCTGAGCAACATCTCCGCGAAGCCGCAGAACGAGTGGTTCCTCCTCTCCGCCGACGGCCTCAAGCTCACGGGCACCTACGCGAGCACGCACGAGTACCTGCGGCGCGACGCGAAGCCGGGCCCGGCGAAGGCGACGATCACCGGCGACGCGCAGGTGACGCTCGTCCCGAACGCGCCCGCGACGATCAAGGGCGCGCTCAAGGTCTCGGTGAGCCTCGGCAAGGTGAAGCTCGACGTGCAGCCCGCGGGCGCCGTCAAGCTCGGAAAGACCGACGAGCTCGGAGTCGGCGACCACGACGTGTCGGTCGAGCCCGCGCTCGAGGGCCCCTGCGAGGTCCGCGCGCTCGCCGGCTCTGCGGTCGTCGCCACGGCGAAGATCGAGGTCGTGAAGGAGAAGGTCTACTACGTCCTCTTCGGCTACATGGGCGCCGAGGTCAACTACCTCGAGTCCGACCTCACGCGGACGAAGAACAACGTCCTCTCGAAGCTGAACGGCTACACCGTCATCGAGGACGGCTCGGGCTACAGCCAGAGCTCGATCGAGCAGAAGCTCGACGACAACAAGAGCGGCGCCAAGAAGGTCGTCATCGACTGGTGCACGACGGCGTCGGACTGGGCGAAGTACTTCGGCCGCGGCTCGACGAAGGGCTACACCTGGAGCTCGCACGGCTACATGGAGCCGTTCATCGGCTGCACGGACGCCGAGCTCAAGACCTTCGAGGCTCGCCAGTGGAGCTGCGCCGACGGGCACCCCGAGTCGACGGGCAGCAAGCACTTCATCCGCGAGTGGCGCGCGCTGTTCGACAAGAACGCCTACGGCAAGATGGACTTCGCGCTCAACCACTCGTGCGCGACCTCGGGCCTCGGCGAGGACTACGCGGGCAAGGCGTGGGACTACACGAACGCGGGCACGAAGGAGCGCGTCATGGCGCTCTTCGGGTCGCTCCCCGCGGAGAGCGAGCTCACGTTCATCGGCCACCAGTCGCTCGGGAGCCGCTTCTCCTTCCAGCAGAACTACGACGGCTCGGCCTACTTCGGCATGTGGGACGTGAGCTGGTCGCAGCTCCAGGCATCGATCAAGCCGTGAAGAAGGTCGGAGTCGCGCTCGCCGCGCTCCTCCTGGTCTCCGCGCCCGCCCTCGTCCTCGCCCAGGACGAGGGCGCGGGCGGTCCCCCGGGCCGCACGCCCAAGGAGCCGCGGCGCGTCCTCGAGCAGATCGTGAAGATCATCGAGGACTCGACGAAGCAGGACCCGAAGAGCACCCTCGCCGGCCTCCGCGACCCGAGCTGGGCCGTGCGCATGTTCGCGGCGGTCCGCATGAAGGTGCTCGGGCTCGACGACCCGACCGTCCGCGCGCTCCGTGCGGCGTCTCGCCCGGGCTCGAAGGCGCCCGCCGCGGACGACAAGAACGTCGCCGCGGCGGAGGCCTTCGCGAAGACGGTCAAGCCCGCCGAGAACCCCGAGGCCGTGAAGGCGAGCGTAGGCGACGACGCGATCCGCGTCTACGGCTCGCTCGTCCACACCGAGCTCTCGATCGGGAAGGCGAGCGCGGCCGAGCTCAAGGAGCTCCTCGCGACGCTCCCCGACTACGCCGCCGCGGCCGAGGACCCGCGCGCGAAGAGCTTCGTCGCGCGCGAGATCGTGGCGCTCACGGACGAGGCCGCGATCCTGAAGGACCTCGGCGCGAAGGACGTGAACGCCGCGGTCGCGGAGGACGGCAAGAAGGTCTTCGACTGGTTCCGGTCGAACGAGAAGTACCTCTACCGGCACCCGAGGGACGGCGTCTTCTACCTCGACGTCGCGGCGCGCTCGGACGGGACTCCGTCGGAGAAGTTCCGCGAGAAGCGCCCCTGGAAGGACGACGAGGGCCCGAACGCTCCGCCGAAGAAGCCGCGCGAGACGAAGTGAGTGACGGTCAGCGCTTGGCGCGGCCCTTGGGCTTGCGCGCCTTCGCGGACTCGTCGTCGGTGAGGAGCTTCTCGACGCCCTTCTCGAGGTCGCCCTGGCGATGCCAGCTCTCGAGGACCGCGCCCGCGGGCTTGGTGCTCTCGGGGGACTCGCGGCCGCTCGGCGCGCCCTTCAGCCACTGGACGAACGCTTGCGCCGAGTCCTTGGTCGTGTGGTAGCTCGTCGCGATGAGCTCGATGGCCTCGGGCTCGGGCTTGCCGGCAGCGGCGAACTTGTCGTTCGCCTTCACCTCGCTGCGGAGCTCATGGATGGTCTTCGCGCGAGCCACGTTCTTGCTCCAGGAACAGAAATGGGACCCGCTGTGATGCGAGTCCCATCCTGTGGTGTTCGGTTACCGAAAAGGGGGGGAAAAGTGGGGAAAACGGTAAACGCACACCCTGAGGCCGAGAGTAGCGGTGGCCCCATCGTGCGTCAAGACCGGCCACGTCGGGTTCGCGTACATGCGAACCCCTAACCCGTTCCCCTACTTGCGCTTGAAGCTCTCGACGGCCGCGTCGCGCTGTTCGAACACTTCGAACAATCGGTGGAGGCCGAGCATGGTGATGACGGTCTTCGCGATGTCCCGCATCGAGCAGAACCGGATGTCTCCGGCCTGACCGCGGGCCTTGTTCACGTAGCTGATGAACACGCCCATGCCGTTGGACGAGATGTACGTCAGCTCGGCGCAGTCCACGACGATCTTGGAGCGGTTCTTCTCGAGGAGCCCCTTGAGCGTCTTGTCGACGAGCTCGATGGTGTGGCGGTCGATGAAGCCGTTCAGGATGAGCACGGTGACGGGCCCGCGCTCCTCGAGCTTGATCCCGAGCTTCTCGCCTTCCTTCTTCTCGTCCTTGGCCGGCTCGCCCTTCTTGAAGTCGGCGACCGCCTCGCGCTCGGTGTCCTTGATCGAGAGGAGCTTCGAGAGGCCGAGGTAGGAGACGACCGTGCGCGCCTCGTCCCGCATGTTGCAGAACTTGATGTCGCCGCCCGACTTCCTGATCTTGATGAGGTGCGACAGGAAGACGCCCATCCCGTCGGACGAGATGTAGGTCAGCCGCTCGCAGTTCACGACGAGGCGGAGCTTGCCCTTGTCGGTGAGCCCGGTGACCGTCCGCTCGAGCTCCGGTGTCGTCCGCTTGTCGAGTGCGCCGTCGAGATCGAGGACCGTGACACCGCCGTCGAGATCGCGCGCCGCGATCCTGAGCTCCTTCATGCCCGCCTAGGCTAGCTGCCTTCGGTCGCTGCTGTCAAACTCCCTGCCTCATGGCGCGGATCGAGATCGCGGACGAGCAGCGGCGCTTCCCGACCGACCCGGAGAAGCTCGAGCGGCTCGCCCGGTTCGTCCTCGCCGCGGAGGGCCGCGACGACCGCGGGCTCTCGATCGCGCTCGTCGACGACGCCGCGATCGCGAAGGTCCACGTGGACTTCCTGGGCGTCCCGGGGCCGACCGACGTCGTGAGCTTCCCGCTCGAGGACGACCAGGACGACCTGATCGGAGAGGTCGTCGTCTCGACCGACACCGCGAAGCGCGAGGCTCGCGAGCGCGGGCTCACCTTCGAGCGGGAGGTCTTCCTCTACGTCGTCCACGGCACCCTCCACCTCTGCGGCTACGACGACCACGCGCCCCGCGACCGGAAGGTCATGCACGCGCGTCAGGAGGAGCTGCTCGAGTCCTTCCTGAAGGGCGGCTTGTCGGCGTCGAAGTCCGGGAGGGGGAGCTCGCGCCCGAGACGCTCGACCTCGGAGAGGTCGAGCTCGTCCCGCCGCACGCCCGAGCCGCGGAAGACCTCGAGCCCCTTCGAGCGCGCGACGATCTCGCGGCGCGTGCGGCCTCGCGGCGCCTCCGGCCACGGAGCGGCCCGCTCCTCGAAGCGGAAGAAGCGCGGCACGACCGACAGGAGGAAGCGCCAGTAGTACGGGTTGTCGGTCTGGAGGACGAGGAGCCCTCCCGGCCGGAGCACCTGCCACGCGCGCGCGAGGAACGCGGGCGTGAGCATCCGCTTCTCGCGGTCCTCGACCTCGTAGTAGGGCTGCGGGTGGTAGACGTGGAGCTCGTCGATCGACCCGGGCGCGGTCCGCTCGCGGAAGAAGACGACGGCGTCGCCCCACGCGTACTTCGCGTTCGAGACCCCGCGCTCGCTGGCGCGGCGGCTCGCGTGCTGGATCGCGGGCTCGACCGTGTCGACGCCGAGGTGGTCGTGCGCCGGGCGCGCGAGCGCCGAGCCGAGGAGGTAGCGGCCGTTCCCGCACCCGAGGTCGAGGACGTGCGGCGCCTCGCGCCCGAAGACGGCCTTCCAGTCGAACGTCTTCCCCGGAGCGGGGAGCGACGTCCGCGCCCGCGTCCAGCGCTCGCGCGCGACGCGTTTACCCGGGAAGGGGACGCCGAGGTCGTCGTCGCGAGCCTCGTCGTCGTCGCGTCTAGAACTTCGTGAACTTGCCAGGACGACGCTTCTCCTCCGGGGGGAGCTCGTCGGTGTTGGTCGGCGCTTCCTTCGGCTTCGCGAACTTGCCGTCGTCGTACTTCTTCGGCTTGAGCTTCTCGAGCTCTTCCTCCTTCACGGGAGGCTTGGTGTAGCGGCCACGGACGAAGCCCTTCGGCTTGTTCGGGTCCGGCTTCACCGTCTCGGCGGGGCCGATGCCGTCGATCCAGCCGAGCTTCTTCGCGGCCTCGTCGTTCTTCGCCTGCTCGGCGCTCTGCTTCGCGGCGTTCGCCTTCTTCGCCTTGAACGCCTCGAACGGATCGAGACCCTTCGGGTCGGCCATGTCACCCTCGTGTTCTTGGAGGTTGCCGCAGCGTAGTGCCTGTCGCGGGCGCTGACAAGGAGCGTCAGCGCGGAAAAAAGGGCGGGATGCCGATGCAGTTGACAGTGGAGGCCGCCCGGGAAGGGCCGATGAATCAGGACTTTCCAGCCCGGCACGCTGCTCGCAAACCGGAGCCCGTAGAGTCGCGACCACCATCGCGGGAGACTGGAACGACATGTCGAAGCCGATCACGCGCCGCACGAGCCGCCCCATCATGATCGCGGCGTCGCCCTCGAACCTCCTCGAGAAGCGGATCGCCATCCTCGAGGAGAAGGTCGATCGGCTCCTCGCGCGGCCGACCACGCCGGCTCGGACCGCGACGCCGATCCTCGACGAGGCCTTCGAGCACGCGCTCGAGGCTCGGCTCCAGGCGCTCGGTCAGGACATCGAGGCGGCCGCCGCGCAGCGAGCGATCGCCGCGCTCGACCCGAAGGTCGACGAGGTCGTCGCCGCCAAGACGAAGAACGTCCGGCCCGCCTTCGACCCGCGCACGCTCGTCGAGCTCGTGGACCAGCGCCTCAAGGAGGCCCTCGAGCACCGTTTCCGCGCCATGCTCGGTCACATAGAAGCGGACGTGATCCCCCGTGTCCTGCGAAAGAACGCGTCCGGCATCTGAGAAAAGCTCCCGTGTAGATTTCTCATTGCGCCTGGTGTTGCTCTGATAGCTTCGAGCCGGAGAGGGAGCCATGCGCAACCGGATCGCGGGCATCATGCACTGGGATCACGTCGGGATCTCGCACCGCCACGAGGCGCGCCCGGGCGCCGAGCGCCCGATCAAGGGGACGAAGCCGCCCCGCCTGCCGGGCCCGTGGACGGCCTTCGCGACCGCGACGCTCGCGGGCGTCGCGGTGATCGTCACCCTCCGCGCCTTGTTCGGAGGTCCTTCAGCTCGAGCTTGACCTGCACCTTGACCCCGAGCGGGTCGAGGACGGGTCCGAGCGCCGCCTCGAGCGAGGGCGTGTCCGTCCAGATCTCGCGCGGGAGGAGGCCGGGGCCACCCTCGCTCCCCGCCAGCGCCTCGAGCAGCAGCGTCCCCGCCGCGGCCGGGTCGTCCTGCGGGACGGTCTCCTCGAAGTAGACCTCCTTCGCCTTGGGGTCGAAGACCGTGAGCGTGCGGTCCGCGAACCGGACGAGGAGGCGCTTCGTGCGCTTCGCCTCGTGGAGGCGCTGCTCGACCGAAGCCGAGAGCACGACCGCGCCCGCGGGGGCCGGCTCGTCGTAGGCGCGGTCGATCCGCGGGTCGCTCGTGGGCCCGGCGACCTTGAGGATGAGGCGGCCGCCCGCCTCGTCGAGCACGTCGTCCTCGTCGAGGCCCCACTCCTTGGTGCGCGCGATCGCGAGGAGCGCGCGCGCGAGGAACGTCGCCTCCTTGTCCTTGAGGACGCGCGTGCCTTCGCCGGGGGGCTTGCGGAACACGATCGGGAAGCTCGGCTTCCCGGCGACGTCGAGCTTCGAGTCGAGCATCGTCCCCGGCCGGAAGTTCTCCGCCTCCTGCGCGTCCGCGACCGTGAGCGCGATCACGTCCGCGGCCTCGCTCTGCTTCTCCACGTCCAGGTCGAGCGCGAGCGTCTTCTCGATCGTCTTGCGCCCGTCCTTCCCCATGTAGATCCCGAGCCCGAACTCCTCGCCGACGTTGCCGGCGACGGAGCACCAGCCGTCGAGGCCGGTCTCCTCGTCCTGGACCTGGAAGTAGTGCTCGTCGCGGAGCTTCTCCCAGGGCTTCGCCTCGATGTAGCGGCGCGCGGCGTCGTCGAGGACCGCGCGGACCTCCGGCTTCATGGCATCTCCTACGCGGGGGGCCCCCCGCGCTCCGCGATGAACTTCTCGGCGAGCTTCCGGCGCTCGACCTTCATGGTCGCGGTCATGGGCAGCTCCGCGACGATGAAGACCGCGCGCGGCTTCTTGTACGCGGCCGAGTGCGCGGCCGCGTGCGCGAGGAGCTCGTCCTCGGTCGCCTTCTCGCCGGGCTTCAGCAGGACGGCGAGCGCGGGGGCCTCGCCCTTCTTCTCGTCCGCGAGCGCGAAGGCGACGGCGCGCTGCACGGCCGGATGGTCCGCGAGCGTCCCCTCGACGTCCTCGGGCGAGACCGTGTAGCCCGAGACCTTGAAGACGTCCTTCGCGCGGCCGACGAAGCGGACGAGCCCGAAGCGCTCGCGGCGCGCGAGGTCGCCCGTCTTGAACCACTCGCCCTCGTTGCCCTGCATGACGCCCGGGCCCTTGATCCAGAGCTCGCCCGTCTCGCCCTGCTTCACCTCCTCCCCGTCCGCGCCCGCGACGCGCGTGTGGACCGAGAGGAGCGGGAGCCCGAGGAAGCCGCCCTCGGGGTCGAGGCCGGGCGGCGAGATCCGCACGAGCGCGGGGCCCGAGAGCTCGACCGAGCCGTAGAGCTCGATGAAGAACGCGAGGATGTTGCCCGCCGTCTTGAAGCGCGGGATGAGCTCGACGGGCATCGCGTCGGCGCCCGACAGCCACGCGCGGACCGACTTCAGGTCGCGCTTGTCGAGCTCGGCCTCGGCGAGCGACCGGTACATCGCGGGCACGCCGACGAACATGGTCGCGCGCGTCTCCTCGATGAGCTGGAGCATGCGCGGGGCGTCGAACCGGCTCACGTGCCGCACGGGGACCCCCGCGGCGAGCGACGCGAGGTGGACGTAGAGCCCCATGACGTGCGGGATCGGGAGCGCCTCGAGGACGCTCTCGTTGCGCGTGAGCCAGCGGCTCGCGAGCGCGAGCGGGCGCAGGATCGAGAGGAGCGACTTCGAGGTGAGGCGCGCGCCCTTCGCCTTGCCCGTCGTCCCGGACGTGAAGAGGAGGACGGCCACGTCCTCCGGCTTCCGCTCGACGGCCGGGGCGTCCGGCCGGGCCTGGGCCGCGAGCGCGTCGAGGGAGTGCTCGCCGCGCGGGACGTTCCGCTCCGGCCCGAGGAAGATCCACCGCTCGACGCCCGGCGCGGCCGCGCGCGCGCCGATCTCGTCGTGGAGCGCGGGGTCGATGAGCACCGTCTTCGCGCCGGTCTTCTCGGCGACGGCGGCGAGGTCCTTCTCGCGCGCGAGCGCGTGGAGCGGGACCGCGATCGCTCCGGCGCGCGCGACCGCGAAGATCGCGTAGAGCGTGTCCACGCGGTTTCCGGCGAGCACGATCACGTGCTCGTCGGGGCGCACGCCCGCCTTGATCAGGCCCGAGCTCGCGCGGGCCACGAACGACCGCGCGATGCGGCGCGGGATCTCGGGGCCGACGAGCGTCTTGTAGTCGAGCTGCGCCTCCGCGACGTGGGCGAGCCCGTCGGGGCCGTGGGCCTTCTCGATCCGGTCGAGGAGGTTGCCCAGGGTGAGACCGCGTCCGAGCGCGAGGGCGAGGCGTGACCAGACGGCCATGCCCGGAATTCTAGGCTATGGTGCGGGCGTGGAGTATGCCTTCGACTCCTTGCCGCCGGACATGCGCGACCAGCTCGTCGCCGTCGGCCGCGGCGCCGGCATCCCGGGCTTCCGGTGCGCCCCGCTCGGAGGCGGCGGAAGCCTCGTCGCCGCGCTCGGCGCGGCGGTCGCGGCCACCGCGGCGCTCGCGTGGCGCCTCGCGACCCCCGCCACCGTGGACCCGCTCGCGACCGGCACGGTCGCGTTCCACGGAGCGCTGCTCCTCCCGGCGACCGCGGTCGCGGCGGTGGCGCTGGGCGCGCTCGTCCGCCGGTCGCGGAGCCCCCTCCGGCCGTGCGCGGTCGTGACGCCCGCGCTCGTCGTCGTCACGGGCGCGGAGTCCGACCCCGTGCGCGTGGGCCGGCTCGACCACGTCGTCTTCGAGAAGAACGACCGCGACCAGCTCCTCCTCCGCTTCTCGGACGGCGAGATCGCGGTCCCGCGCGTGCCGGCGTCGGAGCCGCTCATCGCGGACCTCCTCCACCGCCTCTCCGTCCTCCACGCCGCTCCGCCGCGGGCGCCCGTCCAGGACGAGTGGACCGCCGCGCTCGAGCTCGTCCCGTCCGGAGCGCCCGACCCGGGCCGGGCGCGGCTCGTGGCCCTCGTCGTCGCGGGCCTCCTCCTGGGCGCGCCGATCTGGTCCGGTGCCTGGTGCCTCTCGTTCGCCACGCGCGAGGAGGCCGCGTGGACGGCCGCCGAGAAGGCGAACACGCCCGCGGCGTACGCGGCCTACCTCGAGCACGCGGCCCGGAACCGCGCGACCATCCCGCTCGCCGTGCGGCGCCTCGCGCGCGCCGACGAGCACGAGAGCCTGGCCGCGCGCCGCCAGGACGACCTCGCCTTCGCGGAGGCCGCGCGCGAGGGCAAGGCCGAGGCGCTCGGGCGCTACCTCCGCGCCTTCGCGCGGGGCGCTCACCGCGAGGAGGCGCTCGCGCGCCACGAGGAGCTCTCGTTCCAGGAGGCGGTGAGCGCGCGCTCGGGGCTCCTCCTCCGCGCGCTCCTCGCGGCCTACCCGAGCGGACGCCACGCCGAGCGCGCGCGCGCTTACCTCGCGAAGTACTTCCTCGATGCCGAGAAGGCCTACCGCCTCGCCCGCAAGGAGTGGCTCGCCTCGCTCCTCGCGGCGATGCGCGAGAGCGAGACGGGCGTCGTCCCGGTGATCATCGAGTCGAGCTACGAGCGCGACGCCAAGGTCCACGAAGCGCTCGTGAAGGCGCTCGGGCGCACGACCGCGGGCCAGCTCGTCGTCCTCCAGCGCATGCCGAACCAGACGCCGGCCCCGCGCCTCGTCGTGACCCACAAGCTCGAGGGCGAGGCGGCCGAGCGAAGGCTCGTCGTCGAGATCGCGGCCGAGCTCCCGGGCAAGGCGGCCATGAAGGAGACGGTCGTCGCGTGCCCGCCGTCCGAGCTCGCGGGGCTCCTCGAGGGAGTGCTCGAGGACCGCTGAGTCAGTACTCCTCGCGGACCCAGAACCGCCAGGAGCGCTCGACCTCCTCGATGCTCTTCTTCATGGCCTTCTCGAGCGTCTGGATCGGGACCTCGCCCTCCTTGAGCCCGTCGAGGAAGGCGGCGAGGCCGCTCCGGTCCTTCGCGAGGAGGTAGTCGAAGAACGAGAGCGCCGCGGCGGAGTCGAGCTGGTCGAGGTCGTTCGTCTTCTTCGCGAGGAGCGAGCGGAGCTCGCCCTCGGGCGCGAGGCGGATCGCCACGCGCGCGTGCGCGCGGAGGAGGTCGAACGAGCCCGCGCGGAAGCTGCGCTTGCTCGTGCTCGAGCCCGTGTTCGCGTAGAAGATCTCGGCGCGGCCCGAGACGTGCCCCGAGAAGAAGCGCTTCAGGCCCTCCTGGAGGAAGTCGGGTAGCGCGCCCGAGCGCTTGCCGAGCGGCTCGAGGGTGAGGAACTCGGCCATGCCGGCGCTGGTCCACTCGACGCGCATCCGCGCCTCGAAGCTCCCCTCGAACAGGAGGAGCGCGCCCGAGTCGAGCCGGTACCAGGACTGCCAGCCGGCGAGGCCCTTCGCGAAGTCGTGCTGCTTCTTGTCGGCGACGGCGCTCTCGATGAACGTCTTGTGCTCGGACTTGTCCACGATGAGCCAGCTCGGGTTGAAGGCCGGCGCCTTGATCCCGCCCGTCGCCTCGCGCTTGGGGTCGCCGTCCACCGTGAAGCCGTTGTCGTCGCCCGCGATCAGGTGCCGCTGCGCGAGCCAGGTCGTCTCGATCGCGCGGAGGAGCGCGTCCGCGGCGACGTCGGGCGCGGCCTTCGACCAGTAGAGGGCCGCGTGCGCGCTCTCGCGGCGCTCGAGCGCGCCGACGCCGCACAGCTTCTCGAGCTGGGCCTTGTCCTTGAACTCCTTCGCCTCGCCGCCCTTCGCCGCCTTCATGGCGTTCGCGAAGGCCGAGCGGATCCGCGCCTCGCGCGGGCTCACCCACGCCTCGCCGCGGCGCTCGTGGCCGAGGATCTCGCGCGCGACCTTGGACTCGGGGTCCTCCTCGAGCGCGAGGCCCGAGATGTACTTCGCCTCGTCGAGCTTCCGGTCGTCGCGGAGCTGCTTCGCGAGGGAGATGAGCTTCGTCGCCGAGTCCTTGCGGACGTGGAGGACGTCCTCCATGAGCTTCTTGTCGATCGGGACGTTCGTCGCCGCCGGTGCCTGGGGCGCGCCCTGCCAGACCTTGTTCGCGTCGCGCTTGTAGCCGAGCTTCGACCGCGCCTCGTTGTCGTCGGGGTCCATCGCGATGGCGATGAGGAGCTCCTCGAACGCCTCGCGCGGGTGCTTCTTCTCGAGCTTCTTCGCGAGGCCGACGTGGCGGTCGGCGATCTGCGAGCGCGTGCTCTGCCCGGGGAGCGGCGCCGCCTTCTCGGGCTTGTCCTTGTCGGCCGGCTCCTCGGCGCGGAGGGTCGCTCCCACGACGAGGAGGACGAGCGCTCCGGTCAGTACTCCTCGCGTGCCCAAGCTCTCAGCTCCCGCTCCGTCTGCTCGGCGCTCGCGCCGAGGACCCGTTCGAGAGTAGCCAGCGCGGGCTCGTCGGGCGAGAGCGCGGCGAGGAGCTTCGGCAGCTCCTTCGACTTCCGGTCGAGGAGGAACTCGACGGCCGCGAGCGCGAGCGCGGCGTCCTGGTCCTCGAGGTCGTTGAGCGACTTCGAGACGAGCCGCCGCAGCTCGCCCTCGGGCGCGAGGACGAGCGCCGGGCGCACGCCCGCGCGGAGCTCGTCGAACCCGAGCGCGTCGCGCTGGTGGACCCGGAGGCTCACGTTCGACGAGAGGAACGACATCTCGATCTTGCCCGTCGCACGACCGGAGAAGAACCGCGCCAGGCCCTCGACGAGGAAGCCCGGCGGCGGGGCCTTGGGCGGCAGCGTCTGCTGGATGAGCGTCTTCACGGCGGTGAGCGCGCCCCACTCGGCGTGGTTCTTCGCGTCGAGGCAGCACTCGTAGAGGTAGAGCCTCTCCTCCGCGCCCTTCTCGCCCGCCTGCGTCCAGCCGTTCCACGACTTGAGCTGCTTCGCGAGCGGGCGCCGCGTCTCGTCCTGGATCGCCTTCTCGACGAACTTCGCGTGCTCGGACGGCGCGACGAGGATCCAGCGCGCCTTCGTCTTCGCGCGCGTCGGCACGGGCGCGACCGCATCGGAGCCGGGCGCGGGCTCCGGCGCCGCGTCGGGGAGACGCTCCGGGACGAGCTCGGCCCAGGCGCGGCGGATGACGTCGATCGTGCGCGCGAGGGCCGCGAGGTCCGCCTTCGCGGCCTTCGTGGCGAGGAAGATCGCGTAGTCGCTCTCGCGCCGCTCGAGGGGCCCGAGGTCGAGGAGCTTCTCGAGAGCGGCGTCGCCCGCGACGGCGGCCGGCGAGTCCTTCTTCGCGCCCTCGAGCGCCTTCGTGAAGACGGCCCGCACGGCGCGCTCGCGCGGGCTCGTGAAGACAGCACCGCGGTGCTCCCGCTGGTCGCCCTGGTCGCTCTTCTCGTGGTCGAGGAGCGCGCGCGCCTTCGCGTCGTTCGGGTCCTCGTCGAGCGCGAGGCCCGCGAGCGCGCGCGCCTCGGCGAGGCGCTCCTCCTTCCTGGCGGCGAGGGCCGCCTCCATGAGACGCCAGCTCGCCTGGCCGTGCGTCGCCGCGATCTCCTTGGCGAGCGACGGCGACGGCTTGTCGCGCGAGCGCTTCGGCGCGGGAGGAGCGCCCTTCCACTCGCCGTCCACCTTCTTGTAGCCGAGTTGCGCCCGCGCCTCGGGGCAGTCGGGGTCGAGGGTGAGCGCGAGGAGCAGCTCGGCGCGCCGCTCCTCCCAGAGGCCCGAGCGCTCGAGCTTCTTCCCGACGGCGGCGTGCTTCTTGGCGAGCTCGGAGCGGAGCTCGTCGGCGAAGGCGACGGCCGAGAGCGCGAGCACGACGGGGAGGGCCCACTTCACGGAGACGTACACGTCCTCGAACCTAGCCCAGTTCCACGCTCGGATCGAGGCGCTCGAGCATCCCGCCGAGCCACCGGACGAGGAGCGCGACCTCGGCGAGGACGACGAGGCCGCCCGCGAGCGCCCCGAGCGGCAGGGCCGGGCCGCCCAGGAACACCCAGCCCACCGACGCGACGAGCGCCGACACGGCGCTCGCCGGGAGGAGGCCGCCCATGAGGACCAGGTAGCGCACGATCCCGACGATGAGGTTCTGGCCGATCGCCTCGGCGCCGCGCTCGGGGCGCGGGCCGAGCGTCGCCCACTGCGGGAACGCGACCGCGACGCCGTTCGCGATCGTGAAGACGAGGAGGTCCATCGGGAACAGGAAGATGACGAGCGCGAGCCACGCGCACGCGATCGTGACCGGAGAGAGCTGGGGCAGCTCGCTCTGCGCGAGGAGCGCGACGCCCGCGAGCACGGCGCCCTGGAAGGAGATGATGACCGCGGGGCCGGCGAGGATCTCGCCGAGGAAGATCTTCCAGCCCGGCACCGGGACGGTCTTCAAGAAGTCCGCTCCGCGCAGGCTCGTCCTCAGGTCGCTCCGCAGCGCGTCGGGGCCGAGGAGGGTCGCCATGAACGCGCCCCACGTCGCGACGAAGGCGACGGGCGTCACGAGCGCCCGCGTCGCCTCGAAGCGCGGGAGGAGCCACGCGGTGAGCATGCCCAGCGCGGCGTAGAGGCCCAGCCGCCAGAGCGGGAGCCGCGAGATCGCGAGGTAGTTCTTCCACGCGAGGGCGAGGACCGGCCCCGCGTCGAGCGGCAGCGAGAACGGAGCGGGCCGGACGGGGCCGTGACTCCTCAGACGGCCCGTCCGGCGGATGAAGTCGATCCGCTGCTTCAGGAGCTCGCTCTGTCCGAGGGCCGTCTCCTCGAAGGGGACCTTCGAGGCGAGGACGACCGCGAGGAGGCCGAGCACGATCCCGCCCGGCGCGACGAGCGCGTGCGCGAGCTCGACCGGCGTCCGCGCCAGCACGGGGCCCGCGAAGGACCGGAAGGGCGCGAGGACCCACACGGCCGGCTCGCGGTTCGCCCACTGCGCCGCGACCCCGAGGAGGCCGCCCTCCGCGGTCGCGAGGTTGAAGGGCCGGAACGAGACCGCGATCCCGACGAGGACCGCGATCGCCACGAGCCGCCCCGCGCGCGCCGTCCAGTGCGGCTCGCCGGTCGCGGGGCGCGGGCACTGCGCGAGCGCCGCGACGAGCCGGTTCAGGAACATGGCCTCGAAGACGAGGAAGTTCGTGCAGAGGATCGGCCACCGCGACGACTGCGCGAGGCTCCCCTTCGCGAAGCTGAAGAAGAGCGTGGAGATGACGACCGGGAGCTGCGTCCTCACGATCTTCATGACGAGGAGCGAGCGCCGCGAGACCGGCGCGGGGAACAGGAACGTCGCCTCGGCCATCGAGAACGCGAGCGCGCCCTGGGCTCCGACGATCCACGACCAGGCGAACGAGAGGAGGACGAACCCGGTCGCGAAGGCCTGCACGGACGCGCGCGCGATCGTGATGTCTCGGACGTCGGTCGAACCGGTGAGGGCGAACATGGGCCCGACGAGCGCGCACATGTAGAGCGAGAGGAACGCCGCGGAGAGCGCGTACCGCGGCTCCTTGAGGCGCCGGATCTTCTGGAGCAGCCAGTTCCGGAAGGACGTCCGGAGGAGCCAGAGGAGGGTCCTCAACGGAGCGCTCTCACGGCGGGCCGCTCGTGAGGCGCAGGAACACCTCCTCGAGCGAGAGCCCCGGGAACGCCGCGACCATGTCGGCCTTCGAGCCGAGGAAGACCTTCTTCCCGCGCTTCATGATGAGGACGCGGTGGCACATCTCCTCGACGAGCCCCAGGAGGTGCGAGGAGAGGATCACGGCGGCGCCCGCCTTGGCGCAGGCGATGATCGTGTCCTTCATGCGGCGGATGCCGACCGGGTCGAGGCCGGTGAGCGGCTCGTCGAGGAGGATCACCGCGGGCGAGTGGAGGAGCGCGCACGCGAGCGAGAGCTTCTGCTTCATGCCGCGGGAGAGCGCCTGGGGGAGCTCGTTCGTCTTCTCGGAGAGCTCGACCTCGGCGAGGATCCGCGCCGACAGGGCCTCGGCGCCGGGCACCGCGTAGAGGCGCGCGATGAGCTGGAGGTGCTCGGAGACCGTCAGGTGGTCGAAGAGCGCCGGCTCGTCCGGCACGAAGGCGAGGAGCCGCTTCGCGCCGACGGGGTCCACCGCGAGGTCGCGCCCGCAGATCCGGATCTGCCCGCGCGTCGGCTGGAGGATCCCGCCGAGCGCGCGGAGCGTCGTCGTCTTCCCCGCGCCGTTCGGGCCGCAGAGGCCGACGATCTCGCCCGCCTCGATCGTGAAGGAGAGGTCCTCGACCGCGAGGAAGTCGCCGTAGACCTTGGTGTAGCCCGAGACCCCGATCGCCTCGGTCATCGCAGGAGGGCCAGGAGCTCGGGGTCGTCGGAGATGACGCCGTCGGCTCCGATCGCGAGCATGGCCTTCATCATCTCGGGGTGGTTGACCGTCCACACCGCGGTCCTGACCCCGGCCGCGCGGCACTCGTCCAGCGAGCGGCGGTCGAGCTCGCGCTTCTCGGCGAAGAAGCCGAGCGAGTCCACCTCGCCGATCGCGCCCGGGAGCCACCAGTCGGCGCCGAGCCACTCCTTCACGTAGCGCGCGGGCTCGTGGAGGCGCTGGCCGCAGAGCGCGCCGCACTCGATGCCCGGGGCCTCGCGCTTCAGCGCGGCGACCGTCCGGTGGTCGAAGGAGATGAGGACGACGCGCTCCTCGGCCTTCTTCGCGCGGACGAGCGCGAGGACCGTCCCGGGGAGCGACGCGTAGTAGCGGGGCTGCATCTTGAGCTCGACGAACACGCGCTTGTCGCGCGCCTTCACGAGGTCGAGCACGTCGTCGAGGAGCGGCGCGCCGAGGGCCGCGAGCTCGCTCGCGGTCTTCTCGGAGACGAAGCCCTTCGTCTTCATCGTCCGGTCGAGGGTGTCGTCGTGGATCACGACCGCGCGCCCGTCCTTCGTCGAGTGGACGTCGAGCTCGATCGCGTCCACGTGCGCGAAGGAGAACGCCTTCTCGAACGAGGCGAGCGTGTTCTCGGGGGCGAGTCGCGGCGCGCCCCGGTGCGCGATGCAGAGAGGTCTCACGCGGACAGCCTACAATAGGGCGACCGGAGGGAGCACCGCGGTGCCAGCGGTGCGACATGCCGAAGAAGCGCACGCGGCATCACGTGAACCCGCTCAACCACCGGCCGGAGCCTCCGGTCCCGGACTGGTCGAAGGTGTTCGCGGACCCGTCGCGCCCGCTCGAGGTGGACGTGGGCGCCGCGAAGGGCACGTTCCTCCTCGCCCGCGCGGCGAACGCCCCCGAGCGGAACCTGGTCGGCCTCGAGATCCGCGTGCCCATGGTCGAGCGGGCGCTGCGCGACGCCGCGAAGCTGGGCCTCGAGAACGTCCACGTGATCTGCGGGAACGCGAACTCCGACTTCGAGCGCCTCTTCGCGCCGCGCTCGGTGGACCGCGTCTACGTCCACTTCCCGGACCCCTGGTTCAAGACGAAGCACCACAAGCGCCGCGTCATGACGCCCGCGTTCCTCGACGTCCTCGCCTCGCGCTTGAAGCCCGGCGGCGAGCTCCACTTCATGACGGACTTCGAGGCCTACGCGGCCGAGGCCGCGCCGCAGGTCGAGAGGCACCCCGCGTTCGAGAACGCGCTCGGTCCGGGCGTCATGGCGAAGGAGCCGCTCGTGCCCGGGGTCCTCTCGGACCGCGAGGCGTGGCACATGAGCCAGGGCGACCCGGTCTACCGGTACCTGTTCCGCCGCCGGCCCTAGCGCTTGCGGGCCGGGAGGCTGAGGACGCAGGGCCGCTCCGGGTCGTGGAAGACCGTGACCGCGACGGGGACGGCGTTCGCCTCCTCGTAGTGGTCCGCTCCGGTGTGCGTGTTCCTCTCGTAGCGCGGCGCGCTCGCGCTCGTGAGGTAGAGCTTGAGCGCGTGCCCCCTGGAGAGCGTCGCGCTCACGGGGCACAGCTTCACCGTGAGCTTCGTCGGCTTGTCCTTCTCGAGGGGGTGCGGCCCCCTGGGCGCGTCGCGCCACTTCGCGCGCTGGGCGCCGTCGGCGAGGAGGGTCGCCTTGCCGCTCTCGTCCACGTCCGCGAGCTGGACGATGAAGTCGCAGTCCGGCCGGTCGGCCGCGAAGGTGAGCTCGAGCGACGGCGTCCCGTCCACGTGGAGCGGCGCCGCGAGCGGGCCCGTCGTGTAGACGAGCACGTCCGCGCGGCGGTCGAGCTCCTTCAGGTCCTTCGGCCCGTGGCCGAGCGGCGGGAGGTTGCGGCCGCCGAGCGTCGGGCTCGGCGACTTCGGGTCGCAGGTGTACTTCCGCTCGAGCGGCTTGTCGCCCGACGCCGCCGGCGGCTTCTCCCGGGAGATCTTGCCGTCGGCGGAGAGGTGGAGGCTCTGCGCCTCGCGCGGGAGCGCGGACCAGGACTCGATGCCCGTCCAGACGTCCTCGTTGATCGTCCAGAAGCGGACCCGCGGCGTCTTCTCCCACTCCGCGGCCTTCGAGCCGAGGAGCCACGCGGCGAAGAAGTCCTTCGCGGCCTCGGCCGAGGCCTTCGCGGCCTTCTCGAAGGTCCGGTCGCCCTGCGCCGCGACCCCGACCGAGACGTGGTCCCACGGCCCGATCAGGAGCTTCGAGTGCTTGCGGGCCTTCTCGCCGCCCTTCGCGACCACGTCCTCGAAGGTCCGGATCACCGCCTCGGGGTAGTTGTCCCACCAGCCCGTGATGAACAGGCACGGGACCTCGATCTTCTCGGGCTGGTAGGTCTTCTTCTCGGCCACGCGCCAGGCGACCGCGCTCGGCGCCGGGGTGTCCTTGATGAGCGGCGGGATCGGGAAGCCCAGCTGCTGGAGGCGCTGCGTGTGCGCCTCGAGGAAGACCCCGCCCTCGTAGAACTGGTCGTAGCCCGTCCCCATGGACGCGATGAGCGGGACGGCACACACGAGGTGCGGCGGGTGCTCCGCGGCCGTGTCGAGCTGCTGCTTGCCGAGGGCGCTCCCGCCCCACGTCCCGACCTTGCCGTTCGACCAGTCGCGCGAGGCGAGCCACTCGACGGCGTCGTATCCGTCCTCGCCGCGCGACCACTCGCCGCGCTTCACGCCCGCCATGGCCGCGCGCGAGCCGAAGAAGCCGCGCCAGTCCACGATCGCGTAGACGTACTTCTCGCGATCGAGGAGGCCGAGCGTGTCGGAGACGGCGCCACGCCCGGTCTCGCCGGCCGCCGTCGATGCGCCCGAGATCGGCGCGCCGAGGCCGCGCTTGTCGTAGGGCGTCTGGATGAGGACGGTCGGGTACTTGCCGGGCTTCGAGGGGAAGTAGAGGTCGGCCGCGAGCGACGCGCCGTCGCGCATCGGGACCTTCACGTCCTTCTGCTCGGTCTTCCAGTCCTCGGAGCGGCCACTCTCCGCGCCGAGCAGGACCGCTCCGAGCACGGCCGCGGCCGCGGCCGCGACGACGCGAACACGCACGCTCCACCTCCCTGCCGCACCCAGGACGCTACCAAGTAAACTCTTCGCGTGGCCGTCGCCTACGTGACGGACGTCGAGGGACGCTGGGACAAGCTCGCGAGCTTCGCGAGCGAGAACCGGCACGTCCACCTCGATGCCGCGGGGCGGCTCACGGTCCGCGAGGGCGCGACCTTCGTCTTCGGCGGCGACGCGATCGACCGCGGGCCCGGGGGCCGGCGCGTCGTCGCGGCGCTCCTCGATGCGAAGGATCGCCAGCCCGACCGCGTCGTCCTCCTCGCCGGGAACCGCGACATCAACAAGATGCGTCTCGTCCGCGAGCTCCGCGGCCTCCCGCACGCGAAGGCGCCGCCCGCGGTGCGGAGCGCGCCGCGCCCCGAGCTCCTCCGCTGGATCTTCGAGAAGACCATGGGCGCCGCGCAGGCGTTCGAGAACCGCCGCGCCGAGCTCGCGACCGACGCGCGCTCGTCGGACGACGAGGCCGTCGTC
>CAZYLP010000041.1:0-20251 GCA_964648345.1 uncultured Planctomycetota bacterium
CGGGCACCCGTTCGGCGAGTGGGGCGTGGACGTGGACGGCGGCCCGATCATCATGGGCCACGGCGTCTCGGCCTGCTGCTTCGGGATCGCGGCGGCGCGCGCGAACGGCCGCTTCGACCACGCGCGCACGCTCGCCGCGGAGGCGCTCGTGTGGGCGTGGCCGCTCCCCGACGGGAGCCTCGTCGTCCCGCAGCTCCTCTCGAACGCGATCGACGCGCCGCTCCTCGGCGAGTCGGGCGTCCTGTTCTGCTTCACGCGCCAGCCGGCCGCGGGCGTCACGCCCGTCGCGGGCGGCGCGCACTCGCCGCAGGTCTACCTCCTCTTCTCGCTCTACACGCTCGGCGGCGTCCTCCTCGTCGCGAGCGAGCGGAAGCGCCTCAAGCTCTGGAAGGCGTCCGGCCCCGGGCCCGCGAGCCCCGGACGCTCGAAGGCGGCGTTCGTCGTCTGGGTCCTGTTCCTCCTCGGCGCGATCGGCTGCGTCGTCGCGGGCAAGGGCCTGATCGCGTTCGGCGTGCTCCTGTTCTCGATGGGGATCCCGGCGCGGATCGCGGGCGAGGAGAAGAAGCCCGCGCCCGACGCCGCGGCGCCGCCCCCCGCCGCGCCCGCGGCCTAGGGGCCGAGCGGGATCTGGAGCTTCCCGCGCGTCGAGCGCGCCGCGAGGCGGAGCGCGTGCCGCCGCGACACGTACATGTCGGTCCAGTGGACGACGTAGATCGCCACGGCGACGAACGAGAGGATGATCCCGTTCTCGTACTTGATGCGCGCGAGCGTCGCCGGGCTCTCGGCGACGAGACGCGCCGCGAGCGGGAGCACTCTCCCCTCGAAGAAGGGGTCGATGAGGGAGGAGAGGAGCCGCCGGTTCGCGATGAGCTGCGACAGGACCGTCTGCATCGCGATGAGCCAGGGGACCGCGAGCGCGACCCCGCGCACCGGACGCCCCGTGAAGAGCTGCGCGGCCCCCGGGCACAGGAGGCGGAGGACGCGCGTCGAGAGCTTCGGCTGGATGTCGTCGGGCCCTGGCTCGAACATCCGCTTCGGCTTCGCGATGAGCCAGATGACGATGAGGAGCACGGAGCTCGGCAGGAACCAGAAGAACCGGTTGCGCGCCCTCTCGAGCAGGTTCAGGTCCCTCTCGTAGTCGGCGCTCGCCGCGGGGAACGCGGCGCGGAACTCCGTGACCGTCGCGCTCATGTCGACGCGGTACGAGAGCTCCGCCATGTGCCGGGGGACCTCGCTCCACCACCGCGACCGTCCGAGCACGACGCGATCGCGGACCCGCGCACGCTCGCGGCCGTCCACCTCGGGCGCGAGGAGCTTCGTCGCGTCCGCCATCTGCAGCCTCGTGACGGCGTCCTCGATCGCCGCGCGCGCGGATGGATGCCCGGGCAGCCCGGAGAGGAGCGCCTGGGGCGCGCGCCGCGTGGCGGTGAGCGTCTTGAGCGCCGCGTCCTGGACGGGGAGCGCTCCGAGGTACGCGACGTAGAGGAAGAGGATCGCGAGCTTGTCGCCCGTGGTGATGTACGCGGGGAGCGCGAAGCTGAGCCGGAGGTACGGCTCCTTCCAGTAGAGGAGCCACCGGGCCTTGAAGGTCGCCGCTCCGACCTTCTTCAGGTCGCGGTGCTGCTGGCGCCGCCACCGCATGGCGACGCCGACCCCGACCGCGACGGCGAGCCAGCCGAAGATGCGCTGGAAGCGGAGCACGATGCTCATGAGCTCGAACGTGCGGCCGCCGAGCCCTCCGACGCCCTTCGCGGGCGCCGGCCGCAGCGGCGGGGGCGCGACCCTCTTCGGCGCGAACGTGCCCGGCTTCGCGCGCGGGTCGTGGAGGACCGGCGCGAAGGCGTCGCGCCACGCGACGAGCTCGGCGTGCGCCGGGCTCCCGCGCGGCGCCCGCTCGGCCTCCTCGGCGATCTCGAGGCCCACGTCGGCCTCGCCGTACCCCGCGAGCTCGGGCACGTAGCCGTGCAGCGCGACGAGGTCCGTGAGCGACTCGTGGAAGGCCGTCTCCGCCTCGGCCACGAAGCCGAGCGCGAAGGCGCGGCACGCCATGACCGCCCGCTCGGCGTCGGTGAGCGCGGGGTCGCCGAGCGCCTCCTCGACCTCGCGGCTCGCGCGCGCGCGTGAGAGACGCACCCACGGGTTCGTCGTGTCCTCGGTCGTCACGTGCGCGATCTCGCGGAGCTCGTAGGGCCGCGCGAAGGTCGAGACGACGTCGAGCGCGATCGCCGGCACGGGCCGGCCGTCCTCGAGCTCGAGCCCTTCGAGCTCGCGCGAGCGGACGTGGAGGAGCGGCCCCGACCGCCCGTCGTTCGAGGGGTCGCACGCGACGAGGAGCGCGCCGTCGGCGGCGCGCTGCACCGAGACCGCGCGCCCGGGGAGGCGCTGCCGCTTGACGACGCGCCCTCGCTCGTCGAGCGCGTGGAGGAAGCGGAGCCACCCGACGATCACTCGCCGGCCGTCGAGCGACGGGACCGGCAGCGTGGGCTCGAGGAGCCACCGGGGGACGCCCGGCGCCAGGAGCCTGACCTGGGGCAGGTCCGGCTCGGGCTCGGGAGCGATCGAGACGGGCGGGAAGCGGAACCTGTGCCCCGACGCGTCGGGGCGCTCGAGCGCCTTCGAGCCCGGGGAGCGCGGCGGGAGCGGCGGCGCCCCGACCGCCGACACCGCCGCCGCGAGGCGCCGCGACGCGCCCGCGAGCGCCGCCAGGTCGGCGTCGCGCGCCGAGCCGTCGAGCCGGCCGAGGTGCGCGGCGAGGCGCTCCGCGAGCGCGACGTCGAGCGCGCCGGTCGCCGTCCCCGCGAAGGCCGGCGCGGCCGCCGCCACGACCTCGGCGCGCGTCTTCGCGAGGAGGGCGCGGCGGACGACCGCGAGCTCGGCCGCGCGCTCGGCGAGGCCCTCGACTCGAGACCCCGCTCTCACGGGCGCGAAGACGGCGCTCGTGGCCGCGGCGATCCCGGATGCGTCGAGCGCCGCGTCCTTCTCGAGGTCGCCCATCAGGTCCGTCATCTCCTCGAGCGTCGGAGCCATGTCGGATGCGCCGGGCGAAGGCGCGTGCTTCTCGATCCGAGCGAGGAGCGAGGTCCGCGCGGCGCCCTGGAGGAGAGCCGCCCGCGCGCGGATGTCGGGCCAGCGCGGCTCGGTGCTCGCGTCGTGGAAGCCGCGGAGGGAGACGTACGCGTTCTCGTCGCGGCGGATGCGGCGGATCGCTTCCTCGATCGGGCCCGCCACGTCCTTCGGCGCCTCGGGGACGGTCGTCTTCGTCTCCGGAGCGGCCGCGCCCGACGCGAGGAGGTACGTCGCGAACCCGAGGACGATCACGCCCATGAGCAGGGTCGAGATGATCTGGACGATGTGCCGCTCGACGCGGCGGTTGATCCGCGTCGAGAGGGACGCGCGCACCGCGTGGATCGGCTCGCCGTTGAGGAGGCGCTCGAGGTCGCGCGCGAGCGCGCCCGCGCTCGGGTAGCGGCGCCACTTCTCCTTCTCGAGGCACCGGAGGACGATCGTCTCCGCGTCCACGGAGACGCTCGGGTTCTTCTTGCGCGGCGCGACGGGTTCCTCCGTCTGGATCCGCGCGACGATCTCGTAGAGGTTCGCGCCCGAGAAGGGCGGCTCGCCGCAGAAGCACTCGTAGAGGACCGCGCCGAGCGAGTAGACGTCCGAGAGGTGGTCCACCTCGCGCATCGTCCCGCGCGCCTGCTCGGGCGGCATGTAGGGCGGGCTCCCGAGCGCGATCCCCGAGAGCGTGAGGCCGAGCGGCTGGGCGAGGTCCTTCGCGAGGCCGAAGTCCGTGACGCGCGGCTCGTACTCGGAGACCTTCGCCTCGTTCGCGCGCGCGTCGAGGAGGATGTTCCCGGGCTTCAGGTCCCGGTGGATGATCCCCTCCTTGTGGGCGAGGTCGACCGCGAGCGCGACCTTGCGCACGATCGCGCACGCGTCCTCGGGGCGGAGGAGGCGGCGCCGCGCGACCTCGTGGAGCGTCGGCCCCTCGACGAGGTCCATCGTGAAGTAGTCGCGCCCGTCCACGCTCCCCACGTCGTGGACGGGGACGATGTTCGGGTGCTTGAGCCGCGCGGCGGCGCGCGCCTCGTTGAGGAACCGCTTCCGGTCCTCTTCGTCGATCGCGGACGACGTGAGGACCTTGAGCGCGACCCAGCGCTGGAGGGCGGGCTGGTGGGCGCGGTAGACGATGCCCATGCCGCCCTTCCCGAGGACGCTCTCGAGGAGGTAGGGCCCGAAGCGCGTCCCCGGCGCCACGGGCGGCTGCGGCACGGGGACCGCCGAGGGGAGCTCGTCCGTCTTCGGGATCCCGCCGTAGGTCGCGGTCTCCTCGACCGGCGGCGGCTTCCAAGCGACCACGGTGCGGTCCGCGTTCTCGCCGTCGGTGACGGGCTCGAGGCGGCCCTGGCACCGCGGGCACCGCGGCTGCACGACCTCGACGGGGACGCTCACGTCGACCTTGCACGCGCGGCAGGTCTCGAAGCGCTCCGCCATCAGACGGCCCGCACGCGGTCGGCCACGGCCTCGTAGATCGCGAGGAGCGAGCGCGCGAACGTCTCGAGCGAGAAGCGGCTCACGGCGTCCTCGCGCGCGCGCACCGAGAGCGCGCGGAGGCGTGCGCGGTCGCTCGCGAGCTCGTCGATCGCGCGCGCGAGAGGCTCGGCCTCGTCCTCGACGACGCGGCCCGTCTCGCCGTCCTTCACGAGCTCGGGGAGGATCCCGCGGCGCGCGGCGACGACGGGCACGCCCATGGCGAGCGCCTCGCGGACGGCGCGGCAGGAGCCGTCCGACCCCGGCACGAGGACGACCTTCGCGTCCATGCACGCGAGCGTGGCGACGTAGTCCTCGCCCGCCTGGTAGCCCGAGAAGACGACGCGGTCCTCGAGGCCCAGGTCGCGGACGGGCCCCTTCGCGACCGTCTCCTGGTTCGTGCCGCGTCCGACGATGAGGAGCCGCAGCTTCTCCGCGCGCGCTCGCTTGATCGCCTCGAGGAGCACCTCGAAGCGCCGATGCGTCTGCATGCGCGCCACGATCCCGAGGCAGAACGCGTCGTCCGGGATGCCGAGCGCCGCGCGCTTCGCCTTCACGCCGCGCGCGGGGTCGAAGCGCGCCGTGTCGATCGGCGCGTCGAGCGCGTGCACCTTCTCCGCGGCGAGCCCGTGCTGCTCCCTGAGGCCACGCGCGGCTTCGCGCGAGAGGCAGATCACGGCCGCCGCGCGGCCGAGCGTGCGGCGCGTCCGCCAGGACGGAGGCGGCGCCTCGCCGTCGTAGAGCGTGCGCACGATCGGGTCGCGCCGCGCGGTCCGCGCGACCGCCCACGCCGCGAGGAGGTGATCGTTCGGGAGGTGGCAGTGGATGATGTCGTGCGGGTGCTCGTCGAGGTAGCTCGTGAGGCGGCGGACGTCCTTCAGCGCCGAGAACGAGAGGTGCTTCGCGAGGCGGAGGCCGTCGAGCTCCACGGGCTCCAGGACGCCGCGCTCGCGCGCGAGGAGCTGGAGCCAGCGGTCGCGGTGGCGCGTCTTCGACACGGTGCTCGAGAGGAACCGGGCGCGGACCTGACCCGTGCGCGCGAGGGCGCGGGCCGTCTCGAGGGCCAGCTCGGCGGGACCGGTCACCTTGTGGTTCGCGAAGAGGTGGAGCGCGTCGAGCACGACGGAAGTCTATCCCGGGCCGGGCTTCGACACGACGGGACGGCCGCCCGGAGCGACTCGACGAGCGCCTCGTGGCGGCGGCTGCACGCGCTCAGCCCGACGGCGAGCAGTGGAGCAGGTTGAGCTTCACGGGGACGAGGACGCGGAGCGAACCGGGCTGAAGCTTGTCGCGCCGGATCGTGACGGCCGTCGCTTCCCCGACGAGGAGGGCGCGGATGCTCGTGTCGTTGACGGTCTCGGCGGTCCCACGGTACTCGCGGCCGCTGGAGCTCGTGACGCGGAACTCCTCGCCTGGATAGATCTTCGCGGATCGGAAGGCGAGGCGGAAGCTCGCGAGGTTGACGCGCGTGAGGGGCACGGCGACCGTCTCCCCGTCGCGCGCCGTCACGAGGATCCGGTCCTCGATCGCCTCGTTGAGCGATCCGCGGACCTCTTCGCGGGTGTCGCTCAGCGTGAACACCACCTCGTCGCGGTAGAGCGTCGCCGAGGTGGACAGGAGCTTCTCGCAGGTCGACCACCGGAGGCGGGCGGGGTCGAGGCGTCCGAGCGAGCCGTTCTCGAGGCGCACGTAGACACCCGCGGCCGGGGGGCCGACACCGAGGTACGTCGCGACGTATTCGTTGCCGCTCAGCGAACGGATGGAGAAGCCATCTCCGGCCGCGAACGTGGACCACGGCTCGGGGTTCTCCTCGGCTTCGAGCGTCTTTTCGCGGACCAAACCAGCTCCCCGCGGCACTGGGGTATTAGCCGTGCCGCTCGGCATTTGCAAGCTTCGCCAGCTCCTGCGCGACCTCGGCCGGCTCGGGGCGCTCCTCGGGCCGCTTCGCGAGCATCCGTTCGAAGAGCGCGCGCGCCTTGGGCCCCGCGGCCTTCTCGACCGCCGCGAGGTCCGGCTCGTCATGCGAGACCTTCTTGAAGAGCTCGGCGGGCAGGCTCGCCTCGAAGGGGAGCTTGCCCGTGACGACATGGTAGAAGGTGACCGCGAGACCCCAGACGTCCGTCCGCGCGTCGATCGTCGCGCCGGTCATCTGCTCCGGGGCCATGTAGTGCGGCGTTCCGATCCACTGGCCCTCGGCCGTGAGGCGCGTCGCGCGGTCTCCGAACGTGACGAGGCCGAAGTCGATCAGCTTCGGCATCTCCCCGGGGCCGACGAGGATGTTGGAGGGCTTCACGTCGCGGTGCACGACCTGGCGCGTCGCGGCGAAGGCGAGCCCGTCCGCGATCCGCGCGGCGAGCGTGATGGCCCGGCGCGGCTCGAGGAAGCCCGTGCGCTTGATGAGCGTCGCGAGGCTCGGACCGTCGACGTGCTCCATGAGGATGAGCGCCGAGCCGCCCGCGGGCACGCGCACGTCGATGAGCGAGACGAGCGCCTGGTGCCGCAGGCGCTTCAAGGCCTCGATCTCCCGCTCGAGGCGCGAGAGCGCCTTGGGCGACGCGTTCCAGAGGTGCTTCGCGGCCACGATCTCGCCGCTCGTCCGGTGACGGAGCTTGTAGACCCGGCCCTGGCTCCCCTCGCCGAGGACTCCGATCGCGACGTAGTCGGGGACGAGCTCCGCCGGGAGCGCGCCCCGCTCCTCCCAGTTGCTGCCCTCGAGCGGGATCGCGAGCCGCGACACCGGGATCCGCTCCGTGATCGAGCCCGGGCGGCGCTTGACCTGGATCGGCTGGGTGTCCTCGATCGGGTCGTAGTCGGCGGCCGGCTGCTCCTGCGCGGGGGGGAGCGGCGGCTCGCTGACCTGCACGACGCGGAAGCGCGAGGAGCCCTTGCGGGGCATGGCCGTGCAGTGCGCGCAGAAGGGGTCGCTCACGGACTGGATCTCGGCGCCGCACCGCCGGCAGCGCGGGAGCACCTTCTCGTCATCGGCGTCGGCCTCGACGAGGAGCGACGCCGTCCCGATCCGCACCTGGTCGGCGCGCGACAGGAAGTGCTTCGTGATCGGGTACGCGTTCACGATCGTGCGCTGGCCGGAGCCGAGGTCGTCGATCTCGATGCCGAGGCTCGTGATCCGGATGCGCGCGTGTCTCTCGGCGACGCCGTCGTCGTCGAGACGGATCGTGGAGCCCTCGGCGCGTCCGACGAGGGTGTCTCCCTTCTCGCTGAACGAGAAGAAGCGACCGTCTCCGTGTCTCAGCCCGATCCGCATCGATCCCTCAGGTCGCCCGGCCGCGCTCGTCCCGCTCGCGCACCACGTCGAGGAGGAGCCCCGCCAGGTTCACCTTGAGGCCGCTCCCCGGCGCCTTCTGCCCCGGCACGAAGCGGAAGTTGCCCCGGGGGAGGCTGACGAGGCGGCGCGCCGCCGGCATCCCGTCCGGGCTGCCCTGGGCCGTCGCCGCGTCGAGCCGCCCCTCCTGGAACCCCAGGCGCCCCGAGCACTCCTCGTTCCAGATCTCCAGGATCCCCGTCTTGTGGTTCAGCTCGAGGAGCTGGATGTACTCGACGAGCTCGTCGTCCGCGAACGCGCCCTCGATCGAGCGGACCGCGCGCTCGCTGTCGGTGGTCGCGAGGAGCTCGAGCGCGGAGTCCGCGCTCCCCGGGCGGCCGTCGGGGTCCGTCGCGAGGAGCTGGCCGAGCACGCCCTGGAGCCGCTCGCTCACCCCGTCGAGCACGGGGTGGATCCCCATCCCGGCGACGACCCGCTTCACGTGGAGGCTCGGGTCGACGCGCTCGCCGTACGGAGAGCGGCCGGTGAGCGAGTAGAGGAGCACGGCCCCGATCCCGAAGACATCGGCGCGGACGGAGGCGTCCGAACCGCGGGCCACGACCTCGGGCGCCACGAAGACGAGCCGGTCGAGGTCGCCGCCGGTGGAGAACGGCCGCGAGAGCTCGCCCAGGTCGCGGTTCGGCGGGAAGTTCGCGAGGCGGACCTCGAGCGTCCTCGGGTAGTCCTTCCCGATGAGGACGTTCGACGGCGCCACCTCGCGGTGGATGACGCCGCGCTCGGACGCGTGACGGACGGCCTCCGCGCAGCGGCGCGCGATCGCGATCGCCTGCTTCTCGGGGAGCGGACCGATCCGCTTGACGAGGGCGTCGAGGGGCTCGCCGGTCTCGTGCGCCACGACGACGAGGAGGACGCCGTCCGCCTCGAGGACGTCGAAGATCGCCGTGATCGACGGGTGCTCGAGGGTCGCGAGGAGGCGAGCCTCCGCCCGGAGCTGATCCACTCGCTCGCGGTTCACTCCCGCGGTCTCGATCGCACGGATCACGAAGGGCCGTCCGAGCCCGACGCGCTCGACCCTGAACGTCGTGGGGCCGCCGGCGAGCTGCTCCTTCACGACGTAGCCCTGGGCCTCGATGATCGCGCGGAGCGTCTCGCCCGAGGCGGCCGGCGCGGCCGGCGCCTCGGGCTCGATGTGGACGGTGCCGATGCTCGGCCTCTCGTCGAGGATCTTGATCGTGAAGGTGAGCTTGCCGATCTGGAGGACGCTCCCGTCGCCGAGGAGCGTGCGCGTGAGCACGCGCTGGCCGTTGAGCAGCGTCGAGTTGCGGCTGACGAGGTCCTCGAGCTCGACGCCGGTCGCCGTCGCGCGGAGGACGCAGTGACGGCGCGACACGGAGGGGTCGTTGAGGAAGAAGTCCGTCTCGAGCAGCCGGCCGATGAGGTAGTCCTTCCCCGGGCCGAGCTCGATGTAGCGCTCGCGATCCTTGCAGGAGAGAACGAGCCGCCGGACCGTGCTCACCGGGCTCGCCTCGGCTCGAACGAGAGCTGCCCCGTGCCCGTCTGGCGCGGCGCCTGGAGCTCGCCCCGGTGCGCGACCTCGGCGACGACCCGGTCGTGGACGTGGATGAAGAGCTCTCCGGCGGCGATCCGTCCGTCGCGGTTCTCGTCCGCCCGGCCGCGGAGCCCGGACACGAGCGCGTTCGTGAAGACGCCGTGCCGCGCGCGGTCGGTCGCGAACGCGGACTGTCCGGGCTCGGCGGCCGCGATGACCCGGACGTCGTCGGCGGCGGCGAACGCGCGCTCGAGGTCGCCGCCGGCCGGCGCAGCACCGCCGCCGACCGAGCGCACGCCCCCATCGAACGAAGTGTCGAGGAGGACGAGCTTCTTCCCGCGCGTCCGCCCGAGGAGCGCCGCGAGCTCCGGGAGCGGGAGCTCTCCCTTCGACTTGCCGTCGGAGTCCGTGAGGAGGAGCACCGGCGAGCCGCGCGCGTCGCGCGTGCCGTAGCCCGCGAAGTGGAAGACGACGTTGTCTCCGTCCCGCGCGCGCAGCGCGAGGAACTCGCCGATCGCGCGCCGGACGGCGTCGCCCGTCGCGCGGTCGTCCGCCAGCACGAGGGTGTGGTGCGACAGCGAGATCCCCTCCGAGACGAACGCCGCGGCGACGGCCTGCGCGTCGTCGCTCGCGTAGGCGAGGCGCGGCAGCCGGTTCGCGTCCGCGTAGCGCGTCGCCCCGACCGCGAGGACGAGCGTCTTCGATGCCGGCGTGGCCGCGCGCCGCTGCTTCTCGAGCGCGGCGTCCACCGCGCCCGCGACCTTCTCGGCGAGCTGCTTGCGCGCCGCCGGGAGGAGCCGCGTCGCGACGAGTCGCCAGTTCTCGGGCTTGTTGTCGGCGCCGAGCGGCCCCAGGAGCTGGAAGCCGCGGTCGAACTCGTCGAAGGATCCGGTGACGCTCACCTTCACGACCTCGTCGTCGATGAGCGGCGCGCCCGTGTCGCCGCTCCGCGCGCGGATGTGGGCGTCGAAGGCGAGCGTGTAGTCCTCCTTCGCGACCGTCCAGGCCGTGACGACCCACAGGCAGAAGTTCACGACGTTGGGCCCGTACCAGCCGTTCGTCTTGAAGTCGATCCGGACATCCGACAGCGAGACCGAGACGAGGAGGTCGTCCCGGTTCGTCCACGCCTCGGCGAGGTCGTCCGACGCCGCGAGGCGGGCGGGTTCGACGTAGGCTCCCGTGCCATCGAGCGCGGCGGCGATCCCTCTCTGGAGATCCACGTCCGCGCTCGAGGCGACGAAGACCTCGTCCGGCTTCCACCCGTGCGCGACCTCGTCCGACGCGAGCGCGATCGAGCTGACGGGCGCGACGGCGACGTGGCCGGCGAGCGGGTCGCCGCCGGAGCGGCGGACCTCCGGGGTGCCCCCCGGGGGGATGTTCGTGCACCCGGCGGCGAACGCGATCGCGAAGACGGAGACGACCGGCATGACCCTCATCGCGTTCACCTATCTCTCGAGCACGAGCCGGAAGCCGACGAGCCTGAGCTGCTGCTTGGGCGGGGTCGCGGGCGGAGTGCCCGCCTGAGCGATCCGCGCCAGGTCCTGCGCGAGCTCGGCGTCGCTCTCGAAGTGGGCGCCCTTGACCCGCGGCGTCTGCCCCGGGACGTCGCTCTCGACCCACTCCATGACGTTTCCGGCCGCGTCGTGGACACCGAGCGGCGAGCAGTCGCGCGCGACGCGGGAGACGTCCGACGGGGCGTCGAGCATGCACGCGAGCGCGCGCACGTCGAAGTCCGCGCCCCACGGGTACTCGCGGAGCTCGCCCGTCGCCGGGTCCCACGCCGCGGCGACCTTCCACTCGGTCTCGGTCGGAAGGCGCCAGCGGTCGCCCGACGTCTTCGAGAGCCAGCGCGCGTAGGCGCGCGCCTCGTGGATCGTCACGCCGCGCACGGGCTGGCCGGCGTTCTTGGGGTCGCCGTAGCCGCCGCGGTCCCACGCGCGCGGGCCGGGCCGCCCGCTCGCATCGACGAGCGTCTTGACGACGTCGGCGCCCACGCCCCACAGCGAGGCGTCGGCGTACCCGCCCGCGTCGCAGAACTTCTTGAACTCGGCGTTCGTGACCTCGGCGCGGCCCATGAAGGTCCCGCGCTTCGTGCCGAAGCTCTCGAGCTCGGGGATGAAAGCGACCCTGTCGGCGAGCGCCGCGCTCGCCTGGAGGGCGCCCCGCGCCTTGACCTCGCGCTGGAGGAGCGCGGAGAGCGCCTCGTCGTGCACGGAGCGCGCGGCGTCGTCGAGGAGCGCGAGGGCGCGCGCCGGGTCGCGGGTGGAGATCCGCGCCGCCTCGCGCTGCGCTTCGGCGACCATCTGCCTCTGGCAGGACGCCATGAAGCGCGCGATGGCCTCGGAGCGCGGGTCGTCCTCGCGCGCGAGGTTCGCGCGCGCGATCGCGCCGGCCGTGTCCTTCCGCGCGAGGAGCGCGCGCTCCTCGGCGAGCTCGTCCTCGGCGAGGGCGATGAGCCCGCGCTGGGCCTCCTCGAGGTCCTTCTTCACGTCGTCGCGGCGCCAGCCCCGCTCGATCGCGCGCTCGAGGAGGCTCCGCACCTGGCGCCACCGCTCGCGGTTGGACCCCTCGCGCGCGAGCCGGCGCGCGTCCTCGACGTCCTTCTTGCCGGTCTTGATGCGCTCGAGCGCCGTCGCGACGGCGTCGATGTCCGCCTTGCGGCTCTTCGCGGCATCGAGGCTGTTCGCGTGGTCGAGCCAGCGGCCGGCGCCCTTGATCTCGCCGACCTCCAGGTCGCCCTTGGCGAGCTCGAGCGCCAGGTCGACCTGCCGGTTCTCGATCGCGGTCCGCGCGTCGCTCGGCCCGGCCGGGAGCACGATCTCGGCGCGGACGAGGAGCTGGATGGACCGCGCCGCGTCGACCGTGCGCTTCTCCTCGGCCTCGCGGCGGAGCTCCTCCGCGCGCTTCTTGCGCCGCTCGCCGTCCTGCCGCCGCTCCTCCTCGGCGGCGCGCTGCACCTTGACCTCGGCCTGGGCGCGCTCGCGGTCCGCCTCGAGCTGCTTCTGCCGGTCGATCGCCTCGAGCCGCGCGTCGACCACCGACTTGAAGGCGACCGCCTCGACGTTCGCCGGGTCCCTGCCGAGCGCCTTGGCGACGAGCTCCTGCGCCTCCTTGAGGTTCTGGGTCTCCTTCGCGCGCGCGACGAGCGCGAGCGCCTCGCGCTCCGCCTCGATGCTCTTCCGGTAGGCGAACCCGCCCGCCGCGGCGAGCGTGGCGCTCACGATCGCGGTCGAGACGACCACGGCGAACCGGCGCTTGACGAACTTCTGCGTCCGGTAGAGCAGGGACGCCGGGCGCGCGTGGATCGGGCGGTTGGCGAGGTACCGCTCGAGGTCCTCGGCGAGCTCGCCCGCGCTCTGGTACCGGCGCTCGCGCTCCTTGGCCATCGCCTTGGCGCAGACCGCCTCGAGGTCCACCTCGACGTCGGGCCGCGCGGACCGGATGGCCGGCGGGTCCTCCTGCTGGATCGCGACGACGAGCGCGGCGTGCGGCAGCTTGTGCCAGGGCGGCGCGCCGGTCAGGAGCTCGTAGAGGATCGTGCCGAGCGCGTAGACGTCGGTTCGCGTGTCGACCTCGGCGATCCGGCCCGCCGCCTGCTCGGGCGACATGTAGTGGGGCGTGCCGAGGACGGCGCCCTCGATCGTGCCCCCCTCCTTCTCGGCGCCCAGCTTCTTCGCGATGCCGAAGTCGATGATCTTGGGCGTCCCGTCCTCGGCGACGAGGATGTTGTCGGGCTTCAGGTCGCGGTGGATCGTGCCGTGGAGGTGGAAATGCCGGACGGCGTCGGCGATCGCGCGGAGGAGCGCGGCGATCTCGCGCGGGCTGCACTTCTTCTCCTTGACGTACCGGTCGAGGCTCGGGCCCTCGATGAAGTCCATCGTGTAGAAGGGGTACCCGGCGACCTCGTCGATCTCGTGGACGGGGACGATCGAGGGGTGCTTGAGCGACGCCGCGGCCTCGGCCTCCTGGAGGAACCGGCGCCGGCGGCCCTTGGTCGCCATGTTGCCGCCGCGGAGGACCTTGAGCGCGACGATGCGGTTGAGCTTCATCTGCCGCGCCTTGAAGACGACGCCCATGCCGCCGTCCGCGGCGTGCTGGAGGAGCTCGTAGCCGGCGAAGACGCCGCCCTCCTCGGGGAAGCCCTCGATGCCGCGCGGCTTCCCGGACCTCTCCTTGCGCGGAGCGATCGCCGCGCGGCCGCAGAGCGGGCAGCTCCGCGCCGCCGTCGGCATGATCCCGAAGCAGTGCGCGCAGGCGGCGCGCCGCTGCTGGCAGATCTCGAAGATCTCCATCGCGCGCGCAGGGTCGACCGCGCCGTCCGCGGCGAGCCGGTCCTCGATCCGCATCTCCGTCTGCGTCGCCGCCGCGTCCACCTGCTCGCGCGTCGCGTACCCGAGCCGGAGCGCGATGCGGGCGAAGGCCGCCCCCTCGAGAGCCATCCGTCTCGGGGCGTCCAGTGCGGTCAGGTCCGTGATCCGGTACCAGTCCTCCGCCGAGTCGACGGTCGACGACGAGTCCTCGGGGACGATCGTCCGGGCGTTCGAGGAGAGCCGCGCGTGCCCCGCCTCGGGCTCCTCGTGGTCGAGCGTGCCCTTGCTCACGTTGAGGCCGAAGGAGCTCGGGTCCGCGGGCTCGACCTCGCCGTCGTTCTCGTTCGCCTGCGTCCCCTTGCCGGCGTTGAGGGCACCGCCCCCCGTGGCTTCGCCCGAGCCCTTGGGTTCGTCCTCGGGCGCGACGGTCTCGCGGCCCACGTTCAGCCCGCCAGCGGGCGCGGGCTTCGGCGAGCGACCCTGCTCGCGGAGCACCGTGCCGCCCCGGACGACGGTCCCCGGCTTCCCGTCCGCCGGAGCCACCGTCGAGCGGCCGCCGTCGCCGGTGCGGAGCGCGCCGTCCTCGGCGGGCTCGAGGGTCGGGCGGCGCGGGCCGGCGGGCGCCCTCTCCGGCGGCGGCTCCTCCGCGAGCTCGAGCGTGGCGCGGCCCACGGCGAGCTCGGCCGGCGCGCCGGAGCCGAGGAGCCCGACCCCGGATTCGGCGCCCGACTCGGAGTCGGACGTGGAGGTGGACGCGTCCGCGGGCCGGAGCTCTATGAGGCGTGCGAGGGCCTCGGACACCGCCGGGCGCAGCAGGTTCTTCGCCTCGAGCGCCTTGAGCATGCCGGGGACGTCGCTCACGTCCACGCCCAGTCCGTGCAGGTCCTCGGGTTCGAGGATCTGGAGGGAGAGAGCGCGGCGAAGCATGTCTCGGTTGACCTGGAACGCTTGCACGTCAACCTCCGCGAAGGAGTGTGTAGAGAGAGCGAGGCGAGTGGAACTCGAACCGGATCTCGGTGCCGATCTGAATCTTGTCTCCGTCGGCGATGGCGGGACGAGCGCCCGCCACGAGCCGCTCGCCGTTCAGGAACGTGCCGTTCGCGGAGCGCTGGTCGGCGAGCGTCCAGCGTCCGCCCTCCTGGAGAAAGTACGCGTGGACCTTGGAGACGCTCGCGAGGTTGAGCGCGATGTCGTTGTTGAGAGCGCGGCCGACGGTGACCATCGCGGGGAAAGGGTTCCCCGGCCGCTTCGCGAGGAAGACGACCTTGCCGCGCATGGAGGCAGGCCCCCCCGGCTCGTCGCCGTCGATCCCCTCTGCGGTCGTGCGGCGGATGGAGCGTTCGATGTGCGTCCCCCGATCGTTCGTGGGCGACGTGCGCGGCGTCGTGTCCTCAAGCCCCGGGACGGGCGTCGCGATCGTCACGCTTGTGACGACGAGCGCCGGTGAGCCGTACGACGACGAGAAGCTCTCGAAGGACGCGCTGAGGACCCTCGCCTTGAGCTCGCGCACGGACCGGAAGATGTCGTTGGGAGTCTCCATTTCCCCGCCCGTCAAGGCTAAGGGAGGGGCCGCGAGGGCGCGCCGCCCAATGGCAGCCCTCGGGGCTCCGGCGGGTGGTCGGGACGCAGCCTCCCCCTATGGATGAGGCGAGCCTCTACCGTTGGTTAGATGTGGCCCGCCCGTCGCCCCGCCACTTCACCCTCACCTCGGTGCCGCGGCCCTGGACACTGCGGATGTCGAGTCTCCCGCCGATGCGACGCACGCGCTCGCGCATCCCCGCGAGGCCATAACCCGTGGAGACCATCGCGTGCACGTCGAAGCCGCGGCCTCGGTCCTTGATGCAGAGGGCCACGCCGTGCCCGTCGAAGGCGATCTCGGCGCGCACCTCGGCCGTCCGCGCGTGCCGGATCGCGTTCCTCAGCGCCTCCTCGGCCACCCGGAGGAGCTCGCCTTGCACGACGCGCGGCAGCGAGATCGGCCGCCCCGTCACGGCGAGCTTGATGGCGCAGGTCGTCGTCTCGCGGAGCCCGCGGATCGAGCTCGCGAGCGCGGCCGCGAGCTCGGCGTCCTCGCGGTCCGCGGGGCGCAGAGTGCGTACCATCTCGCGCGCGTCCTTGAGCGCCTGCCGCGCCGAGCTATCGGCGCGCGCGATGAACGCGCGCGCGGTCTTGGGGTCCGGCTCGAGACTCTCCAGGGCGGAGCCGAGGTTCAGGATGACGCCGGCGATGCCCTGCGCGACCGTGTCGTGGATGTCGCGGGCGATCCGGCTCCGCTCCTCGACGACGGCGGCCTCGCGGCCTCCGCGCCCGAGCGCCGAGAGCTGGATCGCGAGCGCGGCATGGGCTGCGAGCGCCCGCCCGAGCTCGACGTCTTCGGGGAGGAGCTGGGGCGGGCGCGTGAAGTGCGCATCGAGCGCCCCGAGCCGCTTCGAGGCGATCGTGATCGGGAAGTAGACGACGTGCCGGTCGGGCAGCCTGTAGACGCTGGATCGCTCGGGCTGGACGACCGTCCCGTCCTCGTAGGTGAGGAACACGCGCGGCTCGCCCGCCTGGGAGTTGAGCCAGAGCGTGGCCGCGCGAGCGCGGAGGCCACGCACGAGCGACTCGAGGAGCGACCCGAGGAAGGGCTCGAGCGCGGGCTCCTTCGCCAGCTCGTCGAGCGCGCGCTCGAGGAGCACGTTCGCGCGCGCCAGCGCCGATGCGCGATCCCGGGCGGCGTCCTCGCCTTCGTGGAGCGAGGTACGGGGGGGCCTCGCCACCTTGTCCTGGTGGCGCAGTGTCCCCATCTTCCCCATGAGGGAGAGAAGCTCGCGTTCGCCAAGCATCGCGACGGTCCCCCGTCGGTCCGTCGTCCCCGCGTCGGGCACGAGGGTACTCTATCCAAGGATAGAAGTCACGCTCTCGCCTTCCGCAGAGCCGAGGCTCCCCCCTCCTCGCGACGGCACCTTGGGCCGCTTGACGGGCGCGCGGGGAGGGCGGGGTCCCTACGCTGGACCAGGCTGAACGGGGCTCGAACGGGGGGACATTGGCGTCGTCCAAGAGGATCGCATCGTGCGTGCTGAGCTTCCTGCTGCTCGGCTCCGGATGCGACCCGGATCGCAGCTCCCCGCGCCCGCACCCGATCGAGCGTGTCCGCACCGCCCCACGGCCCCACCGGTCGCCGCGGGCCGACGTGAGCGACGAGGAGCGGCTCGGCTTACCGCCCTCGAGCGTTCCGCTCGCGCCCCGCGTCGCGAGCGACGCGCTCGCCTGGAGCACTCCTTTAGGGTGGCGCGAGAAGGCCGATCCGAGCGGGCATCGCCTCGCCAGCTTCGGCGGGACCCATCCCGAGGTGGACTGCTCCGTCACGACCATGCCCGCGATGGGCGGCGTCGCCGCGAACGTGAACCGCTGGCGCGCCCAGCTCGGCCTCGGCGAGGCCGCGCCGGCCACGATCGAGGCGCTCCCGCGCCGGAGGGTCCTCGGCGGCGATGGGACGTTCGTCGAGCTCGAGAACGGCGGGCGCAAGCTCCTCGGCCTCATCCACGCTTACCAGGCGCTCGCGGGGCCGAGCCTCCTCTTCGTGAAGCTCGTGGGCCCGGCCGCGGCGGTCGACGCGGACCGCGAGCGCTTCCTCTCGCTCTGCGACTCCCTCCACACTCGTGGCAAGGCCTCGACCGCGGCGCCCGCGGGCGCCCAGTCGGCATCGGGCCTCGTCTGGGAGCCGGCCCCTGGCTGGACGCAGGCCCCGCCCGCGCCCATGAGGCTCGCCACGTTCCGCGCCGGCCCCGAGCGCTCCGTCGAGTGCTGGATCGTCGCGCTCCCCGGCTCGGCGGGCGGGCTCGATGCGAACGTCGGCCGCTGGCTCGGCCAGATGGGGCGCCCGCCGCTCGACGGCGGCGTGGACTCGCTGCCGCGGATCGCGGCGCTCGGCCGCCCGTCGCCCTTCCTCGACGTGACGGGGGACTACACCGACACGAACGGCGCCGTGCGCCCGGGCTGGCGCATGCTCGCCGTCGCCTGCGCTCTGCCGGCGCGGAGCGTGTTCGTCAAGATGATCGGGCCGGCGGCGGACGTGGCGGCGCAGCGCGACGCCTTCGTCGCGTTCTGCGCGTCGCTCCGGGAGGAGGGCGCCCGATGAGCGAGCGCCTCCTCACCTTCGTGGCCGCGTCCCCGCGGCGCCTCGTCGTCCTCCTCTCGTCTTACGGCCTCGCCTGGGCCCTCTTCCTCCTGCTCTTCCTCCTCACGCTCCTCGGAACGGTCGAGCAGACGGAGCACGGCCTCTACGCGGCTCAGAAGAAGTACTTCGAGTCGCTCGTCCTCGTCCACCACCTGGGCGGCGTCGTCCCGCTGCCCCTCCCGGGCGCGCTCCTCGTCCTCTCGCTCCTCGCGGTGAACCTCGTCGTCGGAGGGCTCGTGCGGATCCGCAAGACGCGCGCGACCGCGGGCATCCTCGTCGTGCACGCCGGCATCCTCCTCATGCTCGCCGCCGGGCTCGTGAAGCTCCGGTGCGCCGAGGAGGGGCACCTCACGCTCTACGAGGGGCAGCAGTCGAGCGAGTTCGAGAGCTACTTCGAGTGGGAGGTGGCGATCCACGACACGACGCAGACCGCCGAGGTCCGCGAGCACGTCATCCCCGAGGAGGACTTCGCGGACCTCGGAGGCGAGCGGACCCGCGTCTTCGCCTCGCCCGACCTCCCCTTCGAGCTCGAGCTCTCGGGATTCGAGCGCAACGCGCGCGTCGTCTCGACGGAGGGGCGGATCGAGCTGGTCGCGCAGAGGCTCGAGAAGGAGGCCGCCCGCGACGGAGCCGGCATCGTCGCGACGATCCGCGGCCCCGGCCTCGCGGAGCGCCGGACCGTCCTCTGGGGCTTCGCGCGGTGCGCGCTCCCCGTCCAGGCCGGGGGGAAGACGTGGGCAGTCGACCTCCGCAAGCGGCGCTTCTCGATGCCCTTCACGATCGCGCTCGACAAGTTCACCGTCGAGCGGCACCCGAGGACGGGCATCGCGCGCGTCTTCGCGAGCGATGTGCGCGCCATCGAGGGCGGCGCCGCGCGCGCGGTGAAGATCCAGATGAACGAGCCGCTCCGCGCCCGGGGGCTCGTCCTCTACCAGGCCTCCTGGGGGCCGACCGACGCCGCGCCGGGGACGCCCCTCTTCTCGTCCCTCGCGGTCGTGAGGAACCCGTCCGACCAGTGGCCGCTGGTCGCCTGCGCCGTGGTCGCGGTGGGCATGCTCGCGACGTTCGTGCCGCGCCTCGTGAAGCACGTCCGGCGCCCGGCTCGGCTCGCGGCCGCCGCGGTCGCCCTCGTCCTCGCGGGCGGCACGGGCCACGCCGAGGCGGGAGAGGCGGCGCGGTGGGACCAGGCGACGCTCGACCTCTTCGCGACGCTCCCCGTCCAGGACGGCGGCCGGGTCAAACCGCTCGACACGCTCGCACGGTTCCAGCTCCTCCGCGTCTCCGGACGCCGCTCGTGCACGACACCGTCGGGCCGGACGCTCGGCTCGCTCGAGTGGCTCCTCGACACCATCTTTCACCCGGACGAGGCGCGGCGCTACGAGGTGTTCCTCGTCGAGAACGCCGAGGTCCTCGACGCGATCGGCCTGGCCCGCGGCCGCGCGAAGCGGACGCGCCTCTCCTTCGACGAGCTCGCCCCCGCCCTGCCCCGGCTCCGCGAGCTCGCGGCCCGGCACCGGAAGACGGAGCCGAAGGACCGGTCTCCCGTCGAGGCGCAGCTCGTGCTCCTCGAGAGCCGCGTCGAGGAGGTCCGCGGGCTCCTCCAGCTGCTCGACTTCGCGCGCGCCGACTACGGGCTCCGCGCGTCGCCGGGCCTCGCGAGGATCTTCGCGCGTCCGGACGACGAGGGCATCTCGGCCGTGATCGCTCACGCGAGCGAGCTCGGCCTCGCGGCACGCGCCCTCGAGCGCGCGACGGCCGAGGAGCGGGCGCGCGAGCTCGGGGCCTTCCAGCACGTCCTCGGCGAGCTCGCCGAGGCCCGCACGGGCGCGAACGCGCTCGCCCCGTTCCCGCCCGCGGCGCCCGGAGCGGCCGCGTGGCTCACGCCGGGCGACGTCATCGCGCGCGGGCTCGTCGGCGTCGCCGGGCCGGAGGCGACGCTCCTCGCGGACCTCGAGCGGCTGGCCCGCCGGCGCTCCGACCCCGTCGCGTTCGGCGCCACGCTCGGGAGGCTCCACGGCGCGGTGACCGCGCTCGCGCGCTCGCGCGACGAGGGGGCGACGGTCTCGCTCGAGGTGAGCCTCCACCGCACCGACCCCGTCGGCCGCTCCCTCGAGGTGTTCCTGGCCGCGTGCCTGCTCGCCGCTCTCTCGTGCGCCCGACCGCGCGGCGCATGGCTCGCGCGCGGGACGCTCGCCGCGGTCGGCGCCGGGGCGCTCCTCCTCGCGGCGGGGATCGCGGTCCGGTGCGTCGTCCGGGGCCGGCCCCCGGTGACGACGCTCTACGAGACCGTGCTCTTCGTGACGGCGCTCGCGACGCTCGGCGGCGCGGCGATCGAGGCGCTCTCCGCGCAGCGAGTCTTCGCGCTCGTGGGCGCGGTCCTCGGCGCCGCGGGGACGTTCGTCGCGACGCGCTACGAGTAC
>CAZYLP010000042.1:0-8228 GCA_964648345.1 uncultured Planctomycetota bacterium
CCCCTTCTCGTGCGCCGCGGCGAGCGCGCGCGCGAGCCCGGCGACGATCTCGACGGACTCGGAGACCGGGAGAGCGCCGCGCTGGAGCTTGTCGCGGAGCGTCCCGCCGTCGAGGAACGGCATGACGAGGAACGGCCCCGTCGCCTCGACGCCCGCCTCGAGGAGAGGCACGAAGCCCGAGCCCAGCTCCTGGAGGAGCCGCACCTCGCGGTCGAACCGCTGGAGCTCCTGGGCCGCGAGGCGCCGGCAGACCTTGATCGCGACGACGGCGCCGTCGGCGGAGCGGGCCTTGTACACGACACCCATGGCTCCGCGGCCGACCTCGGCGACGATCTCGAAGCGCCCGAGCTTCACGCGCGTCAGCTCGGAGCACCGCTGCGCGGGAGCAGGCGCGCGACGAGCTCTTCGCCGCCGCCGATCCTCAGCTCCGTCACCTTCTCGGCGATCCGCTCCGCGGTCTCGAGCTCCTTCAAGCGGAGGAGCGCCGGGTTCTCGGCGTAGAGCTTCGCCGTGTTGAGGAGACTCCGCGTCGCGGCCGTCTCCTCGCGCCGCGCGATGAGCTGGGCCTGCGCGCGCTTCTCCGCCTCGACGACGTGGTTCATGAGGGTCCGGATCTCGCCCGGGAGGATCACGTCCTTCACGCCCACCGTCCCGAGCGTGACGCCCGCGGCGTCGGCGCGCGGCGTCAGCACGGAGCGGATCTCCTGGCCGAGCACCTCCTTCGCGGCGAGGATCTCGTCGAGCGTGCGGCCCCCGACGACGGCGCGGAGCGCGAGCTGGACGTCGCGGTAGAGCCCGCCCTTCGCGTCCGTCGAGACCTCGAGCCAGAGGCGCGGGTTCGAGACGTTGAACGTGGCCACGACGTTCAGGCGGACGCCCACCTTGTCGCGCGTGAGGAGCTCCTGGCCGGCCACGTCGAGGACCTGCTCGCGCTTGTCCACGACCTCGATCCGCGCGCGCGCGACGCCGCGCCAGAGCGCGTAGCGGCCGGGCGCGAGCTCGGCCTGCACCTTCTCGTCCACGATGAAGATCCCGACGCAACCCGGGCCGACGACGGCCTCGTCGAGGTGGACGCCGCGGACGCCCGGGAGCGCGAGGATCGCCTCGAGCTCGGAGTGGGAGAAGCGGATCGCGCGCGTGTCGATCTTCTCGACGCGCACCTCGTCGATCGCCTTCCAGTAAGCCGTCCGCCCGGGGCCCTGGAGGGCGCGGAGGCGCCCCTCGACCCAGACGAGCGCGCGCTCGTGCTGGGCGAGCTCGACGACCTCGAGGTCCTTGTGGACGAGCTCGTCCTTCGCGAAGAGGTCGAGGTCGGGGTCCTCGAAGGTCGGCGTGCGGACGCTGACCCGCTTGACGCTCCAGCCGAAGCCCCAGAGCGTGTGCGAGCCCGGCTCGAGGAAGCGGGCGTAATCGCGGTGCCTGTACGCGAAGGCGCGCTCGTGCTTGGCGACGGCCACGCTCAGGAACACTGGTCACCTCGCTGGGTAAATGGCGGTCCCCCGCCGGAGAACGGACCTGGCCGCGGACGTACCCGGCGCCGCGGGGCGCGTCGCCTCCCGTCCGATGCACCGGGCGGGGAGCGGCGCGCCGCAGGGCGACGCCAGGAGAGGTCCCGTACGGCCTCGCGGCCGCTCGCCCGGATGCGATGGCGCCGACCGGCGCGCCACCGGGCCGGGACCCGGGACCGATGCAGCCAGGCGTCGCTCTCCGGCGAGAGCCCGCCTCGAAGGGCATGATGTCACCGGCCACCGTTTTGCGGGTGGGCGGCGCAGAGGATTCGAACCTCCAGCTCCATGCCTGAAAGCTTCCAATGACGCGGGGGACGCACGCGCGGGACCTCGAAAGAAGCCACCCGTGCGCCCTTCGAGCTCACGAGCTCGATGCGTCGGCGAGAGATTAGCTGCCGCCGGCCCGCCGCGCCCGCCGGGCGGCTACCAGAGCTTCCACCAGGGCTTCTTCGGCTTCTCGGGCGGAGGCGGAGGAGGCGCGTCCCCCTCCCGGCCTCCCGCCGCTTCGCGGGGGGAGGAGGCCGGGAGGGGCGCGGGCGCCGGAGGCTTCGCCTTGCGCGCGTACCTCGGGCGCTCGTAGCCGTACTTCTTCCAGAGCTCGCGGACCTTCGCCTTGAGGACCGCTCCCTTGGCCGGGTTCACCATGAAGACGTAGTTCGCGAAGCCGTCGATCGAGGCGAGCACGTCGTCCGACTCGCCCCACTTCTTGCCCTTCGGCCCCTGCCTGTCGATCTGGTGGAGGACCGCCCGGAAGCGGCGGAGCGCTTCGCGCGGCACGGCCGCCTTCGCGTTGACGACGAGGCCGGTCACCTCCTGGCGGCTCGCCTTCCTGAGGACGCGGGTCTTCTTGGGATGAACCTCGAGCCCGTCCTTCTCCACGAGCCACTTCGTGCGGCGGAGGAGCTTCCCCACATCGACCTGGGCGTCGGGCTTCGCGGAGAAGGTGAGGTCGTCCGCGTAGCGCGTGTAGGTGAAGCCGAGGACGTTCGCCGCCTTCGTGAGGCGCCGGTCGAGCCGGTCGCAGAGGACGTTCGTGATCGCGGGGCTCGTCGGCGCGCCCTGCGGGAGACGCCGCTGGCTCGTCGCGACGAACCAGCGCGTGCCGTCGAGGAGGACCTCCTCCACGTCGGGCGCCGTGCAGACGAGCGCGAAGATCGTCGCGACCGCCTCCGAGTAGCCGAGCCAGCGGAACAGCCCCTTCACGCGCGGATAGCGGATCGAGGGGAAGAAGTCCTTCAGGTCGAGGTTCACGACGATCGGCGAGCCCACGTGCGGCTGAGCATTCGAGAGGATCGAGCGCTCGTGACGGAACCCGTGCGCCGCGGGGTGGAGCGCGACCTTGTCGAGGACGTTCTCGAGGATCCAGCGCTGGAGCCGCTTCAGGCGCGGCATGGGCGCGGAGATCACGCGCTCCCCGCCGGTCTTCTTCTTGAGCTTGAACGTCCGGTACTGCGAGACCTTCGAGACCTTCCGCGCGAAGGCGAGGAAGCGAAGCTGGCCGATCGTGAAGCCCGTGGCCTTCGCCACGTCCTCCGCGGTCGCGAGGAGCGGGAGCCCGTGCTTCGCGAGCGCCTCCGGGTTCGGCGTCTCCTCGCTCAGGCCGCCCGAGACGCCGGCGCCGAGCCAGACGATCCCCTTCGCCTTCTTCTCCGCCCACGCCGCCGCGCGCTGCTTCCGCTCCTCCGCGTGGCGAGCCTTCGTCTCCGCCTGCTTCCGCTTCGACTCCTCCATGCGCTTCCGGCGGAGCTCGGCTCTCAGCTTCGACTCGTCGCGGTTGAGGACGAGCTGCGCTCTCAGCTCGGAGAGCCGCTTCTGGAGCTCGCCCCGGCGGTGGATCTCCTCCGCCGGGTCCTCGGGCACGGTCCCGCGGTCGGGCCAGAACCCGTGGCGGATCATCTCGTCGAGGACGACGGCGTCCTTCGACGTCGTGCGGATCCTGTCGTAGAGCTCCTGCCGGCTCTTCGGGGCCTCGTCGAAGATCATGCGGCGTTCACGACGGGGTTGGCAGCGGCCGAGCCCTGAAGTCGCCTTCGAAGAGGCTCGGGACTGGATCGATCGACTCCAGCCGGTGCGACTACCTGTATTGCAACGGACTCACGGAGTCGGCACCGCGATCGATACAGGTAGTCGTCACCGGCACGGTCAAGATCGGGCCAGTGATGCATGACGGAACTTGCGGCAAGGACGGCGATACGCCGCCCGGGTTGCAAGGGCTCGGTCAGTGCTCGGCCGCTGCTTCTCCCCTTTCGTCTGATCGCCTTCACAGCCACCTCCGAGCGTGCGCCACCCTCAGGGCGAGGATGTGCTCGCAGGGGCCCTTGAAGAGCTGGTTGTGCTGGTGCCAGTGGCACTGGCAGTCGGCGCGCACGATCTTCTCGTCGGCATCGAACGTCAGCTCGACGGGGATCGGCTTGCTCGTCTTCTTGATCGTCGCCCGGACCGTAAGCGTCTTCTTCTCGACGTCCGCGGACACGACCTTCAGGTCCTTCACCGCGCCGGAGAGGACGAGCTCCATGGCCTGGGCCTCGCGCTCGGAGGCGAAGCGGAGCTTCTCCATGGGCAGCGGCTCGCGCGAGAGCTCGCGCGCGCGGTAGACGCCCTTCGAGAGGTCGTAGATCGCGCGCCCGGCCTGCGTCCAGGCGCCGAGCGCTCCGAGCACGACGGCGCGGTCGAGGTTGAGACCGGCGGCGAGCGCGTCCGGCGTCGCGAGCCACCGCTTCTTGAGCTCGTCGAAGACGCGCCGCTTCGTCGGCTCGTCCACCGTCTTCCGGGGCGCGAGGAGGTCGAAGTTGCCCGACTGCGACCAGTCGTTCGCGGTCCACCCCGAGAGCCCGAGCGTGAAGCTCATGCCGCCCAGGTCCGCGACCCAGAAGGACGGCATGCCCTTCCCGAGGAGGTGGACCGTGAACTTCCACGCGATCGGGATGAGCCGCTCGAGGATCAGGAGCCGGCGGCGGCCCCACGTGCGGACCTCGGCCGCCTCCGCGCCCTTGTAGATCGAGCGCGGGCAGGGGACCTCGATCTCCCACGGCTCGAAGACGGCCCGCACGGGCTTGCCCGGCTCGAGGTGCCACCGGAGCGCGCGCGGTCCGTGCTTCTCCTTCTTGCGGCGGAGGACGAAGCAGAGGTTGTGCACGTCCATGGGGTGGAGCTCGAAGCTGACGGCCGGGAGCGCCATCGCCGAGCTCACCTGGAGGAAGCCGCGCACCCACGAGTCGGGGAGGTCGATCTTGACCTCCTTGAACGACTCCTCGTGCGTCGTCTTCACGCCGAAGCCCGTCGGGTCCACGACGAGCGTCGTCGTCTTGTAGGTGCGGATCTTCTGGAACTCGTGGTAGAGCTCGGTCGAGTAGTCCACGTTCGTCGTGCCGCAGGCGAAGTCGCCGACGTTCTTGAAGTACTCGTAGCTCGCGCCGAGCCGGCCGTAGCTCGACTCGTCCTGCGAGAAGCACTCGAAGAAGATCTCGTCCGGGTGGACGGTGATGACCGGGTCGAGGACGTACCAGAACTCGCGGTTCTGCTCGTAGAGCCACGCGAAGTACTTCTTCCGCGCATCCACGAACGGCCCGCGCCGCTCGGAGGAGCGCTTCTCGAGCGCGGAGAGCTCCTTCTCGAGCGAGGCGACCTCGGCGCGGACGGCGCCCTCGCGCGCGAGCGCCGCCGCGAGCTCGAGCTCCTCGTGCTGCGCGAGCCACTCCTTGTAGGCCGTCTTGTCCTTCGGCTTGAAGCGGAGGTCCGACACGACGACTTCGTGGAGCGCGGAGATCCCCTCGCGGAACGTCGTCCCGAGCCGGAGCTCGCCCGAGAAGTACGTGGGCGGCCGCTTCACGTCGGGCGCGAAGCTCATGGCCGTCCCGTCCGCCGTGCTCGAGACCGAGGAGTCCTTCGCGTAGGAGTAGCTGAACTCAACCACCGCGGCGCTCCCTCCGGTCGCCCTTCATCAGCGAGCCTCCTGCGCGACGAGCGCGAGCGGCATCTCGACGCCGGGGAAGGCCTTCTTGATCGCGAGGAGGCCGGAGACGAGCGTCGCCTTGTCGCCGATCGCGACCGTGACGGACTGCCAGCCGAAGATCCACGCGACGAGCTTCGCCGCCTCCTCCGAGCGGAGGCCCTCGGCGAGGAGGAAGGCGAGCGCCCGGTCCTTCGCGACGCGGCCCCTGTTGACGCGCGCGAGGACGCTCACGAAGTAGGGCGTGAGCGCCTTGATCCGCTCGACGCTCCCCGTCGCGTAGCGCTCGAGGAAGTGGCTCGCGAAGAGCTGGAGCTCGGTCGTCGGGTGCTCCGCGAGCTTCGAGAGGTACTCCCAGCCGTCCTTCTCCTCGAAGCGCTTCGTGATGAGCTCGCGGCCGAACTGCTGCACGTCGGGCCGGACGCTGTCGCAGATCGCGACGAGGAGAGGCGGCCCGAGCTCGGCGAGGAGCGCGCCACCGAAGACGGTCCGCGCCCACGCGCGCGAGTCCTCCCAGCGCGCGTCGAGGATCGCGACCGCGGCGCGGAGGTCGGCGCGCACCCGGTCGAGGCTGGCCTCGAAGAAGCGCCACGACGTCTCCCGCACGAGCTTCACGTCGTGCGACGCGAGCTAGACGATCTCGGCGAGCGAGAGCTCGTCCGCGCGCACGTTCTTCCCGAGGAGCACGCCGCCCAGCTCCTGCGCCTGCGAGACCGGCGAGCGGAGGAGCTGCTGCACGAGCGCCTTCGGGAGGCGGTCGAGGATCGCCTCGAGGTCCTCGCGCAGCATCCGCAGGAGATGCTCGTGGAGACCCTCGGGCTGCTTCCTGACGAGGAGCGCCTTCACGAGCGCGTCGGCGAGGTTCGCCGCGAACACCGGGTACTTCGCCGCGATCTTCCGCGCGATCGGCCGGACGGCCTCGCGGAGGTCCGCGAGGTCCGTCGTCGCGAGCGTCACGAGGACCGCCTCGTTCTCGACGAGGACGTCCTCGGGGAGGTTCCCGAGCATGCGGACGCCCACCGAGCGGAGCGCCTCGTGCTCGGACTTGATGAGCTTCGTGATCGTCGCGCCGTCCACCGCCTCGCCCAGGGCCTGGCGCGCGAGGAGGATCTCGGCCGCGAGGACGAGGAGCGGCGTGCTGCCCGCGGTGAGGAGCTCCTCGACGACGCGGCGGTCGATCGTGCGGAGCTCGCGCGCGAAGCAGGCGCCGAGCGTCTTCACGATGTCGGTGGCGAGCGCCTCGTCCTCGGGCGGGCTGGCCCGGAGGTCGGCGATGAGACGGCCGACGACGACGCGCGCCGCGTCCTCGGCGAGCGGGTGCGCCTCGAGGAGCTTCCGGACGCGGAGTCGCGTGTCCGCGTGGCGCGACCGGATGAGCTGGGCGACGAGCCGCGTGCTCGCGACGACGCGGTCCGCGAGCACGTCGAGGCGCCGCCACGCGTCCTGCCGCGCGGCCTCGAGGTCCGAGCTCGCGAGGGCGGCGAGCACCTCGTCCGGCGCATCGAGCGGGAAGCGCTGCCGCGCGAGCTCGAAGCCGAAGGCCGCCGTGGCCGCGTAGCGCGCGAGGATCAGCACCGCGAGCCCCTCGCCGTCGAGCGAGGACGTGAAGTCCGCGTTCGCGCGGAGGACCTTCACCGCGAAGCGATGGACGAGCTCGCTGTGGCTCTCGTCGATGAGGTGGAGCAGCGCCTCCGGCGAGCGGTCCCAGTGCTCGGAGAAGGCCTCGACGCGGCTCGCGGGCTCGGGGTCTCCCGGCTTGAAGCCGTTCGCGCACCGGAACCGCTCGGTGCGGTCGGGCTCGTACTGCGCGCTCTCGCCGCGGAGGACCTTGTTGAACGTCCAGTACCGGCCGAAGCGGTCGAAGACCTTGTCGGGCTCGCGGGTCCGCGACCGCCAGGAATAGCTGCCGCGCTTCGTGAACGGCTCGCCGCCGTCCTGGTCGGAGAACGGCGCGAGGACCCCCACGGCCATCCGGACGTAGAGGTCGGCCCGTCCGTCGAGGCCGAGCCTCCGCAGCGTGCGCCAGGTCCGCCGCCTCAGGTAGCGGCGCGTCCTCGGGCTCACCGCGTCGAGCTTCGAGCGGAGGAGCTCGATGCGACGCGCGAGGATGCCGAAGAGCTGTCCGTCGCGGCGGTACTCGGCCATCTTGAAGAGGGCGCGCGCCGCCTTCCAGCGCGGGGCGTCGAGCGGCATGCCCCGCGCCACCGCGAGGAGCGCGGGGCGGGTGGTCTCCGAGTCGATCCGGTAGACCGCGGCGAGGATCGCGGCCCCCCCCCAACCCCCCCCCGCGGAGCGGGGGGGGGTTGGGGGGGGGCCGCCAGGAACGCATCGAGCGCCTTCGCGAACGCGGCCGCCGAGTCGCGCGCTGCCGCGCGGAGCGCCGGCGGCAGCTCCTCGTGGGCCCGGTCGAGGAACGCGTCGCGCGCCGCGCCGCCGCGCGCGAAGGCGACGGCGCGCTGGCCCTCGAGGACCATGCGCTTGACCATGTCCGACTTCGCGCGTGCCTGGAGGTCGAGGAGGAGCCGCGAGGCCGGCTCGGTCGCGCAGCGGCCGAGCGCCGCCGCGGCCAGGTACTGCTCGAGGTCCTTGCCGCGCGTGAAGGGGGCGAGGTGCGGCTCGGCGGCGGCGAGGTCGAGCTCGACGACGCGCCAGAGCGCGCGCATCTTCGCCTGCGGCGTGGCGGAGATCGTGCCCGAGAGCACGCCCAGGATGTGGGCCGCGCGCGGGTCGGGCCCCTCGACCCGGAGGGTCGTCGCACTCGCCTCCTCGCT
>CAZYLP010000042.1:8238-20011 GCA_964648345.1 uncultured Planctomycetota bacterium
CGGTGATCGTGCCCGCGCGCACGCCCTGTTTGGGGGCCGGGGGGGGGGGGGCGCCCCCCCCCCCCCCCCCCCCCCCCCCCCGGGGGGGGGGGGTTGGGGGGGGGCGTCCGCGTCCCAGTAGCCCTCCGCCTTCTTCGAGGCGACGAGGCGATCGAAGATCCGCTCGGCCTCGGCGCGAGCGAGGGGGGCGGTCGTCTTCGTGCCCTCCTTGAGCGCGGAGCCGCGGCGGCCGTAGCGGAAGTTGACGACGAAGCGGTCGGGGCCGACCTCGCAGAGGTCGACCTGGTAGACCTTGTCGGACGTGCCTCCCTGATACGCGAGCGAGGCGTGGCGGACGAGCTTCACGGAACGGCTCCGCGGGCTACGAGCCTACTTGTCGAGCTCTTCGAGGAACCGCTTCCAGGCGTTCTCGCGCGCCGACTCGAACGCCTTGTCGAACGCGCGCCGGAGAGCGCCGAGGTCGTACGCCGGCTTGCTCGGCTTCGCTTCCGGCGCGTCGGCCTCGAGGAGAGCGTTCGGCTTGTCGAGCGCCGCGAACTCGTCGTTCGACGTCTCCGAGTCGCTCGGGCCCGCCGTCTTCGTCGGGGAGGCCTCGCCGGCGCCCGAGCCGATCGTCGCGCCGAGCGGGTTCGCGGCGGCCGTGCCCGACGTCCGGCGCATGATCGGGCCTTCGTCCGCCGCGTGCGCCGCGGGCGCGGACGCCGCCGCGGCGGCCGTGGGGCGCGGCGGGAACTTGAGCGGCGGGCGCGAGGTCGGGGAGGACTTCGCCGGCGGCGGCGCCGCGGCCTTCGCCTCGTCGGCCTCGGCGAGGAGGTTCTCGAGCGCCTCCGCGCTCGACTCGAGCCGCTGCTTGCCGGCCGACGCGGGCTCGGCCTTCGGGGCCTCCTCCACGCTCGAGTCGGAGTCGGAGCGCGAGGCGGAGACGACCCCGGACTGGGACGGCACGTCCTTGAACACCGAGCCGCCCGGGATCTCGAGGTCGCTCGCCGCCTTCACGGACGCGGCCTTGTCGGCCTTCGCGTCGGCCTTCGAGTCGCCCGAGATGAGCGGCGACGAGGACTGGATGCTCGAGTCGCTCAGCACCGAGCCGCCCGGGATCGAGACCTCCTCGCCGGCCGGGATCTTCGAGGGGGCGGGCTTGGGCGGGCTCGGCGGGACGGGCGGCGTGGTCGGGACCGGGATGCGCTCGCTCGCGCGCGCCACGACGGGCGGCCTCGGCGGGACGGGCGCGGACGGCGTCTTGAGCGCCGCGAGCGGCGAGACCGGCGCGGGCGGCGAGGGCGCGGCCGGCTTCTCGAGCCTCCCGGTCGGGGGGATCGGCTTGCCCACGTCGCTGCTCTCGCCCTGGCGCTTGGCGAGCGGGCGGTCGTCGAACGCGTCCGCGGCCCAGCCCTTGGCGTCCGCCTCCTCGCTCGACTCGAGCTGGTCGATCGTCTCGAGGTCCTCCTTGTCGAGCTCGACGTCCTCGGCGTCGGGGATGCCGGCCATCTCGGCGGCGAGCTCCTCGTCGTCGACCGTCTCGTCGTCGTCTTCTTCGTCCTCGTCCTCTTCGCCCTCTTCTTCCTCGTCCTCGTCCTCGTCCTCGTCCTCGTCGCCCTCTTCTTCCTCGTCCTCGTCTTCGTCCTCGTCCTCGTCGCCCTCTTCTTCCTCGTCCTCGTCGTCCTCTTCTTCCTCGTCCTCGTCGTCCTCCTCGTCCTCGTCCTCGTCCTCGTCCTCGTCTTCGTCCTCGGCCTTGACCGGGACGGTCGTGAGCGCGGGAGCGGGCTCCTCCTCGAGGTCGGCGAGCTTCATGGAGTCCTCGTCCTCCTCCGGCTTCTTCGACGTCGCCGGCTTGAGGGCGGGGCCGCCCGCGGTCTTCTTCTTGTCGCGGGACTCGATCGCGCGCTTCACCTCGTCGGCCTGCGCGGTCGTGAGGAGCTTCTTGTCGGAGAGACAGGCCGCGAGCGACTTGACGACGCCGGCCTTCGAGTAGGCGGTCTTCTGGTCCTCGAGCGCCTCCTCGACCTTCGCCTGGTCGAGGAGCTGCATGCGGAGCACCTGCCGGCCGAAGCGCTTGTCGTAGTCGCGCTGCTCGCGGTACTTCTGGGCGTTCTCGATCGACTGGTACTGCCGCTCCGTGAGGAACCCGAGCGAGCGCAGGACGTCGCCGATCGGCGGACGCTTCCCGTCCTCCTTCGCGCGGCGCTCCTGCTCGTCGGTCGCCTTCTTCAGCTGGAACTTGGTGACGAGCTTGTTGTCGAGCGCGATGCGCGTGAAGAGGTCCTCGTGCTTGTCTACGTTCGTCGTCTCTGTCATCAGGCTCGCCTACTTCTGAAAATCGAAGCCGCGGTTGATCTTCGGCTTGCTGTCCGAGGGGTTCTCCGGCGCCGCGGCCGGCGGCTTGGTCGCCGTGCCACCCGGCGTCACGGGCCGCTGGGCAGCGGGCGTGCCTTGCCGGCCCGTCGGCCGGATCGGCGCGCGAATCCCGCCCGAGGACGTCGCGCCGGGGCCGCTCGCGCGGACGCCCGCGGGCGGCGCCTTGAGACCCGTCGCGCTCTTCGTCGGGTCGGACGGTCCGGGAGCGGGGGCCGAGTCCTCGCGGAGGTCGTCGCCCACGTCGATCTTCGGGATCGACGTCGTGCCGCCCGCCTTGACCATGCCCTTCAGCATGAGCTTGAGATCGCCGGGCGACGTCGTGTTCGACATGGCGTCCTCCTCGGTGATCATGCGCTTCTTCACGAGCTCGGCGAGCGCCTGGTTGAAGCTCTGCATGCGGTAGTACGACTGCGAGCTCTCGATCGACTTCTGGATGTCGCCGATCTGCCCCTTCTCGATGAGCTGCTTGATCGAGGGCGAGTTGATCATGATCTCGATCGCCGCGATGCGGCCCGCGCCGTCCGTGCGCGGGATGAGCCGCTGGCAGACGATCCCGCGGAGCGTGACGCCGAGCATGCGGAGGAGGCCTGTGCGCGCGTCGGCCGGGAACGTGTCGAGGATGCGGTCGATCGACTGCTTGGCGTCGTTCGTGTGGAGCGTCGAGAAGACGAGGTGGCCCGTCTCCGCGGCGTGCATCGCGAGCTCCATCGTCGCGCGGTCGCGCATCTCGCCCGCGAGGATGACGTCCGGGTTCTGGCGGAGGGCGGCGCGGAGGGCGCGCTCGATGTTGAGCGAGTCGCGGCCGAGCTCGCGCTGCGTGACCGTCGCCTTCTTGTCCTGGTAGACGAACTCGATCGGGTCCTCGATCGTGATGATGTGCGCCGGGCGCGTGCGGTTGATGTGCTCGACGATCGCGGAGAGCGTCGTGGACTTGCCCGAGCCCGTGGGGCCGGTGACGAGGACGACGCCGTTCGGCGCGTTCGCGAGGTCCTTGAGGACGGGCGGGAGGTTGAGCGCCTCGATGGTCGGGACCTCGAGCGGGATCGCGCGGATGACGCAGCCGACCTTCCGGCGCTGGTAGAAGACGTTCGCGCGGAAGCGGGCGATGTCCTGGTACTCGAAGCCGAAGTCCACCTCGCGGTCCTGCTCGAGCCGGCGGACGTAGGCCTCGTCCATCTGTTCGCCGACGAGGTTCCAGAGCGACTGCGCGTCGAGCGGCGGGTGCTCGGAGGGGAGGAGCTGGCCGGTGACCCGCATGAGCGGCGGGCGGCCTTCCTTGAGGATGAGGTCGGAGCCGCGGCGGCGGGCCAGCTCGGTGCAGAGATCCTTGAGCGTGATCGGCATGCTGGTCCCCCTAAGCCGGCTGACCGGCGATACGGCGGAGCTCCTGGAGCTCGAGCCCCAGGCCGATGATCGATCCCGCGTAGCGGCCGAGCTTCTTGAAGGTCTCGACCTCCTCCATGTCGAACTCGTTCGAGCCGTGCTTGTTGATCACCTGGACGACCCCGAAGACCTCCTGGTCGCAGATCACCGGCGCGGTGAGGAGGGAGCGCACCTCGTAGCCGACGGAGGAGGAGACCTCCTTGAAGAAGCGCGGGTCCTTGTGGACGTCGGAGACGACGATGACTTCCTTGTTCGCGAAGGAAGCGCCGGCCATGCCCTGCCCCGGCTTGATCGTGATGTCGAGGGCGAGGACCTCGCGCGCCTTCGGGCCGCGCGCGGCCGCGAAGTAGAGCTCGTTCTTGTCGCCGTCGAGGATGTAGAGGGCGCCCGACTCGGCGTCGGCGGCCATCATGGCCGCGTCCATCACGCCCTCGAAGACCGAGTCGAAGTCCGCGGGGGCCCCGTAGAGGTGGAGCACGCGCTCGAGGACCTGCTGCTTCATGCGCAGCTTCTGATGGTCCACGACGAGCATCTTGTACTCGTTCTGCTTCTGCTCGAGCGCCGCCTTCAGATCGACCGGCACGGGCACGCCTCCCTTGTCCCCAGAGAATGAGGAGGGCGAGAATACACGCGGCATCTCTCGGGCGTCAACGCCACCGGCGAGCTATGATCGCGCCTTCTCCAGGGGGTATCGGGGTGCGACGCTCGAGCTTCTTCGCGATCGTCACGTTGGCGGTGTCCGGCTGCGCGACACCGGTGCAGGCGCCGAAGGTCGTCTGGCCGCAGGGCGACTCCTCGTCCACGCGCTACGCCGGGCTCCTGCCGACCGTGGACGCGGTCGCCGTCGCGGGGCCGCGACGCCGTAACGTCAAGCTGGTGCTCGACACCGGCTGCGAGGGGGTCGCCGTCTCGTCGTCCCTCGTGGCGGCGCTCGAGCTCCCGAGCCTCCACCGGCTCGTCCGCTACGACGGCGCGCCCGTCGAGAAGGGCGGCGTCGGGCGCGGGCGGACGGTCTCGCACGGCCTCGGGCGCGTCGAGGTCCCGGGCTGCTTCCTCCTCGAAGGCGGCGAGGCGATCCAGGTCCGCATGCCCGGCGGGTTCGACGCGATCGCCGGCCTCGTCGCGTTCCCGGACAGGGCCATCGTCTTCGAGCCGGGCCAGAACCGCGTCCACTTCGTGACCCGCGAGCTCTCGGACCAGCTCTCCTCCGTCGAGGGGGCGACCGCGCTGCCGGCCCGGCGGAAGCACAACACCCTCCGCGTCCAGGTGCACGTGGGCGCCGTCCGCGCCGAGCTGCTGGTGGACACGGGCGCGCGGTACTCGTGGGTCGCGCCGTCCGTCGCCAGCGGCGCGGCGGTGAACGGGACGAGGGGGACGGTCCAGGGGCGCGTCGTCGCCGGCGAGGCCGACCTCGGCCTCCGCGTCCTCAAGGTCGAGAGCGACGGCCCTCTCGAGGGCGGCCTCGGGAGCGACATCCTCCTCGGCCTCGGCCGGGCCGTGCTCCTCGACCTCGAGCGCGAGCGCGTCGTGCTGCTGCCCGCGCTCCCCGGCTCATCGACCCGTTGAGCCTGCGGACCCTGGAGATCGAACCCCGCGGCGCTCGCGTCGGCCTCGCCGTCGTCCTCCACGGCCGCGGCGCGAACAAGGAGGACCTCGCCCCGATCGGTGACCTCCTCGCCGCCGACGGCTGGCACTGCGTGCACCCCGACGCCCCGAACCCGTGGGGCGGGCCGGGCGGCCACGCGTGGTACGAGAGCGACACGCGCGAGCGAGACCTCCCCGCCTCGCGCGCGCTCGTCGCGGCGCTCGTCCGCGAGAAGCAGGCCGCGCTCGGCGTCGGCCCCGACCGGACCGTCGTCCTCGGGTTCTCGCAGGGCGGCGTCGTCTCGCTCGACGTGACGCTCAACGAGGGCGTCGCCGCGCGCGCGGGCTGTCTCTCGGGCTACCTCTCGATGCCCGAGGCGCCCGCGAGGCCCGCGGCGCCGCTCGGCGTCTTCATGGCGCACGGGACGCGCGATGGACTGATCACCGTCCAGGTCGCGCGAAAGTCGCGACGCGCCCTCGAGGACCTCGCGGTACCCGTCGAGTACCACGAGTACGAGATGGCGCACGAGATCCTCGAGGACGAGATCGACGCGCTGAGGAGCTGGCTCGGAGCCTCCTGACTCCTAAACGATGAGACCGCCCGTGCGGATGCTCTGCGCCTCGCTGTTGATGAACCCGCCGATGCGGATGCTGTTCGCGGGCCCCCTGCCGAGGAACGCGCCCATGCGGATGCTCTGCGGCGCGCGGCCCGCGAAGCCTCCGATCCTGAGGCTCCCCCCGTTCGTCCGGCGCATCTCCGGGACGCCGAGCGCGACGAGCCCCGTGAGCTCCGGGATCTTCACCTGTTGCTTCATGGACTACCCCTCTCTCGGCCGGGGAGAGAGCGACCTCCGTGCCGGCGACGGGCGAGGGCTAACTCGTGGCGGCGAGCGCACGGGGACGTGCCGGTGCTTCTCGGACTCTCCTCAGGGGGCGAAGAGCGTCCCGGATCAGCTCCGGAGGTGCTTGCCGAAGTGCGCGAGCGTGCGCCGCCAGGCGTCGTTCGCCGCGGTCTCGTCGTAGGCGTCGGGGCGCGTGTCGTTGAAGAACGCGTGGCCCGCGCCCGGGTAGACGATGACCTCGGTCTTCCCCTGCTTCTCGGCGAACGCCTTCGCGTCGCTCACGGAGAAGTAGGTCTCCTTCTCGCCGAAGAAGATGAGGCCCGGGGCGGAGATCTTCTCGAGGGGCGCCGCTCCCTCGGGCGGGAAGCCGTAGAACGCGGCGAACGCGTCCACGCCCGGCTGAGTCGCCGCGATCATGGTGAGCGCGCCGCCCATGCAGAAGCCCGTGACGCCGACCTTCGCGCAGCCCTCCTTCTCGCGGAGCATGGCGACCGTCTCGCCGATCTCCTTCGCGGCGCGACCCCAGTCGAGGCCCTGCATGAGGTGCTGCGCCTCGGCGGCCTCGACGGTCGACTTCCCGTGGTAGAGGTCCGGCGCCGCGACGACGTGGCCGGCGTCGCGCGCGAAGCGCTCGGCCACGTCCTTCACGTGCGGGACGAGCCCCCACCACTCCTGGATCACGACGACGCCGGTCCTCGCGCCCTTCGGCCGCGCGATGTGCCCCTGGAAACCCATCGGTTGTCCCCCTTCAGTCGAACGCGACCTTCTTCTCGACCTGTTCCTGGAGCGCTATGTGCCACTCCGACCCCTCGAGGATCAAGAGGACGTTCAGATCCTTGTCCTTCCCCTCCGCGGGGAGATTGAGGAGCGCGAGCCGGTACTTCTCGCCTATGTGCGAGCGGCTGACGAGGACCTCGCCCGTCCGCGCGACGAGGGAGCGGATCGTCTCCTCGCGGCCCGGGGCCTTGAGGTCGGGGAAGCCGACGCGGAACTTCAGGTAGCTGTGCTCCGCGCGCGTCTTCTCGCTCATGAGGTCGTAGAGCTCGCTCCAGCACTCGTTGCGGCAGCCGTACTGGAGGATCGCGCACGTGTTCTCGGGCTTCGAGAGGTCGCCGCCGTGGGGCTGCTTCTCCTTGTCGCAGATCGAAGAGCATCCGCTCGCGAGAGCGACGAGGCAGGCGACGAGGAGCGAACGTAAGAGACGCATGTCGGGATTCTCGAAGAGGATTGACAGGCGATGGCGTCTCCGTAGAATACTGCCCCGAAGCGCCGCACACACTCTCCATGGGGATGTAGCTCAGCTGGGAGAGCGATACGTTCGCAACGTATAGGCCACGGGTTCGAGTCCCGTCATCTCCAACCGCCGTTCACAGAGACAACGAAAGCGCCCGGGTCCGCGAGGACCCGGGCGCTCGAGCTTCAGGGAGAGGCGGGGGTCGGGGGCGGAGCCCCCGCCGCAGCGCCCCAAGAGACGTTCGAAGGACTCTCTACTGAACCTCGACGGTGCTCATCTTCTCGCCGACCTTCTTCCCGAGCTCGCCGAGGAAGCCCGGCGTCTTCGTCGTGATCGGCTTCGGCGGCGGCGGCGGCGGCGCGGCGATCTCGACGCGGGTCGAGCCGACGTAGCCGCCGTCGTCTTCCGTGGCGTTGAGGACGAACGTCCCGTACCAGCCCTCGCCCACGGTGATCGAGAAGCGCCCGTTCTCGTCGATGTCCGAGCGCACGATGAGGCCGCCCGTCCCGGGGAGCGAGACATCGATCCGGTCCGAGTGCTCGAAGGCGTCCTCGTAGCCCGCGACGCGGCCCGTGATCGTCGTCGTGCCGTCGGCGTTCCTCGTCACGGAGTCCGTGACGACCGTCACGTAGCGCTCCTGCTCGTCGTGCGTGCGGGACCGGTCCCTCAGGTCGCGCATGTCCTCGTTGGAGAACGCGTCCGAGACCTGGTGCGACGAGATGCCGTCGATGCTGTCGTAGATCCCCCAATCGACGCGCGTGCCGTCCGCGTGCGTGAAGGTGTCGCCGAAGTTCTCGCCGTCGAACGCGTAGAACATCGTCTCGCCCGGGAAGTTCGGGTCGTAGATCAGGAAGTGGCCGTTCTCGTAGCCGTAGACGACGACGAGGTGGCCGCTGTTGCCGTCCTTGATCGAGAGGATCTGGGGGCTGTTCGTCGCGGCCATGCGCGTGAGGAGGTCGCGGGCCTCGCGCCGCATGCCGTCCTCGTCCGGCCCCGTCCAGTCGGCCCAGAGGCCCTGGTAGCGGCGGCGGCTGTTGTTGTCGCCGTCGTCCTGCGCCATGCGGACCCACGAGTGGAGGTCCACCTCGCTCCCGTCGTAGGCCTCGCTCAGGCCGGGCGCGTGCGACGTGTAGTCGCCGCCCGCGCGCGCCTCCGCGTCGAGGCGGCGCCTCTCGTCGTAGAACCAGACCGCGGTGTTCGCCATGCCGAAGCAGTTGCCGTCGTTGTCGTGGTCGCCGTAGTTGACGAACGGGACGCCGTCGATCGCCGGATCGAAGCCCGTGTTGAGCGAGAGGTCGCCGCCTTCGAGCTGCGCGCGAGTCCGGCTCTCGAGCTCGTCCCAGGAGAGGCCCGACTCGTTCTCGGCCTCCGCGGAGCTCGGAGGCCGCGTCGAGTGCGTGACGCTGTTCTCGAGACTCCCGGCGACGAAGTCGGTGAAGTGGGCGGTCTTGAACGTGATCGAGCGCGCGTCGCACGCGAGCACGGAGACGGCCTCGTACTTCTTGCGGGCGACCTCCCAGTAGAAGGCCTGCGACCGCTCGTCGGTGCAGGGCATCGTCACCTGCACGGGGACCTTGAAGCTGCCCGGGCGGTTCTTGTCGAGCGACACGCACGGGCTCGTCGCCTTCACGCCCTTCGGGAAGCGGCCGGGGAGCTTGCTCGACTCGCCGATCCAGAAGACGGTGGGCCCCGTGACCGCGCCGGGCGGGACGAAGAGCGCGACGCGGCCCGTCGTGAGGAGGCCGCCCTTCTCGTCGATCATCGCCTCGGCGTCGACGTGGGCCGGGCGGGCGTACTTCGGATCCGCCGCGGCCGCGACCGGCGCCTTGGCGACGGCGGGCACCGCCGGTCTCGCCGCGACGTCGAACACGCCCGAAGGCATCCGCGCCAGGTCGGCCCCGGCGCCGGCGAGGGTCACGCTCGATGCCACGAGCGATCCGAGCATCGCCGCGACGAGCGCTCCGAGACCTGCGAGGGCCGCGCGCTTCGTGAGGATCATTCTCCCTGCCTCTTCTTTCCCGTCCCCCTCGAGGTGCACGGCCAGGTCCAATTCCGCCCGCCGTCTCAAAGTGAGACCAGGAGCGCCCTTCGGCCGCCCGCCGATGGTCTCGCGTGCGCCCGCCGACGGGCAGTGTTCGCCGAAGAGCGCCACGGAGCGTTCGTCCGCTCTTCAGGGGCGATCCGCGGCGAGGCGGATGCCCTCGATCGGTTCGAGGTTCGCCCCGCGCACGCGGAGGGAGAGGCTCCACACCAGCAGGCGGTTCTCGACGGTGACGTGGATCGGGCTCCATCCGGCCGGGAGGGTGACGGGCACCACGTCCTCGTCGAGAGAGTAGGCGCGCGACTCCGGATGGACATGAACGACCTTGCCGTCGAGGCGGACACGGCAGCCGTCGTCGCTCCCGACGAGGAGCACGGCGCGCTGCGCGGTGGGGACGAAGACCCAGGTCTGCGCGACGGCGACCGCGTGGTCCGGGTCCCCCGCGAGCTCCTTCTCGATGTGGAGCGCGACGTCGGCGCTCGTCGCGAGCTTCGTCCGCGGGCTCCCGGGAGTCCAGACGATGGTCTCCTCGCGCCGCTCGAGGCTCGCGAGGCCGGCGCCGGGCCCTCCGTGCCAGCGGAACGGGCCGGCGAGGCGCCACTCGTGGACGTCGCCCGCGTTCCACGCGTTGGGGACCGGCATCCGCGCCGGCATGGAGCGCCACATCGCGTCGGTGACGTGCTCGCCGAGGATGTGCTTCGCGAGGGCGACCTGGCTCGGGAGGTCGACCGGGTCGTCGAAGCAGTCGAACCCCGCCGCGGCCCGGTGCCGCGACCCCACGGGGACGAAGGCCTCGGGCCAGCCCTGGATGCGGACGAGCCGCTTGCTCACGAGGTGGACGAACGCCTCGAGCTCCCGGCTCCCGGCGGCCCGGGGGTACTCGCCCTTCACGAAGGAGATCGACCCGTAAGCGATCGACCGGTCGCCGAACGAGTCGAGGTACCAGCCGTGGGGCCCCGGGCTCGTGTCGCCGAGGTAGACGTAGACGAGCAGCTGATCGAACCGGCCGTCGACGACGCCCGCGTGCGGAGCGTCGATGGCCTTGCAGGTGAAGAGCTGCTTCGACGTGATGTGGCGCACCGCCTCGTCCGTCGTCTCGACGTCCGTCTGGATCTCGACGAGGCCGCGCGTCGCCGCGCGGACGTTCTGCCGCCAGGCGTCGAGGGAGCGGGCGATCGACGCCTCCTCGCTCGCCGGAAGCGAGATCTCGGGCGTCCCCTCCCCGATCGCGGTGTCCTTCCAGCTCGCGCGGGTCCTCCTCGCGATGATCACCTTCACGCGCCACGTGACCGCGGGCGCCGTCTCGAGCGGGAGCGTCTCCCCGAGGCGCCGGACATGGCCCATGGCCTCGGTGCGGGTCGCCGTCGTCGCCGCCGCCGAGTCGAGGAGGCGGGACCACTCCGCGAGCGCCCGCCGCGACTCGCCGCGACTCTCGAGGTCGAGCGCGCGCCCGCGCTGCGCATCGACCGAGGCGACGAACGACGGACCCGGTTGCGCCGGAGGCGTGACCGGCGAGGCGGGCGGGGGAGGCGGCGCGGGAGGACCGGAGAGTGCGGGCCCGCGGCCCGACATCGCGCGGATCGCCGCGATCGTCGCGATCACGATGGCCGCCGCGCCGAGCACGGCGACGGCCGCGCGCGCGGCGCGCGCGCGCGCGGAGCGGCGGCGCGGCGCGGGAGCCGCGGCCCTCCCGGGCGAACGGCCCGTGCTCGCGAGGGCCTCGGCGAAGGCCGCCGCATCCGCCGGACGCTGGGCGGGGTGACGCGAGAGCGCGCGCTCGACGGCCGCGACGACGGGCGCGGGCGCCTCCGGGCACAGCGCCGCGAGCGACCGGCGGCGGCCCTCGACGACGTTCTCGATGAGCTGGAACCGGTTCTCGCCCTCGAAGGGGATCACGCCCGCGAGGCACTCGAAGAGGATCGCTCCCAGGGCCCAGACGTCCGCGGCCGGACCGACGTTCTTCGAGTCCTCGATCTGCTCGGGGGCCATGTAGGCGAGCGTCCCGACGAGCGCGCCCGTGTGCGTCAGGGCGACGCTCCTCTCCTCGTCGGACCCGCGCCGGAAGTGCTTGGCGACGCCGAGGTCGGCGATGAGCGGAGGCCCCGGGTCTCCCGTCGCCGCGGGCCGCGCGAAGAGGACGTTCTCGGGCTTCAGGTCGCGGTGGATGATCCCGAGCCGATGAGCCTGCGCCATGCTGGACGCGAGGACGCGCGCGATCGAGATCGCCTCGGCGACGGGGAGCCGGCCGGCGGCGAGCCGGTCGCGGAGGGTCCCGCCCGCGAGGAGCGGCATGACGAACCAGGGCTGCGTCCCCCTCTCGGTCTCGATCGCCCC
>CAZYLP010000043.1:0-19935 GCA_964648345.1 uncultured Planctomycetota bacterium
GGGGACCTCGCCGCGGATGAGGCCGCGGACCTTCGCGAGGCTCGCGTCGAGGTCGTCGCCCGACGCCTGCGCGGAGGCCGCCGTCGTCGCCGTCACCCGGTAGCGCAGGATGTCGCCCGCCGAGACGAGCTCTCCGAGGCGCGAGGCGAGGAGCGCCGCCTCGACGGCGCGCGGCCCGGGGACGACGAGCGCCTCGCCGTCCGCGGAGAGGACGAGCGGCGGCGACTCGGCGCCATCGCTCCGGGTTCCGGCGCGCAGGCTCGCGTGGAGAGCGGTCGGCGCCACGCGCGCCGTCGCGCGGTCGTAGGTCACGAGGCCCACGGCCTCCGCGGCAGGGAGCAGCTCCGTGAACGTCCGCGCGAGCGCGTCGTCGAGCGGGACGGCCCCTCGACTCGTGCCTCGCTCGGGACAGGCCTTCTCGGCGCGCGGGGCCGGCGCATCGACGAGGCGGAGCGCCGCGAGCCGCACGACGAGGTCCGCGGGCGCGCTCCCGTCGAGAGCGAGGAGCTCGTGGGCCGCGAGCTCGGCGAGCCGCGAGCTCGCCCCGTATCCGGCGAGGAGGTGGAGCGCCTGCTCGCGCGGAGCGAGGGCGCGGTAGGTCGCGACGCCGCTCCCGGCGGCGAGCCCGTTCGGCGAGCGCTCGAGGAGCTTCGCCGCGACGAGCGCGCGGAGGAGCACGTCGGCCTCGTCCTTCCCGGGCGTGAGCTCGAGCGGCGCGCGCGGCCACGCGCGCTCGAGCCGCTCGCGCGCGCGCGCGGTGAGCGTGCCCTGCTTCGTCTCCTGGAGCTCGCTCTCGCGCGCGAGCGCGAGCACGGGCTCGACCGCGAGGAGCGCGCCCGCGAAGCGTGTCGGCGCCGCGGCCGGCGAGACCTGGAGCGCGCGGAGCACCTCGGGCGCGAGCACGGCGGCCGGCCCCTCGAGGTCGATCCCCTTCTCGCGGAGGTCGAGCCGCCCCACGTCTCCGAGGCCGACGAGCGCTCCGCGCTCGAGCGCCGCGGCGCGGAGGTCGCGCGGGAGCGCGGCGAGGAGCGCGACGCCGCCGCGCGCGGCGAGCTCGTCGAGGAGCGTCTCGCTGCCCTGCGCCTTGGCCCGGGCGCGGAACGCGGCCGCGTCGAGCGCGGGCACCGAGAGGCGCGCGATCGGTCTCCCCCGGAGCGACGGCACGCCCGCGAGCGAGGAGGCGACGAGGTCGCGCGCCTCCTCGGCGATCGCGACGTGCGCCGTCGCGCCGCCGCGCGAGGAGCCGCGCTCGAAGCCGAACCAGCCGAGCACGCGCTCGAGGCGCGCGATGACCGCGGGGTCGAGGCCGACCTCGTCGAGGCGAGCGCGCCCTCCGCGCGCGACGACGCGCTCGAGCGCCACGCGCTCGAAGAGGGCGAGGCGGCTGCACGCGGCCGCGACGTTCTCGGCGCTCGGGGCGTCCATCACGTCACGGTCTCTTCGGGCGACAGGACCTCGTAGCGGTAGCCCTGCTCGAGGAGGAACCGCTGCCGCCGCGCGGCCATGTCCTGCTCGCGCGTCTCGTCGCTCACGAGCGCGTAGAAGATCGCGCCGCGGCCGTCCGCCTTCGGGCGCAGGACGCGGCCGAGCCGCTGGGCTTCCTCCTGCCGCGAGCCGTAGGTCCCCGAGAGCTCGATCGCGACGCTCGCGTCTGGGAGGTCGATCGCGAAGTTCGCGACCTTTGAGACGCAGAGCGCGGGGATCTCGCCGCGGCGGAACTCGAGGTAGAGCTTCTCCCGATCGCCCTCGGCGGTCGCGCCCGTGATGAGAGGAGTGCGCGACGCCTTCGCGACGCGCTCGAGCTGGTCGAGGTAGGTCCCGATCACGAGGACCGGCTCGTCCTGGTGCCGCTCCATGAGCGCGAGGGCGACCGCGTCCTTGTTGGGGTTGGTGGCCGCGAGCCGGAACGCCTCCTCGAGGCCCGCGAACGCGTACCGGTCGCGGAGCGCTCCGTGGAGGGGGACGCGAACCTCGATGCACTGGGCCGCGGCGAGGTACTTCTGCGCCTCGAGCCTCTTCCAGCCCACCTCCGCGCGCTTCGGTCCCACGAGCGCGAAGACGTCGGCTTCGCGTCCGTCCTCCCGCACGAGCGTCGCGGTCAAGCCGAGCCGGCGCTTCGCCTGGATCTCGGCGGTCGCGCGGAAGACGGGTGCGGGGAGGAGGTGGATCTCGTCGTAGACCACCATGCCGAAGCCGGCTCGCGAGAGGAGCTCGAGGTGCGGGGGCAGCGCGTCGCGCGAGTGGTCTCGCGGGCGCGTGACGAGCAGCGAGTAGGTCGTGACCGTGAGCGGCCGCACCTGCTTCCGCGTCCCGCTGTACTCGCCGACCTGGTCCTCGCGGAGGGTCGTCTTCTCGCGCGCCTCGCGGACCCACTGTCGCGCGGCCGACGTGTTCGACGTGACGACGAGCGCCTCGCACCCGACGCGCGCGATCGCGGCGAGCCCGATCACGGTCTTCCCCGCGCCGCACGGGAGGCAGAGGACTCCCGAGCCCGCCTCCTCCGTCGCGAAGAAGGCCTCGAGGGCCTCTCGCTGATAGGGCCTGAGCTCGGTCTTCAGCACGTGCGGCAGCGGCGCGAAGCTCGCGTAGCCCGCGAGGTCGCGCGCCGGCCACCCCGCGTGGACGAGCGCCTGCTTCAAGCGGCCGCGCTCTCCGAGCGGCGCGGAGGCGTGCGCGCCCTGCCGGTCCTGGAGGATCGCGCGCACGTCGGGGCTCTCGAGAACGCGGTCGAGCACCTCGGGGGAGCGCGCCTCGATGTCGAGGCGGTCCCGCCCCGAGCCGCGGATGATGATGGCGCCGTAGCGGTCCCACCACGCGCGGAGGCGCTCCTCGACGGCCGGAGGCACGGCGAGGCGCGCGTTCCGCTGGAGGCGGGCGAGGCCCTCCTCGACCGGCATGCCCGTGGCCGCGGCGTTCCACGCGGAGAGCGGGGTGAGCCGGTAGGTGTGGAGCGCCTCGGGGGTCTTCACGATCTCGGTGAAAGGCGCGAGCTCTTCCCGCGCCCTCTCGAACAGGGGATGGGCCGTCTCCAGGAGGAGCAGGTCTCCGTCGATCAGGGCCGCGCCGTCGCTCATGGAGAACATCTCGGCCATCCCGGGCCGAACGCTGGAGGCTAACAGAGCCCTACGACGAGCGACGCAGAGTCAACGCCGATCAATGGGATCTGGCATATGGAATCTGGAATCTGGGAAATGAAACGCCTGGTTCGCGTCGTGAGCGTTGAGATTTTCCAGATCCGAGATTCCGGATCCCAGATTCCATTCCATTGAAGGGCTCTGTCCGTGACGGCGGACACCCCGCATCCGTTGACTATAGTGGAGCCGGTTCGACGAACGTCGGAGGAGCGCTATCTGAGCCCGGGCGAGAAAGAGCGAACACGGAGGAACGAACGTCGGCGCGAACTGCGTCGGCGACGACGTGAGGACGCTGAGGTCAGGCGGAAGCTCGAGAGTCTGTCGAAAGACGACCTCCTCCGCGAACTCCGGCATCCGTCGCCTGAGGTCTTCGCGTACTACGAGCGCCTGGGCGACGAAGTCGACCGCGAGCTTCGGTCTCCAGCTGGACAGAAGCGCATCCGGCGCATGATCATGAAGCGCCTCGCGCGCCGCACACCCTTCGAGTTTCGTGTTGTGTACGATCCGATGGGCCAGAGGGTGCGAGCTCGTATCCCCGGCCTCCCGATCGAGGGGCTCGGAGCTACGAAGGCGGGTGCCGACAAGCGGCTCGCGGCCGCGCTCAAGAAGTTCACCGAGCGATATCCCCTCACCGTCCTGAAGCTCGTCGAGGGGAGAGGCAAACAGGTCCTCTCGGTCGACGTCGGACCGAAGAAGATCAGCGTCCGCGTGACGGCCTGAACGCTCCGGAAGGGCGACTTGATGCGGCCCTCGAGCTCTATCGAGGCCACACGAAGGCTCTCGGCGCAGCTCTCATTCGGGAGGACGGGAGCGTTCGCGCCCGAGTCGGTTCCGGTTGTGAAGCGCTCGCTGGTGCACGCGGAGTGCGAGCCTTCTCGGTCTGTCGTGAGCTCGCGGACTGTGCCCAGGCCGTGCAGGCAGCCGGTGACCCTCCTTCGCGACGGTGACGGGCCGAGCTTCTTTCTCGCGCTGGTGGGGCGGAGGGCCCTGCTCGCGCTCGCCTACCGCTCCAGCGAGACGACCGACGGAATGATCCTCTTCTACACGCCCGAGCTCATCCAGAAACTCGACCACATTCTTCGCGATCTGGATCGTTAGTCGGTTGCTCGCGGCAACGCGATGCCCGCGCGAACCGCGAACGCGCGTGCGCCCTCGCCCTGGAGCTCGGCCGCGACCGACTCCGCCTGCGCGCGGTCGCGCGCGACGCCGAAGACGGTCGCGCCGCTCCCCGAGAGGAGACAACCGAGCAGCCCGCGCCACTCGAGGTCGCGCTTCGCGTCGCGGACGATCGGGAAGAGCTCGAAGCACGGCCGCTCGAGCCGGTTCCAGAGAGCGCGTGCGACGCCCTCGCGGTCGCCCTTCGCGAGCGCGTCGAGCAAGGGCCCCGGCTCACGGAGCGGCGGCCCCGAGGCGGCGGCCGTCGTGCCCGCGGCGAGGTGCGGCGCGAGCGCCTTGTAGACCGCGGGCGTCGGGCAGCTCGCGGCCGGTACGAGGAGGACGAGGTCGAGCGCGCTCCGCGGCGCGGGGAGACGCTCGAGCTTCTCGCCGCGGCCCGTGCCGCGTTGCAGTCCTCCACGCACGAAGAAAGCACAGTCGGAGCCGACGGTCGCCGCGACCTCCTCGAGCGCCTTCTCTCCGAGACTCAACGACCACAAACGATCGAGCGCGACGATCGCGACCGCGGCGTCGGAGCTCCCGCCGCCGAGGCCGCCGCCTGAGGGGACACGCTTCGTGATCCTGATGCGCGCGCCGAGCTCGGGACGGCCGGCGCGCGTCCTCAGCGCGTGGGCCGCGCGCCAGACGAGGTTCTCGGGGCCCGACGGCACGGTCGGGTCGCCCTCGCTGATGACGTCGAGGGTGCTCGCCGCCTCGAGCTCGAGGTCGTCCGCAAGGTCGAGCTCCGCGAAGATCGTGTCGAGCTCGTGGAACCCGTCGGGCCGCTTGCCGCGGACCTCGAGGAACAGGTTCGTCTTGCAGGGGGCTTGCGCCTTCATGCCACCGGCCAGACGCGGCCGAGGACGTGGTTGTCGATGAGCCGCGTCTTCCCCATGAAGGCCGCCACCGCGAGCACGGAGCGGTCGTTCGCCTCGACGAGCGGCTCGAGGTTGTCCCCGTCCACGACGTTCGCGTAGTCGAGCCGCCCCTGGACCGCGAGCACCGACGCGGCGACGAGGGCCTCGAGACGCTTCGCGATCCTCTCGCCCTTCGCGTAGGCCTCGCGCGCCTGGCGCAGGCCGGTCGAGAGCGCGAGCGCGCGCTTCCGCTCCTCGGGCGAGAGGTACATGTTGCGGCTCGACATCGCGAGCCCGTCCTTCTCGCGGATGATCGCGCAGGGGACGATCTCGCAGCTCATGTTGAGGTCGCGGACCATCGCTCGCAGGACGGTCACCTGCTGATAGTCCTTCTCGCCCATGTAGACCTTGTCGGGCGCGACGACGTTGAAGAGCTTCGTGCAGACCGTCGTCACGCCGCGGAAGTGCGTCGGCCGCGACGCGCCGCAGAGGCCGCTCGTGAGCTTCTCGACGGTGACCCAGGTGACGAAACCCTGGGGGTAGAACTCGTCGGGCGTCGTCGTGAAGAGGGCGTCGCAGCCGGCGCTCGCGAGCTTCTTCATGTCGCCCTCGAGGTCGCGCGGGTACTTCGAGAGGTCCTCGTTGGGCCCGAACTGCGTCGGGTTCACGAAGACGCTCGCGATCGCGCGCGTGCAGTCCGCCTTCGCGCGCGTCACGAGCGAGAGGTGGCCGTCGTGGAGGGCGCCCATGGTCGGCACGAAGCCGATCGTCTGCTTCTCCGCGCGCCACCGCGCGACCGCGGCGCGCACCTTCTGGACGGAGTCGTGGTGCTCCATGTCGGCCTCCCGTTAGGATAGGGAAGGATACGGCATGAGCTTCCTCATGGGCGTCAGCGTCGTGGTGTTCCGCGGCGCCGGCTTCACGGTCCACGACTTCACGATCAACGTCCGCGTCGGCACGTACCCCGACTCGTTCGGAATCGGAGTCTTCCTCCGCGGGACGGACGAGCCGGGCGGCTTCCGGCTCGACACGCCGCAGGTCCGCGAGCTCGACGCGGCGGTGAAGCCGCTCCTCGCCCTCGGGCGCCCGCTCGATGCCAGACCGAAGACGCGGACGGGGACGCACGCCGGGAACGTCGACATCTCGATCTCGCGGTTCGGCTACACGCCGGGCGAGGGACGCGTGGACGACAAGCGCTACTTCGGAAGCTTCAACTTCAGCGAGGACGGCTACGTGGGCCCGGACGTCCCGATCCTGAAGAAGCTCCTCGCGACCATCATCGCGATGTCGGGCCAGGACGTGGGGCGCCAGCTCGTCGCGTAGAGACGTAAGCCTCGGCCCCGCTTCCGCTTCATGCGGCGTCCGGCGGAGCTACAATTCTCCGCCTGAATGGCCAGCGAGCGGAGCGCTCCTGACTTCCAGGTCTTCGACGCCGGCCAGCCGGTCTCGAAGACCGTCCGCGCCGCGGTCGTCCAGATCACCGTGGACGAGCGCCTGAACCAGGCGGCCTGCTGCACGATCGAGCTCCGCGACGACGGCGGCTCCATGTCGGACGGCACGAAGTTCAAGCTCGGGAGCGAGGTCCGGGTCGCGCTCGGCTACATGGGCGCGACGAAGGTGATCTTCGAGGGCGAGGTCACGGGCTGGAAGGGAGCGTTCCCTCGCCGCGGTCCCGTGACCCTCACGGTCGTCGCTCACGACCGCTTCCACCGCCTCCGCCGCGAGAAGAAGCAGCGCACGTTCCTCCAGATGAAGGACTCGGAGATCGCCCAGAAGATCGCGGGCGAGTACGGGTTCTCGTGCGACGCGAAGACCTCGCTCGTGAAGCACGACTACATCATCCAGGCGAACGAGCCCGACGCCGACTTCCTCCTCGAGCGGGCGCGCGCCTCGGGCTACGAGCTCTTCGTCGAGGGGAAGAAGCTCGTCTTCCGCGCGCCCAAGGTGGACGGCGCCGCGGGCGTGAAGCTCAAGTGGCACGAGAACCTCAAGCGCTTCGCGCCGACGATCTCGGTCGCGCGCACGCCGACCAAGGTGACGGCGACGAGCTACGACATGAAGCAGAAGAAGCTCGTCACGATCACGGCCAAGAAGGGCGACGAGGGCGCCACCATGGGCGGCTCGAAGACGGGCGCCGACCTCGCCGCGGTGATCGGCGACATGACGCACCACATCCCGTGGATGCCGCTCATGGCTCCGGACGAGATGGAGGCGCTCGCGAAGGGGACCTTCACGCTCTCCGCGCTCCGGCTCGTGACGGGCGAGGGCGAGGCGCAGGGGAGCACCGACATCCGCCGCGGTTCGCTCGTGGACGTGGACGCGATCGGCGACTTCCTGTCGGGGAGTTACTACGTCGAGACCGCGCTCCACACGCTCCTCCCGGGCTACGGCTACACGACGACCTTCCGCGTGAAGCGGATCGCGGTCGCGAAGCCGCCCGCTCCGCCGCCGGCCCAGGCGCCGGCCCAGGGCTCGAAGGGTGCCGCGCCCGAGCCCGGCTCGGGGAAGGTCGAGTTCGTCGTCACGAACCAGTTCGGCGACCCCGTCGAGGGCCTCGAGTACGTCCTCACCGCTCCCGACGGCGAGAAGAAGGAAGGCAAGGTCCCCGCGAACGGCATCGTCACCGAGCCGAACGCGAAGCCGGGCATCTACAAGCTCGCGATCAAGGGCGTGGACGTCCCTCTCATCGCCCACGTCGGTGACGACGCCGCGAAGAAGTCCGCCGTCGCGGGCGGCGGCGGCGCGGTCCCCTTCTCGCCCAAGGACAACCGCGTCGAGGCGCAGGTCGTCAACAAGATCGGCAAGCCCCAGAAGGACGTCTTCTGGGAGCTCACGCTGCCCGACGGCAAGAAGATGACGGGCAAGACGGGCGAGGACGGCTGGATCAAGGTCAACACGGGCAAGGTGACCGGCGAGTGCAAGCTCCGCCTCCCCGAGAACGAGCCCGAGGCCTCCCCGGCCGGGCCCATGGCGGCGGGCCCGGGCGACGGACCGAAGGAGGACACGGTCCACCGGATCCAGCTCCACGACGACGAGAGCTACAAGCCGCTCGCGAACGTGCCGGTCGACATCCTCCTGCCTACGGGCGAGACGGTGAAGGCGACGTCGGACGCGAACGGCTTCGCCGAGGTGAGCGTGCCTCACGGCAGCAAGGAGCTCGTCCTCACCTACACGCCGCCCGACTCCGAGACGGTCACGCGCAAGGTGTACATCAGCTACGCGCAGCCCGGCTCCGACGAGGCGCTCCTCACCGACATCAAGAACATGGGCTTCTGGAACGACGGCGACACGGCCGAGCAGGCGATCGCGCGCTTCCAGGCCGCGCACCAGGACACCGCGGTCACGGGTCAGCTCGACCAGAAGACCAGGGACGCGATCAAGGGTATGAGCGGTCAGTCGATGCAGGAGAAGCTCGGATGACCGACGTCAAGCTGGGCGGCAAGAACGTCTACTACGTCGCGGTCGACGGGACCGACTCGGTCGACAGCGCGGAGTTCGGCGTCGCGATCGAGGAGTTCGGCGTGAGGAACCTCTACGACGAGTTCCTCAAGGGGAACGTCGCGCCCGAGAACGCCGCGCGGCTCGAGGACCCGAACCACAAGTTCCTCCCGATCTGGAAGGTGCTCCCGAAGGTCGACAAGAAGGACGTCGAGAAGTCCACCGGCGTCCCGACGCCGCGGAGCGGGTCCGACAAGGGCGGCATCGCCGTCGTGTGTCCCTGCGGCCTCAACTCGGGCTCGAACGACGCGTTCTGGGGGTCCAACGCGCGGTCGGGCGTGAACCAGAGCACGACCTTCATGAAGGACCTCATCCTGAACCCCGGCGTGGTCGTGAAGGGCGGGAAGGTCGGCCTCGCGGCCGGGACCGGCGCCGCCGCCAAGGACACGATCAAGTGCGACATCCTCACGCTCAGCTCGCACGGGTGGCTGGGCGGCTTCATGGCCGGGAACTCGGGCACGTACTGGATGATCATAGGCGGCGTCGCCGCCGACAGATCCCTCAAGTTCGAGGGGCCGCTCTGGCTCATCCTCGCGCAGTGCTCGACGGTCTGCATCGCGACGTGGCCGTCCTGGGTCGAGGTCATGGCGCGGAGCAACCCGGCCGTCCGCGGCGTCCTCGCCTACGAGGAGGTCGCCCCCTCCGCGGGGAAGGCCGTGCGGATCGCGCGGCAGTTCTTCAACCACATGAAGGGCTCGAAGCCGAAGAGCTTCCTCGAGGCGTGGAAGAAGACGAACAACGACGCCGGCCGCTCGTGGGCCGCGGTCATCCACAACAAGGCCGTCGGCGACACGCTCTCGAAGTGGCACCTCATGCCCCCGATCGACGTGACCGACGCGCTCGCGAACGGGCTCTACCTCGGGTGGTCGCAGACGAAGGACGACGCCGCGGGCCACCAGGGCGTCCCGATCAAGGTCGTGAAGGAACCCTTCGGCGTCCGCCTCAGGAAGGTGAGCGACAACAACCCGGGCGACTTCAAGGTCTACGACAAGACGAACCTCTACAGCGCGGTGCTCAGAGCGAAGTCCGACACCTCGGGCGGCATCGAGGTCTACTGGGAGTACCACTACGAGGTCATGCTCACGGCTCCGAAGAGCACGATCGTCGAGGCGACGATCGAGTGGGTCCACATCCGGAGGACGAAGCCGAAGTTCGACTCGAGGAAGATCTTCGGCAAGGACACGACCGTGAAGGTGGACGCGGGCGTGACCGTGAAGCACGAGTTCACGGGGACCTCGAAGACGTCGAAGAACCAGTACGTGCTCAAGGTCGACAAGACGAAGAAGCTGACGCAGGTCGTGGCGCGGTTCCACCCGGTGGACGGGGCCGCCTTCGCGAAGATCGCGGGCGACGTGAACTACCACGGCGACGACAAGCTCGTCGCCCACCACTCGTACCTCTGGCTCTACTGCTCGCTCAAGCTCGAGGACGGCACGGTCATCAAGCCCACCGAGTTCACGACGTACGGTCTCGTCTACTACTGAGAAATCCGCTCCACGGAGGGAGAGGGTCAGCGCATGGCCGGAACGGCGATCCCTTACAAGCGAGGCGGCGTCGCGGTCGCGATCAACACGCCCGCCCAGGTCGCGATCGAGCCGGCGATCTTTCGCTGCCGCCTGACCGGTCTCCTCTTCGACACGAACAAGACGTTCCTCCTCCCCATGGCCTTCAAGGGCATGAAGGTCCTGAAGAAGCTCTTCCAGGCGCACTCGAACCTCGGGATCCTCGTGAACGGCCACACGGACCGCGTCGGCGGACCGGACGCGAACCTCAAGCTCTCGGAGGAGCGCGCCACGTCGATCGAGGCGTTCCTCAAGGACGACGCCGACTTCTGGCTCCAGTTCTACAACGGCCGCCCGGGCTCCGCGAAGTGGGGCGCGACCGAGGACAAGAAGATGCAGGACGCCCTCGGCGAGAAGCCCGACGGCGCCATGAACGGCGCGAAGAGGAAGGCGCTCATCCAGAAGTACATGGCGCAGGACGGCGCGCCCCTCCCCGGGGGCACGCACCTCGAGACCCACGGCTGCGGCGAGTTCCACAACGAGGTCCCGACCGACGACAACGTCGCGGAGCAGAGGAACAGGCGCTGCGAGGTCTTCCTCTTCGACCCCGAGATCGGCCCGCGGCCCCGCCCCAAGTGTCCCGGGCCCGATGGCTGCGACGAGTACGCCGAGTGGAAGAAGCAGACCGTCTTCACGGTGGACCTCGACCAGGACATGGGGACGCTCGCCGTCCTCGTCACCGACAAGGCCCAGAAGCCGATCGCGAAGGCCAAGGTCCACATCTCGGGGCCGCTCCCCGAGGACGGCGAGACGGACGACGCGGGGGCCGTGTCCTTCCAGGACGTGATCCCGGGGACCTACACGGTCTTCGCCGAGAAGGACGGCTTCGAGGACGGCCAGGCCAAGGTCGTCGTCGCGCCCGGCTCGGGCGGCGCGTCGGGTCCGGGCGACGGCCCGGGCGACGCGAGCAAGACGACCGTCGTCCTCCAGGGCGGGACCGGCGACCTCTCGATCGTCGTCACGAACAGCGTGACGGGCGCCGGGATCGGCGGCGCGACGGTGGACCTCGAGACGCCCTCGGGGCCGCAGAAGGGGCTCGTCACGGATGGCTCGGGCAACCTCACGCTGAGCGGCACGCCCGCGGGCGACTACGTCGTGACGGTCACCGCCGGGACGTTCGACTCCTCGGGGCCGCAGAGCGTCAAGGTCGGGCAGGACACGACCGCGGGCCTCGCGATCAAGCTCAAGCCCTCGATCCAGACGGGCTCGCTCACGATCACGGTCACCGACGGGACCCTCAAGACTGCCGTCCCGGGCGCGACGGTGGACCTGAAGACGCCCACGGGCGCGCAGAACGGGCTCAAGACGGACGCGACGGGCGTGATCACGCTCGATCCGACGCCCACCGGCGCCTACACGGTCACCGTGACGCAGGCCGGCTTCCTCAAGTCGACGACGAACGTGAACGTGGGCGTCGGCTCGAGCACGTCCCACGTCGTCAAGCTGAGCGGGACGACCGGCAAGCTCACGGTCACGGTCAAGTCGAAGGACGACGGCAAGCCGATCGAGGGGGCCGTCGTCTCCGTGAAGGAGCTCGGCTTCAACTCGAACACCGACGCGAACGGCGTCGCGGACTTCGGCTCCGTCGCGCCGGGCAAGGTCACGGTCAAGGTCGAGAAGGGCGGCTTCGGCGCCGAGGCGACGAAGCCCGGACCGATCGAGACCGTCGTCACGATCGGCCTCGCGAACAACTCGGTCGCGGTGACCATGGTGGCGGTCCCCCTCGGGGTCAAGGTCACGAAGATCGACGACCACTTCGTGCCCGGGCCCGAGAAGCTCGCGATCGAGTACTCCGCGTCGAGCGTCGCCGACGTGAAGGTCGTCCTCCGCATCGAGGGCGAGAACTACAAGGACAAGGTCCTCCTCGAGCGCGAGCTCACCGCGGACGAGAAGAAGGACGGCGCCCACAAGCTCGAGTGGGACGGCAAGATCGCCGCCGGCGACCGCAAGGACAGGCTCGCGCACCCGCTCCTCGGGCCCTTCAAGGTGATCTTCACGCCCGACGGCGGGAAGGGGAAGGACGAGAAGCCGTTCAAGATCCTCTACCACTCGATCGAGCTCGCGTTCGGCAAGCACACGCACGACGCCGCCGCGCCGGCCGAGGCCGACAAGACGAAGTTCGCCCAGTTCAAGCTGAACGAGCTCGGCTACGACGCCGGGCCCGTCACGGGGACGCTCGACGCCGTCACGACGAACGCGATCAAGCGCTTCCAGCGCGGCAACTACGTGAAGGGGACGCAGGTCCTCCTCACCGAGAACGGGACGCTCGACGCGAGCACGCTCGAGGCGATCAAGGCGGCCTCGGCGCGCCTCCGCTTCGAGGCGGGGAAGGACCCGCTCAAGAACGACGCCAGGTTCTACGTCCACGACAACTACTACAGCGACCGCGGCGTCAACGTCGCGACGACGAACCAGGCCGACTTCATGGCCGGCAACCGGAAGACCTCCGTCGAGGACAAGCTCGAGCGCCCGTTCATCCCCCTCGAGGTCGAGGTGAAGCTCCTCGGCAAGGGAGGCGGCGCGGTCTCGTCGCCCGACGCGGTCGGCCCCGTGACGCTCGCGTGGGAGGTGGACGACGGCGCGGAGGACGCCTCGGTGATCGCGGCGGGCAACGCGACCGCGAGGACCTTCGTGAAGAACGGCCGCGAGAAGGGCGTGACCGCCGCCGGCACCGGCGCCGCGGCGATCAACGCGTCGGGCGACAACTGCTCGGACACGCTCTGGGGCATGAGGCCCGCGGGCGCGGCCGACTACATCAAGGCGTGGTTCCCGGACGCCGCGGGCTCGGCGCTCGACCCCTTCAAGGTCCGGGGCTACGACAAGGAGACGCGCGGCGGGAAGGAGTTCCACCGCGCGCTCGTGGACTGCCACGACCACGCGACGGAGAAGCCGGCCCGGAAGGGGCGCGCGGGCGCTTACTTCAGGTTCAGCACGAAGGGCGGCGACGACGCGAAGATCCGGGTCGCGATGACGTTCGAGGGGCGGCCCAACAAGGACAAGCTCATCGAGGAGCACAAGGCACAGGCGGCGAGCCTCGTGAAGGAGACGGGCCGCTGGACCGTGTGGCGGCGCACGCGCCTCTGCGCCTACGTCCAGCAGGCGGCGCCGACCCGGGCGAGCGGCAACCCGAGCTGGCCGGACATCGCGGCGAAGTGGGGCGAAGCCTTCATCGAGTTCGAGAACTTCGGCCTGCCGCTCAACACCCTCGTCTACTCGACGATCGTCACGGAGGCCACGTACAAGGCGGCGATCCTGGGCCTGGCGGTGAAGCCGCCCGGCGTCACGACGGCGGCGAACCTCACCTACCGCCCCTCGATGCTCTACGGCGGCCCCGCCTTCGTGCAGCGCCCGCCGGCCGGCGTCGTGCCGGCCGAGGGCGCCGCTGCGTTCGTGACCCGCGTCAACACCGACGCGTCGGCGTGGTGCGGGACGGCGGGCGGCGCGACGTCGCCGCTCGTGAACGCGATCCTCGCCCCGATCCACGCGCACGTCCGCAAGACGAGCCCCGAGGGGCTCATCATCTTCGACTACCGCGTCCACGACCCGGTGAGCGGTCAGGACTTCGACGCCGCGACGAACACGTTCAAGCCGAGCCCGACGCCCGCCGTCAACAACGTGAAGATCTCGCACCTCGGCTGGGTGCAGGCGGACGGCGCCGTGACCATGAACGTCGACAACCGGTTCGACGTGAACTGCTACGTGCTCCACGAGTGCGGGCACGCGCGGTACCTCTACCACCACAAGTCGGTCGTCGGCGCGACGGCGGCGACGCCGACGTCGAACGCGACCCACCACGACTCGGCGCAGGACCGCTGCACCATGAGCTACACGATCAGCCCCGACACGCCGGAGAACTGGAAGTACTCGTTCTGCGGGAAGTGTATCCTCAGGCTCCGGGGCTGGGACGTGAAGGCCAGCCTCCCGCCGAGCTGAGGGTGCCCTCCATGTCGTCGTGCCGCCGCGGTCGGACGTTGCCGTTCGCCGTGGCGGCGCTCGCGCTCGCGTCGTGCTTCTCGAAGGACCCAAGAGCGACGGCCCAGGAACGCAAGGTCATGAGCAGCCCCCTCGAGCTCCGCATCGCCGCGATCAAGTCGAGGACGATCGCCCGCGAGGGCGTTCGTCTCGAGGTGACGCGCGTCCTCTCGCGCGACATGCCCATGGACTCGGTCGAGCTCAACGCCGAGCGCACGCGCGTGACCGTGAAGCCGCTCGACTCGAAGGAGCCCGCGCGCGAGCTGAGCGGGAAGGACTTCGCGGCGCTCTACCGCCACCACCCGCTCAAGGAGATCGGCTCCCACTACGACGACAAGGTCGGCACGTGGACGAGCATCCTCGAGCTCTGGCACTACACGCGGCCGCTCGCGCCGGGTCGGTACGAGCTCGCGGTCTCGTACCGCTGGGGCGACACGCCCGCGGAGACCGCGCGCTCGAACGCCGTGACGGTCGAGGTCGCGCCCGCGCGCGGCCTCACCTTCGAGCCGCGCTGGCTCTCGGGCTCGCGGCCGCGCGAGCACCTCGGTTCGCTCTGGACCGCGAAGGACGGCGCGACCGTCCGCTGGGTCTTCGAGGTCGCGCTCGGCGAGGACCCGACCGTCGTGAAGACGGCCGCGGACCTCGACGTCCCCGCGCTCGAGACGCTCGCGCCGCCCGTCCTCGCCCGGCCGAGCGGCTGGGGGATGGGCTACGAGCAGTACGCCGTCTGGCTCGAGAAGGGGCGCGTCGGCTGGGTGGCCCTCCTCCCCGACAAGCGGCTCGCGCCGCCCGCCTCGGCGGCGCACGGCCTCCTCGACGACCCGCGGCCGCGCCTCGCCGACCCGCCGCTCCGCCGCCACGCGGGCGGTCTCGTCGCCCTCGCCGTCGGCCGCACCGCCGCGGGCCCGGCGGCCTCGCTCGTCGAGGTGGACGTGCACATGAAGGCGTCGCAGCGTCTCGTGCCGCTCCCGGCGGAGCCGCTCCACGCGGCCGTGTCGTGGGGAGAGACCGAGGCGCCGGCGACCGGCACGCTCTTCCTCGTCGCCGCGGACGGAGTCACTCACCGCATCCACGCCGTCGATCTCGCGACGGGCAAGTCGCGCGAGGTGCACTCGACGCCGCACCGGGTCCTCGCGCTCGCCCTCGAGCCCGGCTTCAACGGCACCGACAAGCTCCTCGCGCTCACGCGGCACGAGAAGCTCCTCCGCGGCTTCTCCTGGGACTTCTCGAAGGAGAAGCCCGTGGCCGCCGGTCTCTTTCGCTTCGACCTCGCCTTCGATGGGGCGCCGCCCCCGGACTCACTCGCTGACCAGGTCCCTCTCGACGACGGGCGCGACTTCGCTCTCCTCTTCAAGTCGAAGGGCTTCGTCTTCCGCTCGCCCGAGACGACGCGCCGCTACGCGGCGCAGGACGACCCGGAGCCGCGGCTCGTCACGACTCCGCGCGACGGGCACTTCCTCGTCTTCATGGATCCGGCGCAGAGCTTGAAGCTCGTCGGGCAGGCTCCGCCGGACAAGCACTGAGGAGCTCCTCGATCGAGCGGCCCGTGACCGGGTCCTTCGTGTCGGGAGCGACCTCGGCGAGAGGCTCGAGCACGAAGCGACGCTCGCGGAAGCGCGGATGCGGAAGCTCGATGCCGGGCTCGGAGAGCTTCTCGTCGCCGAAGAGGATGAGGTCGAGGTCGATCGTCCGCGGCCCGTTCGCCTCGCGGCGGACGCGGCCGAGCTCGCGTTCGATCTCCAGGAGGCCCCGGAGGAGCTCACGAGGAGCGAGGCGGGTCTCGACCTCGACGGCCGCGTTCAGGAAGTCGCCCTGCGGCGGCCCGCCGACCGGAGCCGTCTCGTGGAGCTTCGAGCGCGCGACGACGCACGTGCCGGGGAGACGGCAGATCGCCTCGCACGCGAGCTCGATCGTGCGCGCGCGGTCGCCGAGGTTCGAGCCGAGCGCGACGAGCGCGCGCGCCACGCTCAGGTCCCGGTCGCGGGCTGCGGAGCGACGTCGGCGCTGGCCGCCGGCGGCTGGGGCTGCGCGGGCGGCACGGGCGGAGCGGCGCCGACCGGCGGCGCCGGCGCGGGCGCCGTGCCGAGGAGGCGGTTCTTCCACCCGTTGATCGGGCCCGTGAGGGCGAACCCCGCGAAGAGGAGCGCGCCGAAGACCTCGGGGAGGAGCGCGAGGCAGACGGCCGCGATGAAGATGATCCTGAGGTAGTAGAACGGCTTCCGGCCCTTGAGGTACTTGTTCGCGATGTGGACGTACTTGAACTTCGACACCATGAGGTAGCCGAGCCCGAGCGCCACGAACGGGAGGATGTACGTGATCCCGTTGCCGACGCTCAGGACGTAGCTCGACTCGACGGGCTTGATCACGTGCGTGCCCGTCCCGAGGAGGTAGCTCTGGAGGAGGACGAGCGTCGCGACGACGCCGGCGGCCGCCGGCGAGGGGAGGCCCTTGAACTCCATGTGGGCCTTCTCCTCGTGCGAGTTCTCGACGTTGAAGCGCGCGAGCCTGGAGACGGCGCCGCACGCGTACGCGATGCCGAAGACCCACGCGAGCTTGGCCATGCCACTGCGGCCGACCGAGGCGCCGGCCCACGCGAGCTTGGTCCAGAACGGACTGCCGGGGAAGCGGGCCTCCGCGTTCGCCATGATCGTGATGACGCCGGGCGCGACGCCGAAGGTGATCGCGTCCGAGAGCGAGTCGAGCTCGCCGCCGAAGTCGCTCGTCGTCTTCGTGATCCGCGCGACGCGGCCGTCGAGCATGTCGAAGACCATGCCGAGGAGGATGAGGAGCGCCGCCTCCTTCAGGTTCGTCGCCCAGAAGTAGGGGCTCGCGGCCGTGATGTCGGCGGCCCACTGGATCTTGGCGACCTTGATGATCGCGGCGATCCCGCAGACGGCGTTGGCGAGCGTGAGGAGGCTCGGGACGAGCGCCAGGCCCTGGCGCGCGCGCTCGCGGCGGCGCTTCCAGCGGCCCGAGAGCGGCTTCTTGCGGATGCCCGACGAGCCCGGCTGCGAGGAGAGCGGTTGCTGCTGGCTCACGACTTCGCCTCCATCGCCGGCACCGCGGTGCTCCCTCCGGTCGCCCTGGCGGGGAGCTCCCCGAGGATGGTGATGCCTCCGCGGACCTTGTCGCCCGGCTTCACCCGGCAGACGAAGCCCGCGTCCTTCGGGAGGAGGAGCTCCGTCCGGCTCCCGAGCTTGATCATGCCGTAGCGCTCGCCGCGCGCGAGCCGCTGGCCGACCTGCGCCGCGCAGACGATCCGCCGCGCGAGGGCGCCCGTCACCTGGCGCACCGACACCTTGAGGCCGTCCTCCGCGCGGAGAGCGAGGAGCGTGGACTCGTTCTCGTCGATCGCGCGCGGGTCGTAGGCCTTGAGCATCTTGCCCTCGCGGTGGACGACCTTCTCGACCGTGCCCGCGACGGGTGACCGGTTCACGTGGACGTTGAGCGGCGAGAGGAAGATCCCGACGCGCAGGGCGCGCCCGCCGATCCACTCCTTCTCGTCCACCTCGACCACGTCCGTCACCGTCCCGTCGGCCGGCGAGACGACGAGGCCGGCGTCCGCCGGGATCGTGCGCTCGAAGTCGCGGTAGAAGCTCACGGCGAAGGCGGCGAGCGCGACCGGGAGGAGAGCGGCGAACGCGAGCTGCGGCGCGTGGAGCGCGACGGGGACCACGGCCATCACGCCCGCGACGGCGAGGAGGAGGCCCGCCGTCAGGACACAGTCGAACCGGCCGTAAGTCGCGATGGGGAGACGCATGTGGCCTCATCACGCTAACACGTGGCGTGCCAGGCTCAAACTCCGTTCTCCCCAAGGACCGGGCGTCCGTCTCCGTCAGCTCTCTGACGCGCCGCGCGTGCCTCTCCCCCTCCTCCTTGAGCGACCTCCGCGCGCGTCTAGAACGGAGGCGGGAAGAAAACCTGGGGAAGCGACGAGGAGTTCACCGCGGTGCTCCCTCCGGTCGCCCTGCCGTCCCGCTTCGCGACACTGGCCGTGCTCCTCGCGCTCCTCGGAGCGGCGAGCGGCTGCCGCGTCCACGAGTACGTCGTCGCGCGCGACGAGGTGCCGCTCTACGCGACCCCGTTTCTCGACAAGGTCGTGGACCGCATGCCGCTCGGCCACCACGAGCGCATCTCCGACATCGAGGGCCGGCGCGGCGTCGTGAAGGTCGAGTTCCACGGCCGCACCGGCTACGCGCGGGTGAGCGACCTCAAGATGCTCTCCTACATGCACCCCGAGCTCGACGAGGGCGCCAACCGCGACGAGTCCATCGGCCGCGCCGTGCGCGACGTGACGGTCAAGGCCGCGGGCGACTCGTGGAGCGACGACGTGAAGGACGCCGTCCGCGAGGGCCGCGTCACCGACGGCATGACGCGCGAGCAGGTCGAGCTCGCGTGGGGCTGGCCCCGGACGATCGAGCCGCTCGCGAACCCGACGGGCGGCGAGCGGTGGATCTACCGGCGCCGCGGCTACGAGTGCCTCGACTCGACGCTCTCGTCGGCCAAGCGGTTTCGCCCGGCGCGCACGTCGCAGCCCGGACCGTGGAGCCTCGACTCCGCGGGGGCCTACTACCGGCTCCCGGTCGTCGAGGAGCGCGTCGTCGAGTTCGCGGGCGACAAGGTCGTCCGTTCCTTCGTGCGCCGCTACTACGACGTCGAGGGGACCACGGACGAGGAGGGCTGAGCTGCGGCGGAGGGGCCGTGCTCCCGCGCCCCCGTCATCCTCGTCCCCTGAGCTCCTGGACGAGCACGAACGTCCCGATCAGCCCGACGAACGCCCCGACGAACGTCGCGATCTGCGCGTGCTTCTTCCGGCGGAACTGATCGTCGGGGCGCGCGGCCATCTCCATCCAGACGGAGGCGCCCCACACGGCGGCGATGAAGCCGACGGGCGGAGCGAAGATGCTGATGACCGCCACGTAGAACGCCCTCTGCGCCGACTTGTCCACGGCGCTCGGCGGGTCCTTCGACTTGTCGACCGGCGCCTCGGGGGCCTCCTGGAGCACGGCGTCCGCAGCCGCGCGGCGGTCCTCGGCCTCCGCGATCGGGGTCGGCTCGACCTCGCGCGGGATCACGGCCTCGATCGCCTTCGTGGCCTTCGCCCAGTGCTTGAGCGCCACCTTCACGTGGAGCTCCTCGGTCTTCGCGGCGAACCAGGCGTCGATCGCCTGGTCCGGGAGGTCCACGGGGATCCCCGCGCCCTCGAGGGCGCCGCGGACCTTCCGCGCCTCGTCGGCGCTCTTCGCGCGGTGCACGACCATGGCGTCTTCGCCGCCGCCAGGCCGGTCAGTGTGGATGGCCATGGTCGCCTCCGCTCCGGGGAGCCCCTCTCTTGAAGAAGGCCTTCACGACGTCGTCGATCGGGATCGCGAAGGTCTGGTTCTCGAACGCGGCCGGGTCGCCCATCTCGGTGACGACGCCGATGACGGCGCCGTGCTCGTCGAGGACGGGGCTGCCCGAGGCGCCGCCGTTCGCCGGCGCGTCGAGCTGGATGCGGTCGGCCGACTCGCCCGACGGGATGTCCCTCGAGGAGACGATCCCGTGCGTGACCGTCGGCCGCGGCGTCCCCTCGCTCGTGAAGGGCCGCTTCGGGAAGCCGTAGACGACGACGTCCGCGCCGAGGCGCACGCCGCTCGAGGTGCCGAGCGGCGCCACGTCGTCGCGCGGGAGCTTCACGTCCGCCTTCACGCGGAGGAGCGCGAGGGCGCGCTCGCGGTCGAGCGCGATGACGCGCGCGCGACCCGGCTTGCCCCCGGC
>CAZYLP010000044.1:0-12437 GCA_964648345.1 uncultured Planctomycetota bacterium
CGCGCTCGGGTGAGCGCGAGGGGCGTCGCGGCCCCCGATTGGAGAGAAGAAGATGCCCAGTCGCCATCGCAGGGTCGGCCGCCGGCTCGACCGTCGCTCGGAGGAGCGCCTCGCGCTCTTCCGCAACATGACGATGTCCCTCGTCGAGACCTTCGACACGAACAAGGAGTTCTTCCTGACGAGCCTCGCGAAGGCGAAGGAAGGGCGTAAGTTCGCCGAGCGTCTCGTCACGCTCTCGATCAAGTGCCGCAAGGAGCTCGACGCGGCCGCGAAGGTCCTCGGGTTCGCGAACGCGGAGGAGCTCCGCAAGCAGCACGAGGAGTCGAAGAAGTCGTACAAGGAGACCCTCGAGGGCAAGCCGGACGACACCAAGAAGAAGTTCAACGACCACATGGGCCGCTCGCTCCACCTCCGCCGCCTGATCATCGAGCGGCTCGGGTCGACGAAGGCGCCGGCCTACCGCTCCTTCGAGTTCCGCGACAAGGCGCCCCGCCACGAGCGCGTGATCGACGTGCTCATCGGCAAGGTCGCGCCACGCTTCATCGCGCGCGCCGAGGAGAACCCGAAGAACCACGGCGGCTACACCCGGATCCTCAAGACCGGGCTCTGGGTCAAGGGCGACGGCTCGACGCGCGTCCTCTGGGGCTGGGTCGGCGGCGAGAACCGTCCGAAGGACCCGACGGCCACCGCGACGACGGCCGCCAAGGCGACCGCGGGCGCTCGCTGACATCAGGGTCAGCTGAGTCCCCCACGTCCGACTTTCTCTACGTCCTCTGTCAGAAGGGCGCGGAGAAGGCACTGAAGCGCGAGGTCGCGGTGACGCGGCCCGCGCTCAAGGCCGCATATCAGCGGCCCGGCGTCGTCACCTTCAAGAGCCCCGCGCCCGTCGGCGTCGAGGACCGCGTCGATGCGGTCCTCGCGCGCCTCTCCGGGCTCTCGCTGGGCAGTCAGCGGGATATCCCGATGACTCTGCAGCGCATCGCGGAGCTGCCGGCGCCGCTCAGACTTCACGTCATCGAGCGCGACCTGTTCCGTCCCGACGAGGCCCCTCCCGCGCACAAGGAGGGCGAGCTCGCCTCGCGCACCGAGGCCGCCCTCCGCGAGGCCGCTCCCGGGGCCTTCCACGAGAGCCCCGTCGCGTCCGTCGGCGACCTCGTGCTCGACGTGGTCGTGGCCCCGGACGAGCCGATCCTCCTCGGCGCGCACCGCCACACGAAGGACCGCTCCCCGCACGCGGGAGGGCGCTACGTCTACGACGTACCTCCGGAGGCGCCCTCGCGCGCGTTCCGGAAGACCGAGGAGGCCGTCCTCGCCTTCGAGCTCCCGCTCGCCGCGGGCGACACGGCCGTCGAGCTCGGAGCCGCCCCGGGCGGGGGGAGCCTCGCGCTCCTCCGCCGCGGCGTGAACGTCGTCGCGGTGGACCCGGCCGAGATGGACGCGAGGATCGCGGCGTTCGTCGGCCCATCGGGCGCGCGGCTCACGCACTTGAAGCACACGATGCAGAAGGTCGAGCGCGCTCATCTCCCGCCCTCCGTGCAGTGGCTCCTCATGGACGTGAACCTCGCCCCCCAGGTCGCACTCCGCGCGGCGGCGCACGTCGCCTCTCTCTGCCGCTCGAGCCTCCTCGGGGCGATCCTCACGCTCAAGCTCAACGACTGGGCGTTCCTCGACCAGCTGCCGCGGTTCCTCGATCAGGCCCGCGAGATGGGGCTCGTCGAGCCGCGCGCGCGGCAGCTCCCCGCGCACCGCCAGGAGATCGTCCTCGTCGGGTTGACCGCACGAGGCCAGGCTCGTGCGGTACCCTAGAGCCGCGTGAACGAGCCCTTCGACCCGCACCCCGCGCGACCGGCGCGCGCTCCCCTGCCCGAGGGGAACTTCATCGTGCGGATCTTCTCGGACTTGAACCGGTCCTTCCCGCTCGCGGTCCTGCTCCTCAAGCGGTCGTGGGCGCCCGCGCTCCTGTCGCTCCTCGCGCTCATCCTCTTCGCGTTCATCGCGTTCATCGTGCAGGGCTGCTGCGGCATCACGTTCCTCCTCGGCGGATGGAGCTTCGCGAGCGCGCTCCTCCACGTGGGCCCCCTCACGGCCTTCGGACGCGCGGTCACGGGGGACACGCCGGCGACGCGGCCACTCCTCCGCCTCGCGCGGCGGAAGTTCGTGATCACGTTCCTCTCCTTCGCGCCCCAGTCCGTGACGTTCGCGGTCTTCTTCTACCTCTACTTCTTCGTCCTCATGCGCTTCACCATGCGGGGCTACGAAGACCTCGAGTCGGCCGCCTGGGCCGTCGTGCCCGGGGTCGCGATCGCCGTCGTGCTGACGTGGCTCTGGCTCCGCGTCGTGCTCATGTGGCTGTTCCTCGCTCCGGTCGTCTCGATCGCCGAGGACCCGATCGGTATCGGCGAGTCGTTCAGGCGCGCGGGCGAGCTCAGCAAGGGCCGCCTCGGGTTTCTCCTCATCGCTCGGTTCGTCCCCGACGCCGTCGTCCTCGCGACGCTCCCCCAGTGGAGCGGCCTCGCACAGTTCGAGCGCGGCTTCGCGTACCGGAACGCGATCTTCGTGATCATGCCGATCGTGGGCATCGTCCTCTCCGCCTACGTGAGCGGCCTCCTCACCGCGGCGGCCTACGGCGTCGCGACGGGCGCGCGGGTCCCGGGGTACGACGAGGACTGAACGGCGGCCCTCAGCGCGCGCGCAGGAGCCGCCCGAACCCGCGCTCGCTGCCGAGGCCCGGCGCCGCGGCGGCATCGCGCCAGGCGACGCGCCCGTTCACGAGCACGGCGCGCACGGCCCGGTCGTTCCGCCGCACGAGGCGTGCGAGGCCGAAGCCGGGCATGGGCTCCTCGTGGACCTCCTCGAGCGACGCGTCGAGGCCGGCCGGGTCCACGACGACGAGGTCGGCGCGCTTGCCCGCGGCGAGCCGCCCCGCGTCGAGACCGAGCCAGTCCGCGATCTCGGCGGTGAGCCGGTGCACGGCGCGCTCGATCGTCATGCACTTCGAGTCGCGCGCGAGCCGGAGGAGCCGGAGCGGGAAGTTGTAGTGCGCCATGTTGCGGAGGTGCGCGCCCGCGTCCGAGAAGCCGATCAGGATGTCCGGGTGGTTCACGATCCACTCGAGCGCGTGCGGCCGGTCGTTCCCCATGATCGTGAACCAGCGGAGCGCGTCGCCGTGCTCGGCGACGAGGTCGAGGAAGAGGTCCACCTCGTCGAGGCCGCGCTCGGTCGCGATCTCCGTGAAGGTGCGGCCGACGAGCTTCGCGTCCGGGCAGGCGAGCACCTTGCAGTGCTTGAGCTTCCTGTGGAACGCGCGCGGCATGAAGCGGCTCCGCCACTCCTTCTTGAAGCGCTCGCGGTAGGCGGGGTCGCGGAGGAGCTCGGCCCGCTTCACGGAGTCCTGGAGGTGGAGCGCCGCGGTCCCGGCGCCGAACTCCTCGAAGACGACGAGGTCGATCCCGTCGGCCCAGAGGTCGAAGACCTCGGGGAGCGCCTGCATCCTGAAGTCGGCGCGGAGGAACCGGTTGAAGAAGCGCGCGAGCGCGCCCGCGAGCCGGAACGCGATGCGGTCCGACTTCACGTCCATGAGCGAGATGATCGTCGTCTTGAGCGCGCGCCTGAAGATCCCCGCGCTGATCAGGAAGAACAGGAGGACGTTCACCTTCGTCGTGAGGTCGGGCACGCCCTGGAGGACCTTGCCGCGGCGGCGCAGGATCTTCGCGAGCGCGCCGTACTCGCTCCAGCGCGCGAAGACGCTCGGCATGGGCCGCGAGCGGAACGCCTCGCCGTCCATCTTGTCCCAGGGGAGCGTCTGGATCGACAGGCCCATGTAGCCCGCGTCGAGCTCCTCGTCGAGGAGCTTCTCCATGCGGCCGAGCTCGTCGCGCGTCGGCTTCACGCTCTTCGTCAAGCTGCGCTCGACGCCCATGGCGGCCATGCGGATCGTCGAGTGGCCGAGGAACGACGCGACGTTCGGCCCGAGCGGCAGCGAGTCGAGGTGGTCGAAGTAGCTCGCGGGCCCGTCCCAGCTCTTCTTCTGCTCGAGGAGCGGGAGGACGACGCTCCGCGGGATCGCCTCGACGCGGCAGAACATGTCCGCGAGGTTCACGGGCGTCCCGACCGCGAGCGAGAGGCTGCAGCTCCCGAGAGCGACCGTCGTCACGCCGTGCCGGAGCGACTCGGTGAGACCGGGGAGGAGCTCGACCTCGGCGTCGTAGTGCGTGTGGAGGTCGATGAATCCCGGCGTGACCCAGCAGCCGGTCGCGTCGATGACCTCCGCGTCCGGGACCGCGAGCGGGGTCTCGCTCACGGCCGCGACGGACCCGTCCTTCACGAGGACGTCGCGCTGGAGACCGGGTGCCCCCGAGCCGTCGAAGACCGTCCCGCCCTTCAGGATCAGGGGCCGCATGACGCCCCATCATACAGCGAGTGCCCGCGAGGCGACGTCTCCTCCGACGCGGTGCGCTGCGCCTCCCGCACCTGGCGCCGGCCGGCAACGCGTTCGTCCCACGCCGACGCAAGTGGTCTTCCCCGCTCTGAATCGTGCCGTAAGACCGGGCGGCACGCCCCGAGCTAACCACGGCTCTCAGGACAAGGGATCAGAGAGAGAGAGGGGTCGTTTGGACACGAGCGTCAAGACGGTCAAGACGCGCGAGGTCGGGAAGAGGGTCAACTGCCCGTCCTGTCGCGCGGTTCACGTGATCCGCAAGACCGGGAAGTACCGCTGCACCAAGTGCAGCGAGCTCTTCCGCGCGGTCATGGAGCCGACGTCGAGCCGGCCGAGTTTCGCCGCGGCCATCGAGCGTCCGATCGAGCTCCTCGCTCCCGAGCCGAAGCGCCGCGTCGAGGAGCCCGCCACGTCCGCTCGCTGCGCGCGCCACCCCGAGACGACGGCCTACGAGTCGTGCGCTCGCTGCGGCGACTTCACGTGCCCCGCGTGCATCAAGCGCACGAGCCGGGGCGTCCGTTGCCTCGGCTGCGCGGAGCGCAAGGCGCGCCCGGCTGCGCAGGATGATGTCACGCCCGGCGTCGGGCCCGGCGTCTCGGACATCCTCGGCGCGGCGCTGGCGAGCTTCCCCGCCATGCTCCCGCGCGGACTGCCCCTCGCGCTGTTCCCGACGGCCGCGAGCGCGGGGGGCCTGTTCGCCTTCATGGCCCTCTCCTCGTCCGGGTCGCTCGCCGTCGTCGGAGTCGGGACCCTCGTCCTGTGCGTGTCGTTGTACCTGGTCCACCTCCTGACGCAGATCGGGCTCCTCGGGCTCGCCCGGCGGGCGCTCGCCTCCGCGCCGGAGCCGAGCCTCGGCGAGTCCTTCGCGGTCGGCGTCGCGCCCGTCGCCCGGCTCGCATGGACCCAGTTCCTGCAGGCCGCGGTCCTTGTCGGGCTCGTCGCGGGCGTCTACGGCGGCGGCTTCCTCGTCGGCATGCTCTTCAACTCGTTGATCGCGGGTCTCCTCGCCGGGGCCGTGATGCTCGTCGCCCTCGTGGTCTTCTCCATACGGATCGCGCTCGTCGTCCCGGTCGTCGTGTACGAGAACCTGAGCGGAATCGCGGCTTTCAAGCGCTCCTTCACCCTCGTCGGGTCGAGCATCGGCACGGTCCTCGTCGCGGCGTGGGTCATGGGGATCCCGCTCGGCGTCCTCATGGCGGCCGGGTCTCTCGCTCACGCCTCCCTCGGCGGCCTCGCCGGGCTCGCTGTCGGAGCCGCCTTCAGCGCGGCGGGGAGCGTCCTCCTTCACGGCTTCCTCGCGAGTCTCTACTGGTCGCTTCGGGCGCGTGGGCGACGCTAGCCGACGCGCGCGCGCGGCCGCCACCGGCCGAGCAGGAGCGCGTTCCCGACGACGCTCGCCGAGGAGAGGGCCATGGCCAGCCCCGCGAAGGCGGGCGTGAGCTCGACGCCCCACCGGGACAGCAAACCCGCGGCGAGCGGGATCGCGACGACGTTGTAGACGACCGCGAGGAACAGGTTCTGCCGGATCTTCGCGAGCGTCGCGCGCCCGAGCTCGAGCGCGGCCGGGACGCCGAGCAGGTCGTCGCGCGTGAGGACGACCGTGCCCGCCTCCTTGGCCACGTCGGTGCCCGTGCCGAGCGCGATCCCGACGTCCGCGCGCGCGAGCGCGGGCGCGTCGTTGATCCCGTCGCCGACCATGGCGACGAGCTGGCCGTCGGGCGCCGTCGAGACCCGGCGCGTGATGGCGCCGAGCTTGTCGCGCGGGCTCAGCTCCCCCTGGGCGTCCTCGATGCCGAGAGCGCGCGCGACCGCGCTCACCGCATCGGCGCGGTCGCCCGAGAAGATCGCGGGCACGACTCCGAGCGCCTTCAAGCGCTCGACCGCCTCCCTGGCCTCGGGCCGCGGCTCGTCGCGGAGGGCGATCACGGCGACCTCGACGCCCTCGACGGCCACGTGGACGCGCGTCGCACCCTCGGGCAGCCCCTGGGCGAGCGCATCGTCGCGCTTCACGTTCTTCTCGGCGAGGAGGTCGGCGCGGCCGACGAGGACCTCCTTGCCCGCGACCTGGCCGCGCACGCCGAATCCCGCGATCTCTTCCTGCCCCGAGATCGAGGGCGCCGAGCCCTCGGGCGCGAGGGCAGCGATCGCACGCGCGAGCGGGTGCGTCGAGCGAGCCTCGAGCGCCGCCGCCCACGCGATCGCCTCCTCGGACCCGCGCCTCGCGACGACGGACGGCCGCCCCGCGGTGAGCGTGCCCGTCTTGTCGAGGATCACGGTCGCGACGCGCCCGAGCGACTCGAGCGCGGGCGCGCCGCGGACGAGGATCCCGTGCCGCAGCCCGACGCCCGAGCCGACGAGGATCGCCGCGGGCGTCGCGAGGCCGAGCGCGCAGGGGCACGCGATGATGAGCACGGCGACCGCGCGGGCGAGGGCGACCGCGAAGGGCGCCTCCGCGAGCCACCAGCCCGCGAAGGTCGCCACCGCGAGGACCAGGACCGACGGCACGAAGACCCGCGCCGCGCGGTCCGCGAAGCGCTGGATCGGGGCCTTCTGGGCCTGGGCCTCGAGGACGAGGCGCGCCACGCGGCGGAGCGCCGTCTCCTCGCCCGTTCGCGTCGCGCGGATCACGACGACGCGCGCGACGTTCACCGAGCCGCCCGCGGCCTCCGCGCCCGCTCCGGGGTCGACGGGGATCGTCTCGCGCGTGAGGACGCTCTCGGCGAAGCTCGAGGCGCCCTCGATGATCGTGCCGTCCGCGGGCACCGTCTCGCCGGCGCGCACGACGATCTCGTCGCCCGGTGCGAGCTTCGCGACCGGGACGCTCCTCGTCTCCGAACCCGAGCGGACGAGCGCCATGCGCGGCTCTCGTGCGACCAGAGCGCGCAGCGCTTCGCGCGCGCGGAGCCGGGCGCGGCCCTCGAGCATCTTCCCGCCGCGCACGAAGACGATGAGGATCGCCGCCTCCGCGAAGCTCAGGTGGTGTCCCACGTGCAGCTCCGGCTTCAGGACGGCGAGCCAGCTCCAGGCGAGGGCGGCTCCGGCGCCGAGAGCGACGAGCACGTCCATGTTCGCGCCGGCCCGCGCGAGCGTGCGCGCCGCGCCGGCGAAGAAGGGCCAGCCGCCGACGAGGACCGCGAGCGTGGCCGCGACTCCTTCGGCGAGGAGCGCGGCGCGACCGTGCGCGCCGCCGAGGCCGTGCTCGATGACGAGGAGCGGGAGCGCCGCGGCCGCCGCGATCGCGAGCTGGATGCGCTCGCTCCGCGCCGCGGTCACGTCCTCCTCGAGCGCACGCGCCACGTCGAGCTCGGCCGCCGCGCGCGCGACGAAGCCTGCTTCCTTGACGGCGGCGACGATCCGCTCGGCGCCCGTCTTCGCGGCGTCGAACTCGACGCGGCCGCGGGCGAGCGTCAGGTTCACGCTCGCCTTCGCGACTCCGGGCTCCTTCGCGAGCGCGCCCTCGATGGTCTGCACGCACGAAGCGCAGCGCATCCCTTCGATCTCGAGCTGAAGCTCCGCCATGGGAAGTCCCGGTAAGATACTCAACGCATGAAGGACCCGACTCGCTTCCGCTACTCCGTGGACAAGGGCGTCGCGACCGTCGTCTTCAACCGGCCCGACCGCCTGAACGCCCTCGACGACGTCTCCCTCATGGAGATCGGCGAGATCGCCGCGAACGCCGTCTCGGACCCGAACGTGCGGTCGATCTTCATCACGGGCGAGGGCCGCGGCTTCTGCGCGGGGGCCGACCTCAAATTCCTCCTCGAGAAGGCCATGGGCGGCCTCGACGGACCGATCGACGCGCTCTTCCGGGGCGGGGCCATGCACCTCCACGCGGGGATCGCCGACCTCCGCCGCACGCCCAAGCCCGTCGTGACCGCCGTGAACGGGCCCGCGGCCGGCGCGGGCGTCGGGATCGCGCTCGCGGGCGACATCGTCTGGGCCGCGAAGGACGCGACCTTCACGCTCGCCTACACGAAGATCGGCCTCGCCCCCGACGGCTCGACGACCTACTTCGTGACGCGGCTCGTGGGCGAGAAGAAGGCCATGGAGCTCTTCCTCACCGGCGAGACCATCTCCGCGGACGAGGCGCTCCGCCTCGGTCTCGTGACGAAGGTCTTCCCGACCGTCGAGGAGCTCGTGCGCGAAGCGCGCGCCCTCGCCGAGAAGCTCGCCGCGGGCCCGACCGTCGCCTACGGGCTCGCGAAGCAGCTCGTCGTCGAGGCGGTCCGCGAGGGCCTCGAGACGCAGATCGAGAAGGAGCGGCAGGCGATCGCGCGCGCCTGCACGACCGAGGACTTCATGGAGGGCGTCTCCGCGTTCCTCCAGAAGCGCCCGGGCGACTTCAAGGGGCGCTGAGAGCTTCGCTCTCGGCGACATCGTCCTCGGCGACGTCGCCCGCCGTCTCGAACGCGCGCTTCCCGAGCGTCCAGAGAGTGACCGCGAGCATCGCGACGGCGACCGGCTCGGCGAAGCCGAGGCCCGCGCGGTCCGTCGCGCCCGGGAGGCCCACCGCGCACGCCGGGACCACGGCGACGAGCGGGAGCGCGCCGAAGGCCGCCGCGTAGAGGAGCTCGTAGGCGCGCGTGCGCACGTAGAGCGTCACCGCGAGGCCGACCGCGACGAGCATGGGGCCGTGGAGCCACCACTGCCACGCGAGCGCGAAGTCCACCGCGACGAGCCGCGCGTAGTCGCCTCCGTGCCGCGCGATCAGCCGGCCCGAGAGCTCGCGGAAGACGCTCTCCGCGTGGACCTCGGGCGTGCGCCCCTCGGGCACCTTCACGGTCCGCGCGAAGGCGGGGATCGCCGCGCGGAGGTTCGCCTCGATGCAGCGCCGGGCCGTCGCCTCGTCGTAGACGGCGAGCTTGGAGCGGTTCTCGACGAGGAGCGCGCGCGCGAGGTCGCGGAGCGCCGGGTCGTCCTCGAAGACCCGCGCGTCCTCGGGCGTCGCGACCTGGAGGGCGAGCGGCAGCGCGGCCGAGCCCGGCGTGCAGGCGAGCTCGACGCGGCCGGTCGCGCGCATGCCCTCGACGACGTGGACGGCGAGCGGGAACGCGAAGACGACGACGAGGCTCGCGGTCGTCGTGAGGGCGCGCTGCCACGTCTCCCCGCGGCCCATATGGTGCGCGGCGAGGATCGGGAAGACGGCGACGAGCCCGACGTTCGAGGGCCGGTTCGAGACGAGCAGCGTGAGGAGGAGCGCGATGAGCGCGCCCTTCAGGCCGGTCGGGTTCCTCAGGTACGCGAAGGTGACCGCGAGGAAGAACAGCGCGAGCGCGTGGTCGAGCCCCTCGGTGCCGACGACGTTCACGTCGAAGTGCACGGAGCCGGGCCCGGCTCGGAGGAGATCGGCGAGGACGCCGAGGTACGTCACCGCCGCGACCAGCCACGCGTTGAGGCCGCAGGTGAGCTCGAAGATGAGCGCCACGATCGCGAGGACCGTGAGCACCTTCTGCGCCTGCACGACGTGGATGAACCGGTGTCCCCCGTCGCGGCGCGGCGTCGCGCCCTCGTCGGCGGCGATCGCGGTCCGCGGCTCGCCGTGCTTCGCGTCGAGCGCCTCGACGAAGGACGGGTAGAGCGGCGCCCGGACCGGCGAGGGCACGAAGACCGCGGGCGCCTCGGGGCCGACGAGGATCCGGTCCCAGCCCCGCGCGAGGCCCGCGCCGAGCGTCGCGAGCGTCACGACGATGACGAGCGCGCGCACCGAGGTCGAGGAGGCGCCCGTGAGGGCGAGCTCGCCCCGCGCCCAGGCCGCGAGCCCGAGGGCGGCCGCCGCCATGGAGACGGCGATCGCCCACCCGCCGAACGCGCCGTTCGGCCGCGCGACGAGCTCGTAGCGGCGGCCGTTCGCGAGCGGGTCCGTGCCGTCCGAGCTCGACCAGACGACGGACCGCTTCGCGACGATGCACCAGCGCCCGCTCCCGAGCGAGGCGACCGAAGCCGGCGAGGCGTCGGGCTGCGCGAGGAGCGCGCCGTCCTCGAGGAGGCTGGCGTCGTCCGAGAGCGCGAGCGGGCCGAAGCGCGGGAGGTCGGCGACCGCGGCGCGCCCTTCGTGGTGGATGCCGTCGAGGCGGCGGAGGTCGATCAGCTCCGCCTCCGTGGCGCGGAGCGGCCCGGACACGACGAGGAACGCGTCGAGCAGGACGGCGGCGTAGAAGAGCCACGCGAGCGGCTTCCCGGTCACGCGTCATCGCTCCTCTCGGCGGACGAGCTCTCCACCTCGGCGTCGACCACGTTCGTGTCGTCGAACACGTAGAACTCGTCCTCGCGCCACACGTCGGCGATCGAGTCGCCCTCGGCCGTGAGGAAGCCCGACTCCTCGTCCACCCAGACGCGCGTCTGCTCGGAGTGCGACGCCTCGCGGTCGAGGTAGACGTAGCGCGCCGGCTGGTCGCCCGTCGCGACCGCGATGACCATGCCGTGGACGAGGGCGACCGTCCCCTCGACGATCACGCCCTCGATCGAGACCTCGAGGCCCTCGGGCGTCGCCTCGATGCCGTCCGGGCCCGTGGCGCGGAGGAGGAGCGCGCCGCCCGTCTCGAGGGCGACCCGCGCCTTGCCCGAGCCGGTCGCGTGGCGCTCGAGGAGGATGTCGTGGTCGAGCATGGAGCCGTCGCCGCCGAGGCGGACGAGGCGCCGCGCCCCGAGGCGCTGCGTCTTCCGGCGGAAGGCGTAGATCGCGAAGGCCGTGAAGCCCGCGCCCGCGATCGTGAGCGCCGCCGAGGCCGTGGCCGCGAGGCCGGCGTCCGGCTCGGGCGCCCGGCGGCCGAGGCCGAAGGCCGACGCCGGGAGCGGCGAGGCCTCGGGCGCGGGAGCAGCCTCGGGCGCCGCGATCGCGGTCGCCGCGGGCGTCGCCGTCCCGGCCGGCGTGGTCGCGCCCGCGACCGGGACCACTTCTTCACCGCGGCCCTGGTCGTCGCCCTCGAGCTGGATGTCGAGCTCGACGCGCTGCCCGAGGCGGAGCGGCGTCTTCTCGGCGATCCCGATCTTCGCGAGGAGGACGTGCGACCCCTGCGGCTCGCCGGGCCCTTCGCGCTCGAGGGAGCGCGCGACGATCACGTCCGGGAGCTCCTCGACGCGGCCCGTCCACTTCGTCGGGTGGCCCTCGGCGCTGACGGTCGCGCGCGCGCCGACCGTGAGGCTCGTCGCATCGAACTCGTCGATCTCGGCCTCGATGCGCACGCTCGTGAGGTCCACGATCCGCGCGAGCTTCATGCCCGCGCTCACGGTCTCGCCCTCCTGGACCTGGAGGCGGATGACCATGCCGTCGATCGGGGCGAGGACCTTCGTCCGGCCGATCAGGACCTCCGCGTGCGCCGCCGCGGCGACCGCGGTCGCGCGGCGCGCGCGGGCGAGCTCGAGGTCGTGCTTCGTCTTCGCCGCGGCCTGGGCCGAGAGGAGCTCGGCCCTGAGCATCTTCTCGGCGCGCGCGACCTCGACCTCGAGGTGCTCGATCGCGGCGTCCGCCTCGACGATCTTGGCCTTCGCCTCGGCGAGGGCAGCCTTGTGCTCGTCGCTCGCGAGCTCGCAGACGACCTCGCCCTTCTTGACGGTCCCCTTCTCGCGGAGCGAGCACGCGACGACGCGGCCGCCGATCTCGGGCGCGATGTGGGTCTCGGCGCCCGGACGCGCGACGACGCGGCCCTCGGCCCACACGCGGCGCGAGCCGGGGGCCTGCGCCGGCACGCTCGCGGCGGCCGTGGCCGTGACCGCGCCCGTGCGCTTCACCGCGACGCCGAGCGCGAGGACCGAGAGGCTGAGGACCGCCATGCTCCGCTGCATCAGGCGTACGCTCCCGCCGCGATCCGGCCATCGCGGATCGAGAGGATGCGGTCGCAGAAAGCGCGGACGCGCGGGTCGTGCGCGACCATGAGGAGCGCGCACTCGCCCTTCCGCGCGAGCGTGCGGAGGAGCTCGAGGACCTGGGCGCCGACCGTCGAGTCCAGGTTCGCGGTCGGCTCGTCGGCGAGGAGCACGGCCGGCTCGCCCGCGAGCGCGC
>CAZYLP010000044.1:12447-15703 GCA_964648345.1 uncultured Planctomycetota bacterium
GGCTGGGGGGCGTGGCGGCCGGGGGGCGGGCCCCCGCGCCCGCCCCCCCCCGCGACGCGCTGCTTCTGGCCGCCCGAGAGGTCGCGCGGGAGGAAGTTCCGCCGGTCGGCGAGGCCGACCTGGTCGAGGAACGACTCCGCGCGGCGGCGGGCCTGACCGCCCGAGAGGCCCTTCACGTTGAGCGCGTAGGCCACGTTCTCGAGCGCCGTGAGCGACGGGAACAGGTTGTAGTGCTGGAAGACGAAGCCGAGCTTCCGGCGGCGGAGCTCGGCGAGGACCTCGGGCCGCGCCGCGTCCACGATCTGGCCGTCCACGACGACGCGACCCGAGGTCGGCGTGAGGAGGCAGCCGAGGATCGTGAGGAGCGTCGTCTTGCCCGAGCCCGACGGCCCCTCGAGGAGGACGATCTCGCCCCGGAGGAGGTCGAGCGACACGCCGCGGAGGACGGAGACCTCCTCGCCGCCGTCGCGGAAGGACTTCGTCACCTGACGCGCCTCGAGGACGGGCGAGCCCTTTCTCCGGCGCTCAACCACGGAACACCAGGGCGGGGTCGATGTTCGCGATCTTCTTGAAGGAGATCGCGCCGGCGCCGATGCAGAGGACGATCGTCCCCGCGAGGACCGCGAGCGCGAGCTCGGTCGTGATCTGGATCTCGAGGCCCGCGCAGCCCGCGAGGTGCTTGAGCCCGAAGACCGGGCCGAGGCTGAGCGCGAAGCCGACGAAGGCCGCGATGATGCTCTGCTTCGCGAGGATCCGGTAGATGTCCGCGTTCGTGCCGCCGATCGCCTTGATCGTGCCGAACTCCTCGAGGTGCTCCATGGTCGCGGCGTAGAGCGTCTGCGCGACGACGACGACGCCGACGAGACAGCCGAGGAAGATCGTGAGGAAGATGTTGAGGCCGATCCCCGTCTTCTCGATCCAGTAGCTCCGGCAGCTCTGCGCCCACTCCTTCTGCGTGAGGACGTCGCACGTCGGGAGCTTGCGGAGGATCTCGGCGCGCGCGGCCTCGACGTTCGCGCCGGGCGTGAGGCGCGCGATCACGTAGCTCGTCCGCGGCTTCGCGGCGAACAGGATCGTCTGCGCGCAGTGGTAAGGCATGAAGGCGATCGGCGTCGAGGTGAAGGACTGCGCCTCCCGGGTGCGGCCCGCGATCCTGAAACGCATGCCGAGCACGTCCCGGTGCTCGCCCACGTGGAACGCGCCGAAGCGCCGCGTCGCCGAGTCGTCGAGGAAGAGCGTCGAGCCCTGGCGGAGCTCGGGGAGGTTGCCCTCCGTCACCGTCGCCGGGAAGCGCCACTTCGCGAAGTCCTCGAGCGCGTAGATGAGGACGTTGTCGCGCGTCCCGCTCGGCAGGCGGAGGTGGCCGTACATCACGATCATCGCGTCCGCGCGCTCGACGCCCGGGACCGACCGGACGCGCCGCACGTAGTCCTCGGGGAAGGTCTGGGCGAACTCGATGTTCTTCGTGTTCCGCGCCATGACCCAGAGGTCGGCGTCCATGCGCTCGATCGTGCTCGACGCGTTCTCGAGGAGGCCGAGGAACAGGCCCACCTGAACGAGCACGAGCACGTCCGCGAACATGACCCCGACGACGGTCATGAGGAAGCGGAGCTTGTCGTGGAGCAGGATCTTGAGCGCGAGGTCGACCACTTTCCCTCTCTCGAGTCCTCCCGAGGTCGTGTATGAGCGAGCGACAGTCCAACTTGCGCAAGCCCTTACGCCGCGCGTCAAGTGGCTGCAATGTATGAGCTAACGAATTCGTCTCGTCGAAGGGGCGATGGATACGGCGTTACCAACCTGTCCCGGAACAGGCTCCCGAAACCGGACGAGAACCGGACGAGGCGCCGGATGGACACCAAGCGGAACGAGGCCTGCGGGAGCAGGGGGCATGACACGTGAAGACGAGAACGAGAACGAGAACGAGAACGAGAACGAGAACGAAGGCGCCGAGACCGCCCCGGAGCCGTCCGCGCGGGCGAAGCTGGCGTTCGCGATGGCAGTCGCGGTCGGAGGACTGTTTCTTCTCTACGTCGCCCAGCACGTCGTCTTCCTGACCGTGACAGGAGTCCTCCTCGCGATCGTGCTCGATGGCCTCGCGGGGCTGGGCATGCGGTGGCTCAAGCTCGGGAGGACGCCGGCGGTGCTCCTCGCCGGGCTCATCGCCCTCGTCGTCACGGCCGGGACGGTCACGCTCATGGCCGTGCCTCTCGTGAAGCAGGGCTCCGAGCTCGCCTCGGCGCTCCCGCAGAAGACCGAGCAGGCGAAGAAGTGGCTCGAGAAGACGCGCGAGAAGTACCCCGTCCTCTCGGGCGTGATCCCGGCCATGGACGGGAAGCCCGTCATCCAGCAGGCGACGGCCCACGAGGCGAAGGAGACGGTGAAGGGCGTCGCGACGTTCGCGCACCGCCTCCTCGAGGGGTTCGTGAACGTCGTTTCGCTCTTCTTCCTCGCGATCTTCCTCGCGCTCGACCCGGAGCGTTACAAGGTGGGCCTCGCGCGCATCCTGCCCGGCGAGCCGCTCGAGGAGCGCCTCGCGCTCCTCGACCGGATCGGCGAGTCGCTCAGGAACTACCTCGTCGCGCTCGGGATCTACATGGTCGCCATGGCGGCGCTCTGGGCGCTCGGCCTCTGGCTCATCGGAGTCGACTACTACCTCGTCTTCGGCGTGATCGGCGGCGTCGTCGAGGTCGTGCCCTACATCGGGCCGATCGTCGGTCTCATCCCGCCGCTCTTCGTCGCGCTCGGCATGGGCGGGACCAAGATCGCTCTCGTGATCGGCCTCTACCTCGTCCTCCACGTGGTCGAGGGGTACATCCTGATCCCGCTCCTCATGGAGAAGCAGGAGAAGCTCCCGCCGCCCGTGACGCTCATCTCCGTGCTCGCGTTCGGGGCAGCGTTCGGCTTCTGGGGCATCCTCCTCGCCGTGCCGCTCGGGACCGTCGCGTACGTCTGGGTCCGCTACTCGGTCTTCGGCGTCCGCGAGGAGGAGGACGACGACGAGGGTCAGCTCGCTCCGCTTCCGGTCACTTCACGAGCCAGATCGAGGTCGGGCCCTGACCCTGACGCGTCGTCGGCGAGCAGACCTTTGTCGCCAGGCCATCCGTGACCGCGCCCTTCGCGTCGAGCGTGAAGGCGGTGACGGTGTCGGCGCCGAGGTCGCACGCGAAGGCGCAGCGGCCCGAGGGGTCGAAGCGGATCTCGGCGACCTGAGGGCCCGCCGTCGCGGGCTTGCCGGCCGGCGTGAGCGCGCCGCCCT
>CAZYLP010000044.1:15713-19630 GCA_964648345.1 uncultured Planctomycetota bacterium
CGCCGACGGTGAAGCCCTGGATCGTCTCCGAGCCCGAGGCGCCCGTCGTCACGAGGAGGCGCGTGCCGTCGGCCGAGAGGCCCATCGAGCCGCCGCCGCCCGCGGACGGCGTCGCGCCGCCGCCCGTGATCCCGCCGGTCGCGTCGCGCGTGAGCGTCGTCACCGAGCCGTCGCCGCCCAGGACGAAGATCCAGCCGCCCTTCGGGTCCACCGCGATGTCGCTCGCCCGCGGCCCGATCGTCGTCTTCGCGACGGGCGTGAGCTTGCCCGTGGCGTCGATCGCGAAGTGGAAGACCGCGTCCGAGCCGATCCCGGTGTCCGAGTGCGAGCCGACGCCGTAGAGGTTCTTGCTCGAGGGGTCGAAGGCGAAGGCCCGCGGGTTCTCGTTGTCGGCGACGGCGATCTCGCTGACCGCGTCGAGGTTGCCCGTCGCCTCGTCGATCGCGCAGGTCATGAGCCAGCCGCCGCCCGTGTTGCCGTACATCGGGAACGCCTGGACGACGAGCCACTTCCCGTCCGGCGAGACGGCGCCGCGCGAGGGGAGCCGCTTCGGCAGGTTGTATTCGTTCGTCTTCGTGAGCGCCCCCGACTCGGGGTCGACCTTGAAGACGGCCACGTCGCCCGACTGCGCGTTCGTCGCGAAGATATGTCCCGCGGAGTCGCCGCCGATCACGAGGACGCCCGAGCCGTACTGGGCCGGGAGGATCTGCGATCCGACCGGGTCGGACTCCCCGATCTTCTTCAGCGCGCCCGTGTTCTTGTCGACCGAGAACTGCGAGATCACGCCCGTCTGCGCGTCCGTCGTGTAGACGAAGCGGCTCGAGCACACCGCAGCCGTGGCCGGGGGCGGCGTCGGCGTCTTGCTCGTGATGGGCGCCGGCGTCGTCGTCGTCGAGAAGTACTGCCCGCCTCGCCCCCCCTTGTTGCCGCAGCCCTGGACGAGAAACGCGCCCGCGAGCGCGATCACCAGCGCGGTGACGCTCTTGTACATGCTTTCCGCTCTCCGCTTTCCCTAGCCGAGGAGGGGGGAACGAATCGCGTGCCGCTTCGTCGAGGACGGGGAGACGTGGAAAGCGATTCAGACGCGGTGCACGAGCGACGGAAACGGAGACGCAATGGAGTCGATGTGATCAGCGGAGCGTGGATGAGCGAACCCTGCGTCTTCCGTGCATCCAAGACGAGAGGATCGCTCCTCCACGTCAGGATTCTCGATCTCTGCTCTTCTGAAGAAGGAGCGTGATGAGCCCCAGCACGACACAGAACCCACCAAGAGCCGCTGCATCCGTCGGGATCGTGTCTCGAGGATGGAGCTGGACGTACTTCTTGGCCTTGAGGTTCTCCGTGACCTCCGCCTGGATCTTGCGAATCCGGTCCGCATCCTTCTTGATCGCCTGCTCCAGGTCGCGCACAGAAGCCGCCACGCCGACGAGGAGCTCGCCGTCCTTCTCGAGCTTCTCCTTGCCCGCGCGGAGCTCCGCCTCGACCTTCCTCGCCTCGTCGATCCGCTTCTCGAGCGCATCCCTCTCGACGAGGAGGAGCTTCTTCGAGCTGTCGATCGCGGCGACCGACTTCTCGATCTCGTTGTAGTCCCGCTGCGCCTCATCGAGCTTCGCCTTCCGCTCCTCGGCCCAGCGAGGAGTCACGATCTCGGCGAGCGCCTCGGGGCGCGTGGCGCGGATCTGCTCGAAGTCGAAGCGGAGGTCGTCGGCGGCGCGCTGGCCCCGCTTCATGGCCGCGTTGATCGTCACCGTCTCCTTCTCGATCGCGTTCATCTCCTTCCGCGACCGGTCGTAGCCCTCGAGCGCGGCCTTCTCGTGCTCGGTCAGGCGCGCGAGGCTGCCGTTCATCTCGTTCCGCGTCGAGTCGATCCGCGCGATGGACTCCGCGACGACGTGGGACTTCGAGTCGATGGCCGCGACCGCGCCGCGCGAGTGGACGTCGAGCTCGATGAGGTCCTTCTCGGCCTTGTTCTTCTCCGCGAAGTCGAGGAGGGGCGGCTCCTTCTCCTTGTGCGACACCATGACGACGCGCTTCAGGAGGTCGTACGACCAGCGCGTCGGCATGGCGAGGCCGACGTAGCCGGTGACGCCCGTGAGCGGCGTGAAGACGCCCGCGAAGAGGACCTGCGGGATGAGGATGAGCGGGACGAGCGCCGACGCCTTGTCCGTCGTGTTCACGAAGGCCGAGATCGCGAGCCCGGTGGCGACGCCGGACAGAGAGGAGAGGAGGAGCGTCCCGTAGATGAGGAGCGGGTCGCCGGGCACGTGCCGGAACGCGCCCACCACGAGGACGAGGAGCGCGCACTGGATGATCGCGAGGAGCCCGAGCACCAGGGCCTTCGACGAGACGTAGGGCAGGATCCCCAGGTTCACCATGCGCTCGCGCTTGTAGATCGCGAGCTCCTTCACGATCTCCTTCGCGGCGTTCGTCGTCCCGAACCATATCGACGAGAGCGCGAGCATGAAGGTGATCAGGCCCGCGGTGTCCATGGCGAGCGCGATGAAGAACGCGACGATCGGCGCCTGGAGGAGGAGGAGGAGCGTGTTCCTCGGGTCGCGGAGGAGGATCTCGAGCTGCCGCCGCGCGAGGATCGAGAGCTGCCGGAAGGGCTGGAGGAGTCCCGCGCGGCTCCTCAGCACGGACGCGCTCGCGCCCGACGCCGCCTTCACGTTCGCGTCCACCGCCTTGACGTGCTTCGCGTGGCACGCCGTGACCTCGAAGCGCTTCCGCCACTCCTCGGGGTCCTTCGTCGCGAGCGTCTGGTAGAGGTGCCGCACGTCCGAGATCCCGAAGTGCTTGAGCGTCTCGTCGGGCGTCCCGTAGAAGGCGAGCTTCCCCTTCATCATGATGAGGAGCTTGTCGAAGAGGTGGACGTTCTCCATGAGGTGCGTCGTGACGAGCACCGTCTTGCCGCGGCTCGCGAGCTCCTTGAAGAGGACCATCATCTTCGACTCGAGGGCCGGGTCGAGGCCGGCCGTCGGCTCGTCGAGGAAGATGAGCTGGGGCTCCGTCATGAGCTCGACGCCGATCGAGACGCGCTTCCGCTGACCGCCCGAGAGGCGGTGGATCGGGATCTTCCGCCGCTCCTCGAGCTCGAGGAGCTGGACGACCTCGTCGATCCGCTTCCTGCGCTCCTCGCGCGTCGAGTCGGCCGGGAGCCGCATGAGCGAGACGTAGTGGAGCGTCCGGTCGGGCGTGAGCTCGGTGTGGATGATGTCGTCCTGCGGCACGAAGCCCATGAACGACTTGAGCGAGTCGTAGTTCTGGACGAGGTCGATCCCGTTCACGAGGACGCGGCCGCTCGTCGCGCGCTTGAGGCCGTTGAGCACGCCGAGGAGCGTCGACTTGCCGGCGCCGCTGGGACCGATCAGGCCGACGAGCTCGCCGGCGTCGATCCTGAGCGTCACATCGTCGAGGAGCTTGAGGCCGCCGCCCACCTCCTTCGTCACGTGGACGATGTCGATCGTGCTCGCCGACTGCTCGCCGTAGACGCGGAGCTTCTTCCCCAGGTAGACGAGCGTGTAGGGCCCGATGTGGATGAGGTCGTCGGGCGAGAGCGGCCGCTTCGAGACGCGCTCGGTGCCGACGAACGTCCCGTTCGCGCTCTTCCGGTCGATGAGGACGTGCCGCCCGTTCTCCTGGGTGATCTGCGCGTGGAGGCTCGAGATCTGCGGGTGCTCGAGGACGATGTCGTTCCCGCGCTGCCGGCCGATCGTGACCGTCGCGGCCTCGAGCGGGTAGTCCTTCGAGCGCCGCAGCGCGAGCGCCGGGACCGCCGCCTGGGACTTCCTGTTCGGTGAGATCTGGATCGTCTTGTCGAGCCCCTCCTCCGCCTCCTCCTCGGGCGGGGCCGGCGGAGTCACGAGGCTCGAGACCGCTGTTCCTTGCGCTCCTGGCGTTGTTCTCAGCTTGTACGC
>CAZYLP010000045.1:0-19628 GCA_964648345.1 uncultured Planctomycetota bacterium
GCCGTGGACAAGGCGCCGCTCGACCGTAAGCCGCCGCCCTCGGCCGCCGAGCTCAAGAAGCTCGCGGCCGACGTCGAGAAGAAGGCGCGCGACCAGGACCAGAAGGACCGGCCCGCGCGCGTCAAGGTCGCGAAGAACCTCGCCGACATGGCGAGGGCCGAGAGCGACCCCGGGCGGCGCTACGCGCTCCTCGATGCGGCGAGGGACATGGCCGCCGCGAACGGAGACCTCGCGACGGCGTTCGCGGCCGTCGAGACCATGGCCGAGAGCTTCGAGATCGACGCGCTCGCGGAGTGTGCCGACACGCTCTCGCGGGCCGCGAAGAGCGCCGAGGGCGAGAGCGAGAACACGGCCGTCTGCGAGCAGGGAGCGGCCCTCCTCGAGCGGTGCGTCGCGCACCCGGACCGCAAGCAGATGAACCGGGTCGTCTCGACGCTCCAGGGGCGCGTGAAGCAGCTCCCCGCGGGCGAGCTCGCGACGAAGCTCGCGGCGGCGCTCGAGGCGGCGCCGAAGCGCGTCGAGAAGCAGGAGAAGGCGCAGGGCGCGCTCAACGCGGCCGTCGTCAAGTGGTGCGCGGAGCGCCTCGGCAAGTCGATCGACCGCGGAGAGTGCTGGGACGTGGCCCACGAGGCCCTCCGCGAGAGCGACGCGGACATGGCGGCGTGCTCGGGCTACGTCTTCGGGCGCCTCCTCGGGAAGAAGGAGACCGTCCTCCCGGGCGACGTCCTCATCCTGAAGGCGGTCAAGGCGAAGAACTGGCACACCGCTCCGTGGCACGTGGCCGTGGTCAAGCAGGTCGAGGGCCTCAAGCTCACCTGCTTCCACCAGAACTGGGGCAAGAACCGGAGCATCCACGTCTTCGCGTTCGACCTCTCGACGATCACGAGCGGGAGCTGGTACGTCTACCGCCCGATCGCCAAGGTTGCTGAATAGGGGCGGGAGGCGTCGTAAGATCGCGGGCATGCTCCGGGTCGGCCTCGACGCCTCCGCGGCGGCGGTCAAGAAGCCCACGGGGGTCGCGGTCGCGATCCGCTCGCTCGCGCTCGCCCTCCGCGCGCTGCCCGCGAGCGAGGGCGTGACGCTCGAGGTCCTCTACCGGCTCTCGCGCGTGAAGCGGCGCTCGACCTTCCTCGACGGGGCGCACCTCTTCCACCCGCGCTTCTCGGTCCTCCTCGCGCGGAGGCTCGACGTGATCCACGGGCCCGACGCGCGGCTCCCGCGCCTCCGAGGGCCGGCGCTCGTCGCGACGATCCACGACCTCTCCGTGCGCAAGGACGCGCGCTTCGCGGAGGAGAGCTTCCGCTCGACGCGCGCGCGCCACTGGGAGGACGCCGTCCGGCGCGCGGACCGGCTCGTCGTCTACACGGAGGCCGTCAAGCAGGACGTGATCCGCGAGCTCCGCTTCCCCGCGGAGCGGATCGACGTCGTGCCGCTGGCCCCGCGCATCATCCCGAGTGCCCCGCGCGAGCCCAGCGAGTCGAGGGGCCGTGAGCCGGGCCACGTCCTCGTCCTCGGCGAGCTCTCCGCGCGGAAGAACACGCTCGGCGCGCTCCGCGCGTTCGCGCGCGCGAGAGAGCTCTCGGCGGCGGTGAAGGGGCTCGAGCTCATCCTCGTCGGGCCGGACGGCCACGGAGCGGAGGCCGTCCACGACGAGCTCCGCCGCTCGAGCTTCGCGCGGCACATGGGCTGGATCGCGGACGACGAGCTCCGCGCGAAGCTGACGGCGGCGCGCGCGCTCCTCTTCCCGTCGCGCTCCGAGGGCTTCGGGCTCCCGCTCCTCGAGGCGTTCGCGGCCGGGACACCCGTGGTCGCATCCCGCGACGGTTCGCTCGTCGAGGTCGCGGGCGGAGCCGCCCTCCACGCCGACGCCGATGACGTGGAGGGGCTCGCGCGCCACCTCGTCTCGGTCGTCGAGGACCGCGCCGCCGCGGACGCTCTCGTCGCGCGCGGCCGCGCGCGCGTGGCCGGGTTCACGTGGGCGCGGAGCGCGCGCGCGCTCGCCGCGACCTATCGCGCGGCGCGCAGCCCGAAGGGTGAAGCATGCCGCGTGTGAGCGCGTGCGTGATCGCCGGCAACGAGGAAGCGAACATCGAGGACTGCGTCCGCTCCCTCCAGTTCTGCGACGAGGTCGTCGTCGTGGACTCGCACTCGAAGGACCGCACGCGCGAGCTCGCGGCGGCGCTCGGCGCCCGGGTCGTCGAGCACGACTGGATGGGCCACATCGACCAGAAGAACCACGCGGTCTCGCTCGCGAAGAACGACTGGGTCCTCTGCGTGGACGCGGACGAGCGCGTGACGCCCGAGCTCAAGGCGGCCGTCCTCGAGGTCACGGCGAACGACCCGCCCTGCGCGGGCTACGAGGTCAACCGGCGCAACATCTACCTGGGCCGCTGGATCAGGCACGGGGGCTGGTACCCCGACGCCAAGGTCCGCCTCTTCGACCGCCGGAAGGGCCGGTGGGGCGGTGTGAACCCTCACGACCACGTGCAGGTTGACGGACCGACGGGCTCGCTCGACGCCGACCTCGAGCACCTCTCGTATCGCGACGTGAGCCACCACGTCACGAAGTCGATCGACTTCTTCTCCACGATCTCGGCGAAGGAGAAGCTCGCGCGCGGGCAGAGCTTCATCACGGTCCAGCTCCTCCTCGGGCCGCCGTGGAAGTTCACGAAGATGTTCTTCCTCCGCCTCGGCTTCCTCGACGGCTGGCGCGGGTTCATCGTGGCGGCGCTCGGCGCGTTCTTCGTCTTCTTGAAGTACGCGAAGCTCTGGGAGCTCGTGCACGTGAAGAAGGAGCGCGCCGGGACGGGCGAGAAGGTCGTCTACGGCCCCCGCAATGCCTGAGCGCAGGCATGCCTGACGCGCGCAAGGCGATCGCGGCGGAGGGCACGCCGCTCGGCCGCGGCACGAAGCGCGTCCCGTGGGACGCGGAGTCGGACGCCGTCGTCAAGGAGACGAAGCGCCGCGGCCCGATCGCGCGCCTCGTCGTCGCGAGCCGGGCGCGGAGAGCGTGGGACGCGGCGCGCGCCCTCCGGGACGCCTCCGTCCTCACGCCCGAACCTCTCGCGTGCGTGGAGAAGGGCGACCGCGCCTGGTTCGTCGCGCGCTTCGTGACGGGGCGGCCGCTCGACGTGGCGAAGGAGGGCCTCATCGCGGCGGCGATCTGCGCGGACCTCCACGCGGCGCACGTCGTCCACGGCGACTTCAAGCCGGCGAACCTCATCGTCGCGAAGGAGGGGATCACCGTCATCGACCTCGACGCCGCGAAGGTGACGACGAGACTCCCGACCCGGCGCTCGCGGGCGCGCGACCTGGGGGCGCTCGTCGCGTACGCGGAGCGGCTCGGTGTCCCCGAGCGCCGGCGGCAAGCGATCGTGCAGGCGTACCTCGACGCGGCGAGCTTCGAGTCGGACGCGGAGGCCTTCACGCGGCTCGTGCTCGAGCGAGCCCGGACGAAGATGGACCGATGGGCGAAAGCGTGATCGGGCCGGGCCCCCCCCCGATCCCCCCCCCGCTCCGCGGGGCGGGGGTGGGGGGGGGGCCCTGCCCTCCTCTCCGCCCTCGTCGCCCTCGCCGTGCGCGGAGCGGTCCTCCTCCAGGGACCGGAGCTCCCGCCCGACGGAGTCTTCGACATCGAGATCGCGCGCGACCTCCAGCACGGAGACCTCCGCGCCGCCCTCCTCCGCCGCTTCCACCCGCTCGGAGGCGCGCTCGCCGCCTCCGTCGCCGCGCTCCTCGGGCGGGAGGCCGACGAGACGTGCGGCCTCGTCGTCTCGGTCGTCGCGGGGTGCCTCGCGGCCTTCTTCACGGCCCTCGCGGCGGGGAGACTCGCGACCAGGAGCCCCCGGTTCGCGGCTCTGGCCGCCGGCCTCCTCGTCGCCGTCCACCCCGCCCTCGCGCGGAGCGCGGCGGTCGTCTGGTCCTACCCGCTCTCTCACGCCGCGCTCGCGGCCGCGCTCGCGGCGAGCGCGCGGGCGTTGGCGCTCGGGTCGCTCCCCGCGGCCTTCGCGGCCGGGCTCGCGGCCGGGGTCGCGTACCTCGCGCGGCCCGACGGGCTCGTGATCGCGGCGGGCCTCTTCGCGGGTCTCGTCTTCGCGAGCGTTCGAGCGAACGCGCCCTTCCGGGGCGCGGGTCGGGTGCTCGCGCCGCTCCTCGTCGTCGCGGGCTTCGCGGTCGCCGCGGTGCCCTACGTGCTCGCGCTCCACGACGCGACGGGCGAGTGGCGCTTGACGCTCAAGAAGGACGAGCGGCACCTCGTCGGCATGCGCGACCCTCACGCGCCGCCGCCGGCGCCGCGCGCGGCCGACGACCTCGGCGCGATCATCGCGCGCGCCGAGGAGATGCCCGACCCCGGGGAGACCGGCCTCGCGGCGAGCGCGCTCTACGTCATCCGGAGGAGCGGCGAGTCCGCTCACTGGCTCCTCGTCGTCCTGGGAGCGGCCGGGCTCGCCCTCACGGCGCGCGGGCAGCGAGCGCCCTCCGTGCTCGTCCTCCTCGCTCTCCTCGGCGCGCACATGCTCCTCAAGGCCAACGAGCGGCACTTCAACCCGAACCACGCGTCGGCGGACGCGATCGTGCTCGCTCTCTGGAGCGGCGTCGCCCTCGCGCCGTTCGCGGCTTCGAGGAGGGCGCGCACGCTCCTCCTCGGCGCGGCCGTCGCCGTCCTCCTCGTCAAGACGCGCGACGCGTCGAGCGTCGTGAAGACGAAGCTCACGCGCGACGTCGCGGCCGCCCTCCGCGAGAAGCGCGAACCGGGCCGCGAGCTCGTCCTCTGCGGCAGCGACGCGCGCCCGCTCGCCCACCTCGCCGGCGCGCGCCTCCTCGAGATGCCGCGCGGCGACGCCGCCTCCGTGGCGAGTCACGCGCGGGGCGCGGGCGCGCGCTTCCTGGCCGTCTACGTCCGCACGCGCGGCGAGCCGCCGGCCCCCGTCACGAGCGCGCTCGCCGGCGCCGGCCTCCCTGCGCCGCTCGTCTTCACGGAGACGCGTCCAGCGAGAAACGGCTCGATCCTTTACACTTGGCTCGTCTACGACCTCACGGAGAGACGGTGACCGACTCGCCTCCGAGCTCCGCGCCCGAGACCCCGGCGCCCCTGCACAAGGGGCCGACGCTCCGGCCCACGCCGAAGACGCTCACGGTCCTCGTGCCGATCTACAACGAGCAGCCGACCGCCTACGAGATCCTGAAGCGCGTCGCCGCGGCGCCGGTCGAGGGCCTCGAGCGCGACATCGTCGTCTGCGACGACGGCAGCAAGGACGCGACGATCGCCGAGGTCGAGCGCTTCCAGCGCGACCACCCCGAGGCGAGGCTCACCCTCATCAAGCACGAGAAGAACGCGGGCAAGGGGAGCGCCGTCCGCACGGCGCTCTCTCACGCGAAGGGCGACGTCGTCATCATCCAGGACGGCGACCTCGAGTACGACCCGAAGGACTACCCGCTCCTCCTCGCGCCCCTCGTGGACGGACGCGCCGACGCCGTCTTCGGGAGCCGCTTCCTCGGGGGACCCCACCGGGTCCTCTACTTCTGGCACTACGTCATCAACCGCTTCCTGACGCTCCTCTCGAACATCGTGACGAACTACAACCTCACGGACATGGAGGTCGGCTACAAGGCCCTCCGCCGGGACGTGGCGATCGCGCTCAACCTCCGCGCGCGGCGGTTCGAGATCGAGCCCGAGATCACCGCCAAGCTCGCGCGGGGGCGCTACAAGCTCTACGAGGTGCCGATCTCCTACTCGGGCCGCAGCTACGAGGAGGGGAAGAAGATCGGCGCCTGGGACGGGGTCGCCGCGCTCTACTACATCTTCCGTTTCCGCATCGGCGGGTAATACTCGAGGGACGTGAAGACACTCGATCGCGGCATGGTCTACAAGCGCGGGCTCGTGATCGGAGCGACCCTCGGTCTCCTCCTCGGAGCGCTCCTGGCCTCCCTGCTCGGAGGGCCCCGGTTTCATGGCAGAGGTCTCGTCGACCCGGGCTCGATCGCGTCTGCCGACTACTACGGCGCGCTCTTCGGCGCCGCCTGGGGCCTCGTCGGCGGGATCGCCTTCGGCCTCGGGATCGCGGCCGTGATCGTGAACCTCGGCACGAGCGAAGGCCGCACGCAGGCGCTCGAGGCCCCCGAGCCGATCGTGTTCCCGGGCATGTTCGGGAACCCCATGGGCAACCCGTTCGACGCGATGAAGCACCGGATCGATGCGGAGGAGCCCGCGCGCGAAGGAGAAGCGTCCGAGGCCAAGGCGCCGGCGACGATGCCCGAGAAGTGTCCGTCGTGCGGCGAGAAGCTCGACGCTCCCGCGGCCGGGGAGGAGCCGAGCGCGTTCTGCTACCACTGCGGCGGAGCGCTGGCGTGACCGACGCCGTTCACGCGCGCGAGCGAGCCGGCTCTCACGAGCGGTGCCCTTACTGCCACGAGGACTTCTCGGCGGCCATGCCGGACGCCGTGGCGGACGAGCGCGTGACGTGCGCCGGGTGCGGCACTCCTCACCACGCGGAGTGCTTCGCCGAGAACAAGGGCTGCTCCTCGCTCGGCTGCGACCGGGCGGTCGCGCGCGTCGAGGGCGGCACCGAGGTGCACGCCGCCCTCCTCGACCCGGCCGTGCAGCGCCCGCCGTTCGAGCTGTCCGCGGCTCGGGTCGTCGTCGGCGGCTGCGCTCTCATGGCGCTCGGCACCGGCATCGCGATGGCGGGCACGATCGCGGGCCCCTTCATCTTCCTCACCGGAGGGCGTGCTCCTCCTCGCGGGCATCTCGATGGCGGCGCTCAGCCGGCTGGAACGGACGGTGTCGCCGGAGGCGCCCCCGGAGGTGCCCGCGGAGATGCCCTTGCCGTACGCCGCGACACGCTCCCCGGTCCACGGCGTCGAGGTCCTGCAGCAGGTGCTGAACATGCCGGTCTCCTCGACGCGCCCGGCCCCCGAGGACCTCCGCGACCCGACGGGCCCCACGCGCCAGTGTCCGTCGTGCGCGCAGACGCTCGAGGGAGCGGACGGCCTCCCGTTCTGTTACCACTGCGGAGCCTCGATCACATGAGGAGCTCGCTCACATGAAGGATCCGCTCCCTCCACCGCAACGGCCCGTCCTCGAGGACACCGAGCACGTCTGGCTCTCCGTGGTCTCGGCGGGCTTCGTGCTCATGATCGCGGGCGCTCTCTTCTCACCCTCCGCGCCACCCGCGACCTACGGCGCGATCGTCGCGGCCCTCGGCGTCCTCTGGCAGGCGGTCGAGACCTTCACGCGGTCGGGCGCACCACCCGTCAGGGGATAGCCGCCACCCGTCAGGGGATCCTCGCGATGTGCGTGCACGGACGCGGCCCGAGACGGCCGACCGTCCGTTCGCGTGAAAGGCAGTCGAAAAGATGAGACGAGCGGTCCGCCGCGCTCGTTGCGCGCCAAGGCCGCGCGCGGAGGCACGGGCGTCGCACACGTCTCCCGCGTCCTCTCGGGGACGAAGTGGAGGGATCCGTGAAGCGTGCTCCGCTCGTGGTGGTTCTCGCCTCCGTGGCCGCTCTCGGCGCGAGCGCGCGTGGCGACGACAAGGTGCCCGCGTCGATCGACTTCCCGTTCGACCACCGCGCCTCGCTCCGCACGGGTGATTGGGCGGCGTACGCCGTCACCTACGACGTGGACGGCATGCGCGTCGGCGAGCCCCTCGTCTACCGCACTGCCGCGCCCGAGGACTTTGGCAACGGACCCGGCACCGAGGTCACGAGGGTCTGGGGGCAGACGCGCTACAACCGCAGCGTGATCTACACGACCGCGAAGGCGCGCGAGACCGTCGAGGAACACTTCCGGTTCCGCTGCCCGAAGGGGGCCGAGCCCACGAAGAAGATCCAGGACGAGAAGCGCACCGTCGGCAAGACCGACTTCGCGTGCAAGCGCGTCACGCTCTCCTACGCGACGAAGACCGAGCCCGTCTTCCGGAGCCAGGTGGACGTCTGGTTCTCGAAGGAGGTGAAGGCGTCGACGATCGTGGCCTACCGGATCGAGCGCGAGGTCAGGCCGTCCAAGGAGAAGGGCGCTCGCTTCGTCGAGGAGGCCACGCTCACGGGCTACGGCTCGAAGGACGGGACGGACTGGGGCGCCGCGGCGCCGGCCGTGGACTACGACACGACGCCGCACTGTCCCTACCTGGACGTGTGCCTGCCCTTCGCGCCCTTCGAGGCGGCGGCGGCCGGCGACTGGGCCTCCTATTCGGGCTCGCGCGCCGGGACGTGGACGATCGACTCCGTGACGGGCGACAAGGTCGTGCTCACCACGCCCGACGGCAAGCACGAGCTCGCCGCGAGGAAGGCGCCGCTCGTCTCGGTCTTCTTCGGCCTCGGCGTCTTCAAGGGCTCGAAGCAGGCGTGCCGGATCGAGGACGTCCGGCAGAAGGTCGGCGCGAAGGAGCAGACCGTCAAGAAGGTGACGTTCGTCTCCTGCGACTGGATGTCGGACGCCTGCCAGATGCGGACCCTCGTCTTCACCCTCTCTCCCGACGTGAAGGGCTCGGGCCTCGTCTCCGCGCGCCGCGTCCACGTGGACGCCGCCGCCGGGACGGGCTTCGCGCGGAAGACGTACGGCTACGAGCTCACCGGCTACGGCACCGCGACCGGGACGACCTGGGGCAAACCCCGCGCGCGCTGAGGGCCGCGCGCGCCGCGGGAGCGCAGGTGATAATGCGCGCGCTCGATGAGCTCCGCGATCTACTGGCTCCTTCGCTCTCTCGTCCGCGTCGCGCTCGCGGTCTACTTCTCGCGCATCGAGCTCGAGGGCGAGGAGGACGTCCCGCCGGGCCCGATCGTCATCGCCGCGACGCACCCGAACGCCTTCATGGACGTGGCGCTCGTCGCGACGCGCATCCCTCGCCGCGTCCACTTCGTCGCGAAGGCGGGCCTCTTCAAGAACCCGCTCCTCCGCTGGTTCCTGAGCTCGCTCGGCGCCGTGCCCGTCGAGCGGCGCAAGGACCGCGAGGGTGCCTCCCTCGAGGCGAGCGCGCAGGACAAGAACGCGCAGTCGCTCGCCGTCTGCGAGGAGACGGTCGCCCACGGCGGCGCGGTCCTCATCTTCCCCGAGGGGACGAGCGAGCAGGTCCCGCAGCTCCTCCCCCTCAAGACGGGCGTCGCGCGCATCGCGCTCGGCGCGCAGGCTCGCCGGGCCCCGGGCTCGGAGGGCGTCCAGGTCGTCCCCGCGAGCGTGCGCTACGACGACCCGACGAGCTTCCGCTCGCGCGCCCGCGTCCGCTTCCTGCCCGGGATCCCCGTCGCGCCGTACGCGGCCATGCCCGATCAGCAGGGCGCCGTCCGCGCGCTCACGAGCGCGGTCCGCGACGCCCTCGAGCCGAGCGTCGTCCACGTCGAGGACAACTCGCTCGCGTGGTTCGTGAAGGAGGTGGACGAGCTCTACGGCCACACCGTCGCGCCCGCGGTCGGCGGCCGCCTCGCGGCGGCGCCGGCGATCGCGCTCGCCGTGAACGCGTACGCGAAGTCGTCGCCCGAGCGCCTGAAGGACGTGAAGGAGAAGATCGACCGCTACCGCACGGCCCTCATCCAGCAGGGAGTGGACGACGCGGCCGTCCGGCCGATGAACGCGCGGACGACGCCCGGCCAGGACGTGGCGCTCCTCGCGGGCATTCCGATCGCGCTCTGGGGGATCCTCCACCACTGGCTCCCCTACCAGCTCCCGCGGATCGTGGCGGCCGCGCTCGTGAAGGACGAGACGTTCATCTCGACGATCAAGCTCATCGTCGGCACGTTCGTCTACCTCGCGCTCTACGTGGGCGAGGGCTTCCTCTTCGCGCACTTCCTGGGCGTGCTCCCGGGCGTCCTCCTCGCGCTCACGCTCCCGATCTCGGGGATCATCGCCCTCGAGGTCATCGAGGCGTGGAAGGCGCGCGCGCGACGGCGGCGCCGTCGCGCGCAGCGCTCGCGCCTCGCGCCCGAGAAGCTCCGCGAGCTCGAGCAGCTCCGCGGCGTGGTCGTCGCCGAGCTCGACCGCGGCCGCGCGGAGTTCCTCCTCGCCCGCAACGAGCCGCCCCCGGAGGACGGCCTCGCATGAGGATGCGCGCGTGACGGTCCACCTCGTCGACACCTCGACGTACCTGTTCCGCGCCTTCGTCTCGATCCCGCCGACGGTCGTGCGCCCGGGCACCAAGGAGCCCGCGAACGCGCTCTACGGCCTCCTCGGGACGCTCGCGAAGTACGTGAAGGAGAAGGGCGCGAAGCACATCCTGAACGTCCTCGACGACGTCGCCGCGGACGACGAGCGGATCGCGCTCGACGCGGCTTACAAGGCCGAGCGGCGCACGTTCCCCGAGGGGCTCGAGGTCCAGTGCGTCCACCTCGAGGAGGCGCTGTCGGCCGCGGGCTTCGCCTCCTCGATCGCGAAGGGCTGGGAGGCCGACGACGTGATCGCCACGCACGCGAAGCAGGCGCGCGAGCAGGGCCAGCACGTGACGATCGTCGCGATCGACAAGGACCTCCTCCAGGTCCTCCAGCCGGGCGATGCGATGTACGACCTCGCGCGCGACCGCATGATCCCGCACGCGGAGGCGAACCAGGTCCTCGGCGTCGCGGCCGAGCGGACGGCCGACTTCCTCGCGCTCGCGGGCGACTCCGTGGACGCGATCGAGGGCGTCCCCGGGATCGGCAAGAAGACCGCGGCCACGCTCGTGAACGCGCTCGGCTCGATCGACGAGATCTACAGGAACCTGGACGGCGTCCTCGCCGTGAAGGGCCTGCGCGGGGCGGCGACGATCAAGGCGAAGCTCGCCGAGCACGAGGCGTCCGCGCGGCGCGCGCTCCAGCTCGCGACGCTCAAGACGAACGCGCCCGTGAAGCTCGACCTCGCGGCGATCGAGTACAAGGGCACCACCGAGGCGGGGCGGAAGATCCTCAAAGAGAAGTTCGGCTTCGACCGTCTGTCGGAGCGACTTCCGCGAGCCGATTGAATCCGTCAGTTGCTGATGATCGGACGGTGGGAGCGCCAACGCCGAAGGCGCCGAAACAGGACGCGCCGAGAGCCGCCGAGACTACGTCTCGGCGCTCTCGGCGCGACCGACCTCGGTTGGCGATTCAACCGCGAGGTGCTTTCTAGGCGACCGCGGTCGGTCGCTGCGAGAGGCCCCGATCGAAGATCGGCGGCCTCTCGCAGCGGCCTACATTCAGCGGCTTCGGCGTTGAAAACGGAGTTCTCATCCACGTCTGGTTCGCGGAGTGTGCGCGCGATCAGCGACGCGATGAGATGAAGCCGGTGTCCTGTCCGCACTCGAACCGCTCGCGGAGCACGAAGCCCGTGGCGCGGAGCTCGCGCTCGAAGTCCCGAGGAACGTCTTCGTGGAGGAGCGTCAGAGCGAGCGTCGCTCCGGGACGCAGGACCCGGTGGAGCTCGACGAGGGCGCGCGTGAGGTCGCCGAGGAGAGACGTGATCGCGAAGGCCACGTCGAAGCTCGCGTCGCGGAGAGGGAGCGCGTGGAGGTCGCCCTGGACCCGCGCGCCGCGCCCGCGCTTGAGCATCTCGAGCGAGACGTCCACTCCGATGACGGCGCGGCCGACCGCGTGCGGCACGCGCGCCGCCAGCGCGCCCGTGCCGCAGCCCACGTCGAGCACGCGGCCCGGGAGCCGTCCGTCGGGCGCGACGCGCGCGAGGACGGCGTCGAGCTTCGGACGTTGCAGCTCGAGGAATCGCTCCTCGTAGCGCGCGGCGCTCCGGTCGTATCCGTCCCGCAGGTCGCGCGCGTCCACTCCGCCGGAGTTTACTTCCCTCCGCGCAGCAGCGCTCCGCCGCCCTGGAGGCTGTACGCGCCGATCACGCGCGTCTCGACGCCCGGAGCGTAGGCCTCGCGGCCGGCCTGGTAGTACGGGTAGATCACCGACGGGCCGGTCAGGTAGCTCCCGGGCGCCGCGCCCGTGAGCCCGATCGTGAAGGTCTGCGACTCGGGCTGCGTCTCCCAGTAGAGGACGAGGTAGCCGTCCGCGACCTCGTGGCTCGCGCAGCCCGCGGCCTTCTCGATGTCGCCCGTCGGCTCGCACCCGCCCGGGAGCGCGATCTTCGCGACGACCTGGCCCTCGACCTTCGCGAGCTTCCGGAGCGAGACCCTGATCCACGCGTCGTCGGAGCCCGAGACGATCTGGTTCGGCACGCTCGTCTCGATGGCGTAGGCGGCGTTCTTCGAGGACACGGGCTTCGAGACCCGGTAGCGGCACCCGATCCCGTAGGAGAGCGCGTCCTCCGTCTTGAAGTCGAGGCCGAGCGTCACGGTCGAGCCCGGCTTCGCGTCGAGGGGCTTCTCGACGCGGAGCGGCCGCCCGCGCTCGCCGACCGGCGCGGAGAACGTGCGGCCGTTCGCGGTGAACGCGATGAGGACCGGCGCCTCGGGCTTCGGCGTCGTCGTCGGCGTCCAGCCCGCGAGCGCGCGGATCGCGAGCGCCGTCGCCTGGGTGCCGCCCCAGCCGCCCCACGGGGTCCGCGCGCCGTGGAGGTAGTGCATGGTCGCGAACGCGGGCGCCGCCTTCCCGGTGCGCGCGAACGCGAGCGCCGCGAGGGCCGTCGTCTCGACGGTGAAGCCGTCGCCGTGGCTGTGCATGACGCCCTTGCCTTCGCTCGCGATCGCGCCCGTCTTGCCGTCCTGCGCGTGCTCGAGCGCGGCCAGGGAGCCGGCGAGGACCTTCCCTTGCGGCGTCTTCGCGGGCCACGTGCCGGTCCAGGTCGCGGCGATGTTCGCGAGGAGCGCGTGCTCGTAGCTGGAAGCCGGCTTCCGGTCGAGGAGCGGCGCGAGGCCCGGCCAGACGTGGCCCGCCTCCGCGGCGGCGAAGCCGACGTAGAGGCCCATGGTCGGGTCCACGGCCGAGCCGCGGCGCTCGAGCCAGGCGAGGGCCTTCCGCATCTGGAACGAGCCCTTCCCCTGGAAGAGGCGTGCGTACTGGGAGAGCTGGAGAACGGCGAGGGCCGTGTAGTGCGGCTGCGGGTCGTGCTTGTTGTCCCAGAGCGAGAAGCCGCCCGCGCCGTCCTGGAACTGGAGGATCCGCTCGAAGCCCTGGCGTGCGAAGACCGTCGCCCGCTCGAGCGTCTTCGGGTCGGAGCCGCGCGTCCTCAGCGTCTCGAGGATCACGAGGTTCGGGTAGTTGCTCGACGTCGTCTGCTCGAAGCAGCCGTGCGGCTCGCGGAGCATCTTCTCGAGCGGCTCCTCGGCCGTGGACGCGATCGAGGTCGGCATGGCGGTCGTCGCGACGCGCGCCTGGACCGTGACGCTCCCCGGGACCGCGTCGTCCGGGATCTTCACGGCGACGGTCTGGCCCGTCTTCTCGCAGGCCGACGTGCCGGTCGCGAGCTCGATGTCGCGGTGGCCGGCCGTGAAGACGCGCGTCGTCACCTGCCGGAACGCGCCGCGCGTCGAGACGACCTGGAGGCGCGCCTCCTTCGCCTCGGCGATGACCTCGAAGCGGAACTTCTGGTCGCGCGCGCTGAGGCGCGGGTCGAAGTCGATCTCCATGCGGTCGAGCGCCCGGAGGCACGGCGGCGCGACGACGCGGACGTGGAAGGGGAGCTCCTCGCCGTCCTTCACGTCCACGGTGAGGAACGACTCGATCGTGTCGCCGACGCTCATGTGCGCGGGGAACGGCACCTTGACCGAGAAGCTCGGCGACGGCTGCACGCGGCCCGCGCCGCCGACCGCCTGACCGCCGAGCTCGTAGCCCTGGGCGGTCACGAGGAGCGGCGCGATCTCGTGCGAGATCCTGAAGGTCGCCGTCGCGCGGCCCTCCCGGTCCGTCGTGAGCTTCGCACGCCAGAGGAGCGTGTCGCGGCAGTCGTTCCTGAGCGAGACCACGTCCTGCGGGAGCTTGCCCTTCGGAGCCACGTCGGGGAGCGCGGTCTCCTCGACGAGCGCGGAGCCGAAGCTCTCCTCCTTCGTGTCGCGCGTCACGTCCACCCGGGTCCACGGCGCGCGCTCGATGAGCTTGTCGAGCGCCGTGCCCTTCGAGACGGACTTGCCGCCGCCCGGAGCCGCGGGCGCGGGCCGCGCCGCGACGGCGGGGAGCCTCACGCGCGCCGGCTCGGGGAGCGTGTCGCCCTTCGCCGGGATGGCGGCGCCTTCCTCGGGGAAGGAGAGCGCGCCGTGGACGAGGAGGTAGTCGTCGAGCTCTCCGTCGGCGAGACCCGCGACGTCGTTGCACGGGAGGTCCGTCATGCGGGCGAGGTACGCGCGGAGCGGGAGGTCGGTCGCGGGCGCCGTCCGGGTCACGCCCTCGTTGACCGCCGAGAGGGTGAGGTCGCAGGAGTAGCCGTGGCCGCTCGCGTCGCGCGTCGTCACGTCGAGCGTGACCGTGTCGCCCGGGAGCGCGCGCGTCCCGCGCGGCGTGATCGTGACGACCACGGGGCGCGGCACGTCCCCCGCCACCGGGGCCGCGAGGATCGCCTTGTTCTTCACGGCGAGGACGACGCGCGTCACGTCGATCGGCTCGTTGCCGTTCCGGAGCTGGACCGACGCCGCGCCGCCGTCGGCGGGGATGAAGATGTCGCGGCGCTCGGGCTTCTTGTTCGCGCGGATGATCCAGAGGTCGGCCTCGCCCTTCTTGCCGCGGACCGTCGCGCAGAGGAGCTCCTTCTGCTGCTCGATCCTGAGCGCGTAGCCGTGCGCGGTGGGGCCCGGCATGGGGAACGCCGTCTTCACGTGGCTCGGGCGGTCGAGCTCGATGCGATAGGTGCGGTCCTTCTCGTACTTGAAGTCCACCGACGCGAGCCCGCGCCGGTCCGTGCGGAAGAGCGCGACGCCCGCGCCCTTGTCGTCGAGGACTTGCCCCTCGCAGAGAGCGGGCTGTCCGTCGAGGTCGCGCGCGATGAGGCCGAAGCGCTGGTGGTAGCCGGGGAGGATCGCGCCGCCCTCGGGGATCGCGTCGATCCGCGAGATCCCGGAGGAGAGCGGGACCGGCCGCGAGATCGCCGCGGTGCGCTTGTTGCCGGCGTCCACGCCGACCGAGAGCGTGCCCGTCCGCTGAGCGTCCGCCGGGATCGCGAAGCGGATGAGCGCGCGTCCCTCCGCGTCCGTCGCGCTCGCGGGCCCCGCGACGACGAGCGGCCCGAACGCCGCGCGGAACGCGAGGCGCGCTCCCTCGACGGGCGAGCCCTTCAAGTCGCGCACGGAGACCGTCGCCGTCACCGTCTCGCCGGCCTCGTTGAGGTCGCCGAGGACGACGAGCCCGAGGTCGAGGACGCGCGGGACGAGGTCGTAGACCGAGACCTGGATCTCGTGGAGGAGCTCGCCGGACGCCTCGACCTTGAGGCGCCACTCGCCGCCCGGCATGTCGTCCGTGAGCGGGAACGAGCCGTCCGCGTCGGTCTTCTTCGCCGCGACGGTGCCGTCGGGGCGGCAGAGCGAGACGGTCGCTCCCTTGATGGGAGTGCGCTGGTGGATGCGGTACCAGATCGTCTCCCCGAGCCGGTACTGGGGCTTGTCGGTCTGGACGTGCGCGAAGTCGCGCGCGCTCGCGACGGAAGTCATGGCCAGCACGGCGAAAGCGACGGCGAAGTTCCGCATGGGCAGTCTCAGAGCTCTCCGCTCGATGACACGCCGAAATGGCTCCGGGAGTTCCAGGTAGAGTGAGCGGCCCCAAGGAGAACGGCATGGACCTCTCGACGAAGCTCCTCCACGTCCGGGCGCCGGAGGAGCCCGCGGGCCGCCGCGGCGAGCCGCTCGTCCCGCCGATCTACCAGAGCGCGACGTTCGAGTTCGAGTCGGGGAGCGCCCTCGCCGAGGCCGGCACGGCGGTCGCGCCGACGATGTTCTACACGCGCTACGGCAACCCGACGCAGGCGGTCTTCGAGGAGCAGCTCGGCGTCGCCGCGGGCGCGGACGGCGCGCTCGCGTTCGCCTCGGGCATGGCCGCGCTCTCGGCGGTGTTCCTCGGTCTCCTCCGCGCGGGCGACACCGTGGCCGTCGAGCGCCGCGTCTACGGCGGCACGCTCAAGATCGCCCGCGATCTCCTCCCCCGCTTCGGCGTCAAGGTCACGTACCTCGAGGGCGACTCCGACGCCGAGCTGTCGCGCGCGCTCGCGGGGGCGAAGCTCGTCGTCTTCGAGACGCCGACGAACCCGCTCCTCGACGTGCTCGACGTCCGCAAGGTGGCGCGGGCCGCGCATCAGGCGGGGGCGCTCGCGGTCCAGGACGCCACCTTCGCGACTCCCTTCACGCTCCGGCCTCTCGAGCTCGGCTGCGACCTCGTCGTCCACTCCGCGACGAAGTACCTGAACGGTCACCACGACGTGGTCGCGGGCGCCGTCGCCGGCAAGAAGGAGCCGCTCGTCGCGGTCGCGGCGATGCGGCGGATCGTGGGCGGCCTCCTCGACCCGCACGCCGCGTTCCTCGTGTCGCGCGGCATGAAGACGCTCGCCCTGCGCGTGGCTCGCGCGAGCGAGACGGCCCTCGTCCTCGCGCGCGCCCTCGAGCGCGTGAAGGGCGTCAAGAAGGTCCGCTACCCGGGCCTCGAGTCCCACCCGCGCCACGCGCTCGCGCGCGAGCTCATGCCCCGCGGCCAGGGAGCGGTCCTCGCGATCGAGCTCGAGGGCGGCCGCGAGCGCGCGATCGCCGTCGGCGAGCGGCTCGAGCTCGCGCGCCTCGCGCCGAGCCTCGGCGGCACGGAGACGCTCGTCGCGCCGCCCGCGATCACGTCGCACGCGGGCTTCTCGGACGCGGAGATGGCGAAGGCCGGGATCGACCCGGGCCTCCTCAGGATCGCGGTCGGGCTCGAGCACCCGGACGACCTCGTCCAGGACTTCACGCGGGCGATCGCAGGCTGACGTGGCGCGGATCCGCGTCGTTGGCCGCCAGAACACGAACGCTCGTTGCGCGATCTGCCACGGTGCGCTCGGCAGGCGCCCGAGCGAATGCTCGGCGTGCGGCGTCGGCACACACGCGGACTGCGTCGCCGCTCACGGCCGCTGTCCGACGCTCGGCTGCGCGGGGACGGCGAGCGCCGCGGGCGCACCCCTGGTCCGCGCCGCGTCCGCGCATCGGCCCCCAGCGAGCTCGGCGCGGTTCGGTCCCTACGCGCGCCTCGTCTCGAGCGCCGTGATCACGTCGCTCATCACTTTGCTCCTCGCCGCTTACCTGACCTGGCCGCTCTTCTCGTGGCACAGCTTCTGGGACTTCGCGACCCGCACGAAGCGCGGCGGCCACGACGAATCGTCCGGCGCCGTGACGATGTTGATCACGTTCCCGATGGCGCTCGTCGGGATCGCGTTCGCGGTCCGCTGGCTGCTGAGGATCCCCGCCGTCTTCCGGGAGGTGCGGCACCTCCTCGACGACACGGTCCCCGTCCCCATGACGATCAGCACCTACGCGCGCCGCCAGGGCAAGAAGACGGTCTGGTACGCCAAGCTCGAAGGCGCCGGCCAGCCTATGCTCGACCTCGAGATCGGCGGCCTCCTCCCCGCAGGCTGGCTCCGGAGCATGCCGCCCCGGACGCAGGTCCTCGTCTACGGCCTGCCGCCTCCTGGGCCGTACCTCATCGAGCTACCGGACGGCCGGCTCGCGCTCGTGCACCCGGACTGAGACCCCGTGCTATCGTGCGCCGCGGAGGTGCCCCGTGCGCCGAGCGCCCCTCTCCGCGTCCACCGCCGCCCTCCTCGCCGCGCTCGTTGCTTTCAGCGCTCGAGCGGGCGACGACCCAGTGCGGCTCCCCGTCGGGCCGACACCCGTCGCGATCGCGGCCGCCGACCTGAACGGAGACGGCAAGCCCGACCTCGTCGTCGTGAACGCGCACGGCCCGTCGCTCTCGGTGCTGCTCAACGACGGGAAGGGCGGCTTCAAGCCGAAGAAGGACACGGCCACGGGCGCGGGCTCGTACGCGATGGCGGTGGGCGATCTCAACGGCGACAAGCGCGCCGACGTCGTCCTCGCCTCGTCGAAGAAGGTGAGCATCTACCTCGCCGGGAAGGACGGCGCGCTCGGCGCCGCGAAGGACTACCCGGGCCTCCAGGCCGCGAAGGGGCTCGTCCTCGCGGACGTGAACGGCGACGGGAAGCTCGACGCGATCGCCGTCGGCGGCGGCGGCGCGGTGCTCGCGTTCGGGAAGGAGGCCCCGAAGGAGGAGCCCGAGAAGCCGACGATCGCGCTCTTCTTCGGCGACGGGAAGGGCGCGTTCAAGAACCGCTCCGACGTCGAGGGCGGCAAGCTCCAGCTCGAGGGCGTCGTCGCGGGCGACTTCAACGCGGACGGGAAGCTCGACTTCGCGGTCAACCGCGTGGAGTCCGTCGCGACCTTCCGCGGCGACGGCGCGGGCGCGTTCCGCGCGTTCGGCGCGGTGGATCCGGGAGAAGCCTCGGTGCTCGCGATCGCGCTCGGCGACATGAACGGCGACAAGAAGCCCGACCTCGTCTTCGCGTGCAGCGACAAGACGCTCCAGGTTTACCCCGGGCGCGCGGACGGGCTCTGGGGCACGAAGCAGTTCCTCGAGGGCGACAAGGGCAGCCCCGCGCGGAGCGCCGTCGTCGCCGAGGCGAACGGCGACGGGAAGCAGGACGTGGTCACCGTGAACCCCGAGGGCGGGTCCGACGAGGGCATGAGCGTCTCGATCTTCCACGGCAAGGGCGACGGCACCTTCGAGAAGGGCGTCCATTTCAAGCCGACCGAGGACACGCCGCGCGCGGTAGCGGTCGCCGACTTCGACGGCGACGGGAAGCCCGAGCTCGCGGTCGCCATGGACCCGGCCGCGGGGCGCGCGCCGAACGACAAGAAGCCGGGCTACGTCGCGATCGTCCCGGGCCGTTGACGCATGGCGAGAGGGCGACCGGAGGGAGCGCCGCGGTGAAGAGCATCCGGGTCGTCGTCCGCCGCTCGTCCGAGTCGCGCTGCGTGATCTGCCACGGCGCGCTCCGCGAGCAGGCGGTCGCGTGCGCGGGCTGCCGGGCGACCATGCACCGGGACTGCCGCTCCGAGCTCGCGCGCTGCCCGACGATCGGCTGCGCGGCCTCGGCGCGCACGGCGGGCACGGAGGCTCCCCGCGAGGAGCGTCCGCCGAGGGCGATGGACCTCCTCGACCTCCCCGACATCTCGCGCCGCGAGGGAGGCCCGACCGCGTTCGCCCGGCTGGGGCCGTACCGTCAGCTCTTCTGGAGCGGACTCGGGGCCGCCGTCTGCATCCTGTTCTCGATGGCGTTCATCCTCTGGCCGATCCTCTCGTGGGCGTCCTACGAGGGCTTCTTCACCGACGAGGGCGGCCACTCGATGGGCAAGGGACCGCCGATCTGCGGCATGGTCGTCGGCTACCCGGTCGCGCTCGGCATCATCTGCTGGGGCGTCGGGTGGCTCATGCGCCTGCCGGGCATCAAGCGCGAGGTGGAGCATCTCCTCGACACGACGACGCCGATCCCGATGCGACTCACGATCACCGTGACGGGCTCCGGCTCGGACGAGCGGCGCGAGGCCGTGCTCCAGGGCGGCGGCCACACGCTCCCGGTCGAGCCGAAGGGCCTGCATCCGCCGAGCTGGCTCTTCCGCCTCCCGACGGGGACCCGCTGCTACGTCTACGGGCTCCCCCCGCCGGGGCCGTACCTCATCGAGCTGCCGGACGGCCGTCTCGCGCTCTGGCATCCCGACTGATTCACGACCTGCCCTCGCTGCGCTCGGGCCGTCGTGAATCACCAACGTGGTTCG
>CAZYLP010000046.1:0-19472 GCA_964648345.1 uncultured Planctomycetota bacterium
AGCGAGTTCCTCCTCGAGCACGGCTTCCTCGACATGATCACGGACCGAAAGGACCTGAAGTCGACGGTCAGCCGGCTCCTGGCTTATTGCACCGTTGCGGGCAAGCCCGGCCCGGTCGGGGGCGTCGCCGCGGCGGCGGTTTGAGGGCGAAGGCCCTCGCCGTCCTCGTCCTCGTTCTCCTCGCCGGGTGCGGGCCCGCGCTCGTGTCGTTCCACGTGGACGTGAAGAACCGCGCCAACGAGGAGCGCATGATCTGGCTCACGACCGAGTGGCGCGGGGAGGGCGAGAGCGTCGAGATCGTCGCGGCGGCGCGCGCGCTCGGCATCGTCGAGCCGCTGCGCCTGCGGACGTTCGACCTCGAGCTGCGCGAGGACTTCACCTACGAGATCGTCGGGACCGACCGCACCGGCGAGCCCTCGAAGCCGCTCCACGCGACCGGGCGCCGGCGTCCGCGGGACGGCGAGAGGCTCGAGGTCGTCATCGAACGCTAGGGAGGACTCCATGCGAAGCACCCTCGCCGCGCTCCTCGTCGCCTCGCTCGCCGCCGCCGGCTGCTCCTCGTCGGACGAGAAGCCGCAGGGGGGCAACACGACCGCGACGACGGACGCGCCCGCGACGCGCGAGGTCAAGCTCGTCGTCACGAACGACGTGAAGGAGCCGCGCGTCGTCTGGGTCGAGACCTACCACCCCGAGAAGGGGCGGATGAGCGGCTCGCCGGACGCGATCGTCCAGCTCGGGATCCTCGCTCCGGGCGACACGGTCACGAAGACGCTCCCGGTCGCGCTCGGCGGCTGGTACCGCGCGATCGGTGCGAAGCAGATGGAGGGCGAGAAGGACAAGGTCCTCTTCATGGGGGCCTTCTCGAAGATCCGCGACGGCGAGGAGCCCCCGATCAAGGTCAACCGCTAGGTCGCGAGGCCGAAGAAGGCCGAGATCCCGGCGAAGAGGTTCCGCTCGACGTCGGCGCGCGAGACCGTCTCGTGGCCCTGCTTGGCGACCTCGACGGCCATCTTGCGCGCGGCGAGGAGCGAGGCGAGCTCCTGGGCCATCTCGGGCCGGCGCTCGATGATCTGCTTGAAGCCTTCGCGGTCGAGGCGCCAGCAGTCGATGTCGGTCGCGGCGACGACGGTCGCGGAGCGCTTCTCGCCGGTGAGGAGCGCCATCTCGCCGAAGTAGTCGCCGTCCTTGAGCGAGGCGACCTGCCGGCGGCTGCCGCTCTCGAGCTCGACGAAGACGTTCGCCCGGCCGCGGACGAGGAGGTAGAGCCAGTGGGCGTCCGCTCCCTGGCGGGTCATCGTCTCGCCCTTGCTGAAGGGCGCGGGTCGGAGGTGCGGCACGAGCGCGTAGCACTCGTCCTGCTTGAGCATCGAGAACAGGTGGCACCGCTTGAGCGCGGCGAGCCGCTCCTCGAGGCGCGCGGTCGTCTCGCGCGTGCGCGAGGCCTCGTCCTCGGCGCGCGTGATGATCGTCCGCTCGGGCGTCGCCATGACGATCCCGGCGCGCGCGAGCGCGAAGTGGATGCGCGTCCGGACGACGGAGTCCGTCGGGTCGTCCACCGCGATGTCCGTGAGCCAGTAGCGGACCGCGTAGAGGGACGCGTACTCCTTGAAGTCGTACAGGATGCAGTGAGGCTTGGGCTCGGCCGCGATCCGCTCGATCGGCTGCTGGAGCGCCTCGGTGACCGCGTTGATCACCTCGTTCGGGGAGTACTTGAAGGGGACCTGGAAGTAGACCCAGCGCCGCCACTGGAGCGGCTCGCCGGTGCGGCGGCCGAGGATCGTGATGTTCGTCTTCATGGCCGCCGAGTTCGGGATCACGACCGTCTCCCAGTTGCGGGTCTCGATCGTGAGGTGGCGCCAGCGGATCTCCTTCACCTTGCCGATGACGTCGTTCACCTTGACCCAGTCGCCGACCTCGATCGTGTCCTCCCACTCGAGGACGACGCCCGAGACGAGGTCGCCGAGCGTGCTCTGGATCGAGAGGCCGATCACGGCGGTGAGGACGGCCGAGGTCGTGAGGATCGAGCCGAGCGGGATCCCGGCGCGCGTGAAGAGCGCGAGCGTGACGAGGAGGTAGCTGCCGCCGACCACGAGCTCGCGGAGGATCGGCGGGATCCGGATCCTCGCGAGCTGGAACAGGACGTCGAAGATGACGATCGCGACGAGGTTCGTGATCGCGACGCCCTCGCAGAAGAGCGCGACGGCGCGGATCCACGCGTAGCTCTCGAGGTTGCCCGCGGCGACGAGGACGGCCCCCGATGGGATCGTCGCCCCGTAGATGAAGAACATGAAGACGCTCGTCCTCATGCGCTTCTGGGAGTCGGGGGCGACGACGCGGAGGAGCGTCGCGACGAGGAGGAGCCCGCCGAAGATGAGGAGCGAGCCGTCGCGCTGGACCTCGCAGAGCGCGTCGTGGAACCAGTTGTTGATGACCGCGCCCGGAGGCGGCATGGCGATCGCCGTCTTCGGGTTCGAGAGCTCGGGCGGGAGCGGGCCCTTCTTGGCCGAGTACATCAGGAGGTAGATGCCCAGGGCGCCCAGGGCGAGGCCCAGGATGAGCGGGACGAGGAGGAGGAGCCTGCTGGGCGGTGCCGCGACCGCGCGGGTGGGCGACTTCATGGGCTGGGCATGCTAAACGGAGCGCAGCCCGGGCGCGAGAAGGCTCACTTCTGCTCGAGCGACTGCTGGAGCTTCCAGATCGGGATGAAGACGGTCGCCGGCACGACGAGGAGCACCCACGCCGCGAGGAGAGCCGTCGCGATCCCGTACGCGCGCGCCGACTTCTCGCGCCGGAGCGCCCACGGGAGGACCACGCCGCCCACGAGCGGGACCAGGAGATACCACTGGTTCGCGACGAAGTCCGAGAGCGACAGCACGAGCTGGGTCATCGCGGGCAGCTCGACGTTCATGTTCTGGAACGTCTCCTTGAACCGCGGGACGACGACCCCGAGCTCGAGGAGGGCGAGGATCACGGCGAGGAAGCAGCCGAGCATCGGGAGCATCGAGGCCGGCGCGGGAGGCTTCTCGGGCGGGTCTTCTTCCGCGGGTCGATTCATGCGCGAAGGAAGGATCTCATCTCCGGGCCTGGCGAGTGCTCCGTGCGAGGCCGACCCTCGGAGTCTGGAAGGACGGGAAGAGGCCGCCCGTTCCGCGGTGACGCCGCGGCTCAGTCGCCGCGCCAGTGATCGAGAACCTCGCCCGAGTTGCGGTCGATGAGCCACGTCGCCGTCTTCTCGGGACGTCCCCAGAATCCGTCGCGGCGGGCGGCGAAGCGGTAGAGGAGGACGTCGCGGTCCAGGACGACGAGCTGCGCGTGATCGTAGTAGGGGTCGGGTTTCAGCTCCAGCTCGAGGGGCTTCGTCCGGGACGGGACGCCCTCGGTCGCCGTGAGCCGGACGAGGCGCGGAGGCCCGCTCCGGTCCGTGTCGGGACCGACGACGTGGAGGCAGTCCCGCTCCCGATCGAAGGCCACCGCACCCGCAGGAGCGAGCGGCGCGTGGAGCTTCGTCTGCCACTCGCGGATGAGCGTCCACCGGCGCGTCCGCGGCCGATACGCGAAGATCCCGTTCTCCGCGCTCACGATGAGCCGGCCGCGCTCCTCGTCGAACGCGAGCGCCATCGGGGTCTCGACCTGTGCGCCGCCGAAGTCGACGGGCGTGATCGTGAGCGTCGCCGTGTCGAGGACGGCGATGCCGCTGTCGATGATCGCGAAGCACGTGTCCCGTCCGTCCCAGGTGACGGCGCGCACGTCGCGGTCGAACCTCGCGACCGATCCGGACACCACTCCGGCGATGGAGTACGTCCCGACCTCGCGCCGGCCGCGGAGGCCGACGAAGCGGACCGAGCTCACCGACTCGCGGAACGCCGCGCGCGCGGGCGCGAGGGCCGTGCGCTCGAGCGCCCGGACCTCGGGGAGCAGCATCTCCGCGCGCCAGGCCGCGCTCTCCGGCCCCACGACGGCGCCCTCGCCGTCCTTGACCCACTCGCCGTGCTGGAAGGTCGTGACGTCGAGGCCGGTCTGCCTCCAGAGGAACACGGACGCCTCGTTGAACGAGTCGTCGACGCGGTTGCTGGTGTTGAAGTTCTTCCGGTCCTGACGGTCGTCGTAAGAGAACATCTCCACGGGGACGCCTTCCGGCCCGGAGTCGAGCTTCTGCGAGTGATAGCCCCCGATCAGGATCCGGGAGACCCGCGCTCCGGGCGCGACCTCGATCGTCCAGGTCGCCCGTTCGTAGCAGCAGACCGCCAGGACGACGGGCTTCCCCTTCGCGGTGACGCGGACCTTGATCGAGGTCTCGCCTTCGCGCTCCGAGGGCTGCGAGAAGCCCACGAGGTGGAGCTCCTCGGCCGCCTCGGACTCGGGCGGGACGAACTCGTCCTCGAGCCGCCGGCGAAGGGAGGTCACGCGCTCGCGGAGCGCCTTCGCGCCGGCCTCGTCGCCCTCGTCGGCGAGGGCCTGCACGCGCCGGTCGAGGCTTCGAAGGTGCCTCGCGACCTCCCGCTCCTCCGCGGTCTGCTCGCCCGCGAGCACCGGGAGCGTGAGGAACGTCACGGCGACGAACGTCGAGAAGCCGAGTGAACCGAGGTACCTCAAGGTCATCCTCCAGCCGATGCCCTGGTACCAACCCCGAACCACCTCTACGCCGCGCGGGGCGCGGGGGTTCCCTTCGCTCGTCTCAGCTCCGGCTGACGACCACCGCGATCTCCTGCGGAAGGACGCTGGATACAGGCGATCGCCTCAGCGCCGCGAAGAACTGTGCCGTGCTCTCCTCGGTGTCCGGGGCATCGTGGAACCTCCACAGCTCGTCCGTGAGGAATCCGTCGCGGACGACGAAGACGGTCGCGCTGACGCCGCGACACGGAGCGTGATAGACCGCCACGGTCCGGTTCGGCGTCGTCCGGCGAGCACGACGCTCGTCTCCCAGCAGAACGTGGCATTGAGCGGCCCCCGGGACAGCACGCGCTCGTGCAGTTTCGGCGCGCCCAGGACATCGAGCGCGCCCATCCCTTCGAAGGCCACGACGAGGAGGGCGCCGATCACGAACAGGAAGCGCGCGCGCCGCTTGTTCTCGGCGCGCCGCACGATGAACCAGTAGATCGCGAACGCGACCGCCGCCTCGACGAGGAGCGTGTTCGCGATGAGGACCTCGAAGGGTATCCAGGTCGGGGCGGTCACGTCAGCGGGCGCTCACGATGCTCATGACGGCCTCGCGCAGGCGGGCGCTCGTCGTCGGCGAGCGCGCGAGGGTCTCGAGGAAGCGCCTCAAGCTCTCGGGGGTGTCGTCGGCGTCGCGGAAGGCCCAGAGCTCGTCCGTGAGCTCCGCTCCGGTGACGAAGTCGGTGCAGCCGTGCAGGCAGACGATGATCATCCGGGGCTTCTCGTTGCGGCCGAGGATTGGCGTCGCCTCCCACCTGAAGCCGACCCCGACGGTCTCGGTTGACTCGCGGCCGAGCCGGCGGTGCCGCCGAATCGGTGGACCGAGCACCTCGAGGCCGCCCGCGCTCTGCGCGAAGAAGACGGCGAGGAGCCCGAGCACGAAGAGGACGACCGCGCGCGGCTTCTTCTCCGCCCGACGCACGACGAACCGGAACACCGCGAAGGCGATCACCATCTCGACGACGCACGTGTTGAGGACGAGGCACGGCATCGGGAGTCCGCTCACGGTCCGATCCGGCTCACGAGCGCGGCGACGGCCGGGTCCGTCCGTGCGATCCTCGACCGGCAGAACGCCGCGTAGACCTCGCCGCAGCTCACGGTCGACCTGCGGGCGTCATGCCAGGGCCAGAGCGCATCCACGAGGTCGGCGTCCTGAGCTACCGTCGTGCCGGAGGGGTCGTCGTGCACGTACCCGAGCTCGAGCTCGCCGAAGAAGCTCGGGAAGTAGTCACGGGGAAAGCGCGTCGGGTTGCGGAACACGACGTGCACGGAGCGTCGCGTCTCGCGGCGCAGGAGCCTGCTCTCGCTCCACGAGTACACCACCTCGACGATTCCGGTCGGGCGGTGAATGTCGAGGACGCGAGGGCCCTGCCAGCGCGGGGTGCGGAGCTCCTCGACGAGCACGAGCACTTCGGCCCCGAATGTCAGGAAGAACGCCGCTCCGAAAATGGCCGCGGCGCGCCGCTTGTTGCCGGCGCGCCGCACGATGAACCAGTAGAACGCGAACCCGAGCGCGGCCTCGACGAGCAGCGTGTTGACGACCAGCCACTCGAACGGGAGCCGCGCGGGCACGGCGAGCGCTCAGTCGCGCTCGCCGTCGGCCTTCGGCTGCTCGCCGCCCTCGGGCTGCTTGCCGAAGTGGATGATCATCCCACCGCCGCTGCCCGACGCCGGGTTGAGCGTGAAGCTCGCGTCGAGCGCCTTCTCGATCCGCGTCTTCGACTCGTCGAGGTGCGCGGCCGTGTAGGGGTCGAGCTTGCCCTCGAAGGTCTTCGCGGCCGAGTCGAGCTTCGCCTTGAGCGCCTTCAGGCGGTGCCAGACGAGCGTGCGGGCGATCTGCGGCGTCGGGCCGTCCTTCTCGATCGCCGTGTCGATGAGGATCTTCACGTAGCTCCGCTGGAGGTTCCGGCGGATCGTCGAGATCATGGGCTTCCGCGCGGTCCACTGCGCGGCTTCCTTGGTCTCGAGCTCGGCGAAGATCGCCTTGTCGAGCGTGTCGTAGAGCTCGGCGAGCGTGAGGAGCTCGTCCTCGGCCGCGACCTTGGTCTCGGCCGCGACGATCCGCTCGAGCGTGTCGGGGTTCGTGAGGTTGAAGAGCGCCCACTCCTGCGTCGAGAGGATCCGGTCGTAGATCGGGTAGCTCACGTTCTGGCGGCTGTCGGTGCTGCCCCAGTGCGACCAGCGGCCCGCGGCGAGCTTGCGGACGAGCTCGGGCGGGAACTTGAAGGCCGCGTCCGTGAAGACCTTCTCGCAGACGAAGCGGAGCGCCTCGCGCTGCTTCTTGGCGTCCACGACGATCACGGGGTCCTTCTCGTTCGGGTCGCCCTTGTGGTCGCGCCGGATGTACTCGCCGCCCACGAAGCGCGACGCGAGCATGCCCGACTGCATGTAGTCGTAGAGCACCATGTCGAAGCCGCGCCGGGCGTCCTGGTAGCCCTCGCCCTTCTCGACGACGCGCTCGACGAGGTCCTTCCAGAGCTGGCTCGCGATCTTCATGCGGTGATCGGCGAACTCGAGCGGGTCCGACCCGAGGTCCCAGCGGTTCGTGAGCGGATCGGGGCCGACGGTGTCCTCGTCGGTCGCGTAGGCGAGGCCCGCCTCGGCGACGCGCGACGCGATCGTCTTGAGGTCGGCGTCCTGCGCCTGGTCCTTGTAGCCGTACTCGATCGCCCAGTAGTCGTACGGGCCGATCGTCGTCATGGAGTACTTGCCCTGCGGCACGTCCTTCGACGCGCGCACGTTGATGGCGTTGTAGTCCATGACCGAGCCCGAGATCGCCTCGGGCGCGTCCTTCACGTTGAGGTCGCCGATCGCCTTCCAGGAGGACGCCTTGAAGTTGTGCCGGAGGCCGAGCGTGTGGCCGACCTCGTGCATCACGGTGTCCTTGATGACCTGGTAGATGAACTCCTCGGGGAAGTCCTTCTTGGCGCCGGGGACCGCGGGGTCGCGCGGCATCTCGAGCATGCCCGCGAGCGACGTGAAGGCGAGCTCGTGCGAGAGGCCCTCGCCGAAGCCGCACTCGTCGTGCGTGCGCTTCGGGAGGAGGGCGCGCTCGCGCGAGGCCTCGTCATCCCTCTCGACGCCGATCGCGGAGTAGCGGCCGGTCTCGAGGAGCTTCTGGAGGCGGCCCGAGTAGAGCTTGCCCGGGCCCGTCTTGATCCGCATGTCGTAGTCGCGGAGGTAGTGCCGGGCCATCGAGTCGTCGAAGATGATGTCCGCGTCGAGGATCTGCCCCGTGTAGGGGTTCACGCGCGACGGACCCATGGCGAAGGCGCGCTCGCTCACGATCCAGCGGAAGAAGTTGTAGCGCGCGTCCTCGGGGTCGAAGTCCTTGAACTCGTTGTCCTCGGTCTGCTGGCGGACGACGATCGCGCCCGAGAAGCCGCACTTCTCGAAGGCCTTGTTCCACTCGAGGATCCCGTCCTGGACGGCCTTCCGGTGGCGGTAGGGGACGGTCTTCTCGACGTAGAAGACGATCGGCTTCTTCGGCGGAGAGACGGCGAGGGCCGGGTCCGCCTTCTTCAGGTCCCAGCGGTGGATGATCCGCACGAAGCGGTCGCCCGACGCCTTGTCGTCCGTGAAGTCCTTGTAGGCCGACAGGAAGTAGCCGATGCGGTCATCGGCCTTGCGGGCCTGGTACTCGTCCGCGCGCGGGTCCGGCAGCGACGCGAAGGAGTAGGCGAGCGTCGTCATCTGGCCGGTCTGACGGTTCGGCATCGTCAGCTCGACCTCGATGTTGCCGGGGAAGTTCTTCAGCTTCGTGATCTTGCAGATCGTCGGGTCGAGCGAGGCGCCGAGGCGGCCGAAGAAGACGGGCGCGCCGTTGGCGAGGAGGTCCGTCAGGTCCACGACGGCGTTCCCGTTCTTGAGCGTGACGATGTTGACCGCGCGGCGGGCCGCGTCGGTGTAGGTGCGCTTCACCACCTCGCCGAGCGGCTTCCGGTCGTCGCCCTTCCAGTGGACCTCCTTCTGGACGAGGAGGAGCTTCTTGTCGACGCGGTCCCACGCGGCCGCGATGTCGTCCACCTGGTGGCCGGCGAGCGTCGAGCCGCCGACCACGCTCATGGCGAGGAGGAAGACCTTGTTGAGCTGGAACTCGGGGATCTCGATGAGGGCGTGGTTCTTCTTCCGGTAGATCGTGTAGAGGCCGTGGATCGCCTCGTAACCCTCGGTCACCGTGTCGAACGCCGGGAACTCGTCACGCGGCGCCGCGCGCCGAGTCGGCGGAGTCGGGGTCGCGTCCTGCGCGACCGTGTGACTCGCCACGATGCCGCCCACGACGGCGCAGAGAGTGAGAGCGATGAGAGCTCGCCTAGCCATCGGATCCCCTCCAGCGAGAGAGCACCGCGGTGCTCTCTCCGGTCGCCCTAATGCGAAGCGCAGAAGGTAACCCGCGGCCGTCACGAGGAGAAGGGGCGTGTTAACCTTCGCGCCTGCATGAGATCGCTCCTCCTCGTCGCGGCCATCGGCCTCGCGACCCTCCCCGCCCGCGCGGAGGAAGGGCGCTTCGAGCTCTTCGAGCTCAGGAACCGGATCGGCGAGGAGCGCTGGACCGCAAGCGACGAAGGCATCGCGCGTTGCGTGACGGCGACGACGAGCTTCGACGACCGCGGGAACCCGATCCGCCTCCGGTGCCGGTTCCGCTCCTCGTCCGAGGGCGGCTTCCTGATCCTGTCGGGCACGATCTCTCGCTTCGCCGAGGTCGAGAAGAGTTTCGATGCGAGGCCGGGCGAGTTCCCGATCCACGGCTTCGCGCCCATGGCCGCTCAACGCGAGCTCGTGAAGGCGTGGACGAGGGCCGGCCGGCCCCCGTCCATGAAGCGGACGGGCGACGACCTCACCTTCACGAAGCGAGGAACGACCGAGGTCCTCGGCTTCACGCTCGAGCGCTGGTCGCTCGGAGGCCTCGTCTGGGGCGAGGAGACGCTCTACCTCGACAAGGACGAGCTCGTCGCGTGCGTCACCTACACCGCCGAGCAGGACCGCTTCGCGGCCGTGCGCCCGGACCTCGTGAAGGGGCTCGCCCTGTTCGAGGACATGGCGAACAAGGATCAGCTCGCTCGCTTCCCGGCCGCCGCGCGCTCGAAGAAGCCGCTCGTGATCCGGGGCGGCTCCGTCCTCATCGGCGACTCCGTCGAGAAGCAGGGCGTCGTCGTCATCGAGGGCGACAGGATCACGGCCGCCGGCTCGAAGGCGATCGTGAAGGTCCCCGACGACGCGGAGATCATCGACGCCACCGGGAAGGCCGTTCTGCCCGGCTTATGGGACATGCACGCCCACTACGAGCAGGCGGAGTGGGGCCCCGTCTACCTCGCCTCGGGTGTGACGACCGCGCGCGACTGCGGCAACGAGCTCGAGTTCCTCGTCGCTCTCCGCCGCGGGATCGACCACGGAGAGGTCGCGGGCCCGCGCCTCCTCGTCGCGGGGCTCGTGGACGCGGGCCACTCCGCGTGGGGCACGTCGCGCGTGGACACCGTCGAGCAGGCGAAGGAGGTCGTCGAGCGCTTCTCGAAGCTCGGCTTCGAGCAGGTGAAGGTCTACGACGGCGTCCAGAAGCCCGTCCTCAAAGCTCTCGCGACGGCCGCACACGAGAAGGGCATGACCGTCCTCGGCCACGTCCCGAGCACCATGAACGCGCTCGACGCCGTCGAGCTCGGCCTCGACCAGATCAGCCACGTGATCTGCTCCGAGACGCTGGGCGGCGCGCGCCCGCAGGAGGCGCTCGCGATCTACAAGAAGCGCGGCACCGTGATCGACCCGACGCTCGCGATCTACGAGCTCATCTACCGCCCGTTCAAGAAGCCCCTCTCCGACTTCTACCCCGCCTTCGAGAAGCTCCCCTCGCCCGTCGCCGCGAACCTGAACCACTGGGGCATGGACAACGACCTCGGCGCCTTCAAGCGCTCCATGAAGTGGGTGAAGGCTCTCCACGACGAGGGGATCCCGATCGTCCCGGGGAGCGATCAGTGCGTGCCCGGGCACTCCTTGCACCACGAGCTCGAGCTCTACGTGAAGTGCGGCATGACGCCGCGCGAAGCGATCGCGTCGGCGACGACGGTGTCCGCGAAGGTCATGAAGATCGACGACGCCGGGACGATCGCGAAGGGGAAGCGGGCGGACATCGTCATCATCGACGGCGACCCGCTCGAGAAGATCGAGGACATCCGCAAGGTCTGGAAGACGATCGCTGCGGGCCGGGTCTACGACCCCGCGGAGCAGTGGGAGAAGGCCGGTTTCAAGAAGTAGCGGCGCCCCGACACCACCGGTTGGCGTCCCGCACTCGGAGCGGTCGCCCCGCCCCCTGAACCCCAACGACTTGCGAGCGGTCCGCCGCATGCGAACGGGGGGGCAACTCTGGAGGGTCGGACCTGCATGTGGAATCGGATCGATTACACCTTCTCGGTCATGGGCCACTCGTGGGGGCTCCTCCAGCGGCAGAGGAGCCTCCTCCTCTTCCCGCTCCTCTCCGCGATCTCGTGCGCGCTCGTGATCCTCACCTTCATGGTCCCGCTCGGCTTCGCCGGGAAGCTCGACTACCTCCTCTCCGAGCACGAACGCGTGAAGGCGGGCGTGAGCCCCGTCGTCGCTTACGGAGTCACGTTCCTCTTCTACGTCGTCAACTACTTCGTGATCGTCTTCTTCAACGCCGCGCTCGTCGGGTGCGCCGCGCGACACATGGCGGGCGACGAGACGAGCTTCACGGACGGCCTCAAGATCGCCGCGGCCCGGACGCCGCAGATCTTCGGCTGGGCGGTCCTCGCCGCGAGCGTCGGCATGATCTTCCACATCATCGAGAACGCCCACGAGAAGGCGGGCCAGGTCATCACCGCGATCCTCGGCACCGCGTGGACGCTCATGACCTACCTCGTCGTCCCCGCGCTCGTCGTCGAGGGCTACGGCCCGCTCGACGCGGTCTCGGCCTCGACGCGCATGCTCAAGAAGACCTGGGGCGACCAGCTCGTCTCCGGCGTCGCGTTCGGGTTGATCAGCTTCGGGCTCATGACCCCCGCGATCCTGATCCTCTTCATCGCCATGTTCGGCGGGCACCCCTCGACGCTCCTCGTCGTCGGGTGCGTGAGCTGGATCGTCCTCGTCGCGTGCGTGCAGTCGGCGCTCGAGACGATCTTCCAGGCGTCCCTCTACATCTACTCGCGCGACGGCCAGGCGCCGGCGGGCTTCCCGGAGGGCGTCCTCTCGCGCGCGTGCGCTCGGGCGTGAGCGCTACTTCTGGGGCTGCTTCTCCCACCACGCGAGCCACGGGCCCGGCTCGTCCTTGAAGGCCTGGCCCGTGAGCTCCTTCAGCAGTGCGTACGCGTGCGGCTTCGCCTCCTTCTCGTGGAGGCCGTCGATGAGCTGCCGCGCCGTGCGCTTGCCCATCTGCTTCAACTTGGCGATCGCGGTCGCGCGGGTGCTCTCGACGGAGAGCGCCTCGACCTGACGGCGCGCCTCCTCGAAGAAGCAGAGGTCGGGCTGCGCCTTCTTCCACCACTCCTGCCACGCGGCCTGGCCCTTCTTGAGCTCGGCCTCGGAGGCGCCCGGGTCGTAGGCGGCCTTGTCGCCGCCCGCGAGCTGGAACACGGTCGCGTGGACCTGGCGGCGGTAGCTCGCGTCCTTGTCGGTGAATTCGCCGATCAGGTCGCCGAGCCCCTCGATGCCGTGGAGCCGCGTGAGCGCGATGCAGATCGTCCGCCTGAGCGGGTGGGTGGACTTGGGGTCGCGGAGGAGCGCTCTCATGCCGGGGATCGCGCCGTAGTCGCGCTCTTCGCACGCGCGCGCGAGGTCCTGCCACTTCGTGAAGAAGACGCTCGCGTCCTTCGCGTCCTGGGTGCCCGCGGCGACCTGGAGCGCGCGGAGCGCGAAGCGGCGGATGTCCTTGTCCTGCATCTGGACGAGGCGCAGGAGGTCGGGCACGAGGCGCGGGCGGCGCTCCTCCTCGAGGAGCTCGAAGCCCTTCTCGGCGACCTTGAGGCGGTCCTTGACCAGATCGGGCGTCGCCGTCTCGAGCGCGTAGAAGACCTGGCGCAGGCGGACGTGGCCGGTCCCGTCGACGAACACCTGGTCCCAGGCGTCCGGGTCCTTCTCGCCGGTCGCGACCTTGAGGTTGCCCTCGGCCTGGATCGTCGCGGGGAGCGTCGCGCGGTTGAGGAAGATGAGGACGAACGAGGTGTCCTCGATGTTCCCGCCGTTCCAGGAGCCCTTCTTCGCGGGCTGGCTGTCCTCGATCGCGAGGAGCTGGGCCGCGCCTTCGCGCCACCACTCGTGCGGGCCGAGCTTCTCCACGCCGGCCGTCTCCATCGCCTTCTCGACCGAGTAGAGGTAGTAGTAGTACCAGCCGCCGTTCTTCGGGTTCCTGAGCACGTTCCAGTTCTGGAGGTACCAGGCGACGCCGTCGCGGATCTGGTTACGCGTCTTCGCCTCGAGGTCCGCGTCGAGCTTGCCCGCGCGGCGCAGCGCCTCGCGCGCGATCGCGGCCGAGGAGAGACCCGCGCCGCTCATCGATCCGTACGCGCCGCCGTTCCCGACCGCGCGGTGCATGGGGTAGCCCCAGCCGCGGGCGCGGGCGCCCTCGCCGTAGTCCTTGTTCCGCTCGTCGCGGCTGCGGGTGGCGTTCGGCTGGAAGGGGTCCGCGCCGCCGTCGGGGGCGATCCCCGACGGGGCCGCGGCGGTCCACTCGACGCCCTTGAGCGACTGGGGAGGGCCGTCCTGCTCCTGGCCGAGCGTCAGCTCCTCCGCGATCTCCTTCCAGACCGACGAGTCGAGGAGCGCGGGGTCGATGCTCGTGAACGCCGAGTGGAGCGCGAGGATCGCGAACTGCGAGTTCGAGCGGTCGCCGCCCTCCGCGGGGGTCTTGCCGTCGTGGCCGACCGGGAAGCCCTCGTCCTCGAGGACCTTTCCGTTCGGGCCCTTCTTCTTCTCGCTCGTCCCCTTGCCGCCGGGCGTGAGCGGGAAGTTCATCGACTCGCCGGGGTTGCCGTAGTAGCTCCACCAGCCCTCGCCGTGCTTGCGGACCGCGAGGAGCCAGCGCGCCGCGAGGCACATCTGCTCCTGGTCCTTCTTCGGCACCGCGTCCTTGCGGAAGCGCGCGACGGTGCGGCCGTGAGCGGCGGCGGGGACCTCTTCCCGGCGGACGGACTTCGCCTCGAGGCACATGACGTAGAGCGAGACCGAGTAGACCTCGCGCCAGTCGCACGTCGCCATGAAGTCGAACGCCTCGGCGAGCTGCGCCGGCGGGACGCCCGAGCGGAGGAGCGCGAACGTCGGGAGCGCGACGTGCCCGAGCGCCTGGCTCGGCTTCTCCTTCGCCGCCTTGTAGTCCTTGAGCCGCTTGCTGAGCTGCTCCTGGAGGTAGCCCGTCCCGCGGCGGATCGCCTGCTGGACCTCGGCGAGGAACTGCTTCGCCGCGGTGTCCACCTTGCCCGAGAGCTTCACCACGCCGACCTGCTTGATCGCGTGGGTCTTGTCGCCGTCGATGCGCTTCAAGTGCAGCTCGAAGCGGACCTCGGCGATCATCTTCTTCTTGTCGAAGTAGGTCCGCTCGACGACGAGGCGGCTCCCCTTGCCGATCCAGGTCGAACCCTTCTCGCCGCCCTCCTGCTCGAAGTCGACGGTCGCCTTGACCTGCGTCTTGCCGCCGCCCGAGCGGTGGACCTCGTCCTTGCCCTTCGCGACGATCTTCCCCTGAGGGTGCGGGAGCGGGAACGAGTCGTCGATCGTGAAGCCGCCGCCCTTCGGGCCGAACTCGCCGTCCGGGAGGAAGAGCGCGTAGTACCAGAGGAGGTCCGAGCAGTCGCGGATCTCGCCCTTGAGGCGCCGGCTCCGCTCGAAGTCGGCCCCGGAGACGAGGCGGACCCTCTCGAGGGCCGGAGTGTGCCCGGGCGAGTCGGTCACCCGCTGGGCGGTGTCCTCCTCGAGGTCGTAGCGGTAGGCTTCGTCTCCGAGGTGCCACAGGAGTCGGTCGTCTTCGCCCGCTTGAAGGGCATCCGAGAAGATCGCGACGGGCGCGAGGAGGGCCGCGGTGACCGCGGCAAGTCGGGCTGCGACGGGGCTTCGACGCATGAACCCCTCCTGCGCCCCACGCGGGGCACGCGTCCAGGTATAGCACTCGCCGGACCAACACGCCGCAAGCTAAGCTTGCCCAGGGAGAGGGTCACCGTGAGTCTGACGACGAAGGACGCGCTCCACCGGAGCGGGGTCTTCCAGGGGCTCGACGAGAAGGAGCTCGCGAAGATCGAGGCCCTCTGCGAGCGGCGCGAGTTCGGCGAGGGCACGCTCATCGTCCAGGAGGACCAGAAGGGCGGCCAGGTGTTCCTCCTCCTGAGCGGCCGCGTGAGCATCGAGGTCCGCTCGCCCTTCGAGACCGGCCGCTCCCAGACGATCGCCACGCTCCGCTCGGGGGAGCTCTTCGGCGAGGTCTCGCTCGCCGACGGCTTCCTCCGCTCGGCGAACGCCCGCGCCGCCGAGAAGTGCGAGGTCCTCTCGATCGACGACGGCAAGCTCCGCGCGACCATGGAGGCGGACCCGGCCCTCGGCTTCAAGGTCATGAAGAACCTGGCGCGGGTCCTCGCGACGAGGATCCGGGATACGAACATGAAGCTGAGGAACACGCTGTCCGAGATCACGTACTACTGACCGTGGCCCACGGAGCCTACTGGGCCGTCTTCGGCGAAGCGCCACCCCTCGAGGAGATCGTCGCCCGCGGGCGCATCTCGCTCGGCTCCGGGCGCATCCTCGTGCACGCGCTGGAGCGCAGCGCCGCGCTCTGCTTCGAGGTCGAGAACGCCGGGCCCGGCTCCTATCGCGGCGGGGACCTCGGCAGGCACCTGAGCGACTTCGCCGTCGCGGCCGCAGCCGTCTCGGTGTCCGGTTTCGCGGACGGACCGGCGGACTCGATCGACTGGTTCAAGAAGGGCCGCAAGGTCCACTCGGAGGCGATCTCTCCGGGCGACGGCGAGGGCTCGCGCAAGATGCAGGACTTCGCGCGCGTGCTCGGCTTCGAGTCCTGGCCCGCGGCGAAGGCGCGCCTGGCGGGCCCGATCGTCCTCGAACTCGACCGCGAGAACGACTTCGCGGCGCTCCGCTCCGAGCTCGAGCGTCTCCGCGGCGAGAGCGTCCCGTGGACCGCGCCCGAAGCGCTGGGAGCGATCGCGGCGCTCCGCGACGCGGATGCCCGTCACGTCGAGAATCGCCAGGCGCGCGCCGAGGCCCGCGAGGGTCTCCTCGCGGGCGCGGGGGACGCGACCCTCGCCGGCTGTCTGGGCCTGCCCCTCGGCGGCATCTCGGGGCTGCTGGCCGGTGAGGCGCTGGCGCCTCGTGCCGTCGGCATCGCCGGGCTCGTCGGGGCGGCGCTAGGCGTCGTCGCCATGCTGCTCGTCATCCGCTGGAACCGCGCCCGCGTCGCCCGGGGCTGATCACGGCACCCGGACCGTCGCGGTGCCGACCGGAGAGCCGTCGCTCGAGGAGAGCGTCACGCGCCACTCGCCGCTCGCCGTCGGGAGGGAGTCGGGCGCGCCGTGGATCGATTCCTTGACCGCAGGGAGGTCGAGGTCGGTCGCCGCCGAGGCGCCGGAGGGTGAGAGCCAGGTCACGTGCAGCTTCGCGCGCGTGGAGCGGGGCGCCCAGCGGGCGAGGATCGCCGGCCGCTCTCCGGGGGCGAGCGTCGGGGCGCTCCGGAACTGCTCGCGGCCCTGGAAGACCCGGTGCGCGCCCGGCAGCAGCTCGGTGATGCGAGGGAGACGGTCCGCGGGCGCGGCGTCGAGCTTCGCGTCGGACGTCACCTCGAGCTTCTCCGCGATGAGCTCGCGCGAGCCGTCGAGGACACGGAAGCGCCACGCGCCCGCGGCGAGCGGGAGCGGCTGGTCGAGACGGATGTGCGTCCGGTCGTCCCCCGCGGGGAGCGGGACGTCGCACGTCCGCGGCGCCGCCCCGGGCGCGGTCCACTCGAGGACGAACTTCCGGTCCTGCTGGTAGTTCGTCCACTGGATGAAGACGACGAGGTCCTCGAGCGGGTGGACGCGCCCGAGGCTCGTGAAGCGCCGCTGACCCTCGACGCGATCGGGCTCGAAGCGGCCGAAGCGGATCGCCTTCGGGCCCGGCGTCGTGGCCTCGGCGACGGACTCGATCGGCTTCACGCCCGCCTGCTCGAAGCCCACGAGGTGCTTCACGTACTCGCGGTTGGTGCCGAGGTACCACGCCGCGCAGCGCTCGTGGTACGCGGCGACCATGTCCGGGTGCGCGGCCGCGAGGTTCGTCCTCTCCTCGGGGTCCTTCTCGAGGTCGTAGAGCTCGGGCGACGGCTCGCCCATGGGCCGCTCGATGAACTTCCAGGCGCCGTCGCGGAGGCCCCAGAGCTCGGGCACGACGGACTTGTGGAAGTAGACGGTCCTGAGCGCGTAGCTCTCCGCGAGGAGGTCCTGCCCCGGCACGTCCGCCTTCGCACCGAGGAGGCCGAGGAGCGTCGGGAGCACGTCGCCGATCGAGCTCACGCGATGCGAGAGCACGGGGCCCGCGGTTCGTTTGCCGTCCGCGACGAGGAGGAACGTCCGCACGTTCTCGTCGTAGATCCGGTTCCGGTGGAGGAGGTTCCCCCGGTGCCGCTCCTCGAACGACTCGCCGTGATCGCCCGTCACGAGGACGAGCGCGTCGTCGAGGGCGCCCGCCTTCTCGAGCTCCTCGAACAACCCGCGAAGGACGGAGTCCGAGTAGGCGAGCGCGTTCCGGTAGCGCTCGCGGTCCGTCGAGCCGGGGTGAGGACCCGCGAAGCCCGCGGGCACCGAGTAGGGGTGGTGCGTCGCGTTCGTCACGAAGGTGAGGAAGAACGGCCGCTTCTCCGCTCGTGTCCACTCGACGGCGAGCTTCGCGAAGGCGCTCTCCTCGCCGCCCCACGAGTCGAGGCGGTGAGCGCTCTTCCAGGCGTCGGGCATCGTCGCGAAGTGGACGAACGCGTCGTGGCCCAGGTCCCCGTGGAAGCGCTCCATGTTCTCGTTGGCGAGGTCGCCCGCCGAGCCGAACCAGCCCGCGCGGTAGCCGAGCGCCTTCATGGCCGACGGCAGGCTCGGAGCCTTCGAGGGGTACGAAAGCTCCTCGTGGACGCTCCCGAGCGTGATCGTGCGGCCGCCCATCTCGAGCGTCACGTGGCTCCGCGCCGTCGAGGGGAACGTCGTGTAGACGGAGTCGAGCACGACCCCGCGCGCGGCGAGGCCGCGGAGGAACGGCGCCTCCTTCGCGGCGGGGAGGCCGTCCTCGAGGAGCTGGAGCGCGCCCACGGACTCGAGGACGTTGAGGATGACGTTCGGCGTGCGCCCGGGCCGCGCGAGCGCCGCGCGCGCCGACGCGAGCGCGGCCACCTCCGCGGGCGGTGTCCGGTCCACGCCGAACCGGGGCGCGTTCAGGCTCGCGAGCGAGAGCCGCGGTCCGCCCTCCGTGGCGGCGGGGCGTCTCCCCGCGAGGTCCTCGAGGAGCGTGAAGACCGGGTGGTGCGCGACGTTCTTCGCGTCGACCTGCGTCCGCGCGACGGCCCCGACGGCGAGGAGCGGGAGCAGGACGAGCGCCGCCTGCCGGCCCGAGGGCGCGGACCACTTGCTCGCATCGCGCGCCGCGACGACGAGCGCGGCGCCGACGGCGAGGTTGACGAGCGTGAGCGCGTCCACCTCCGCGCGCACCGAGCCGAGGAACAGCCGCGGGTCGATCGCGCCCTCGTTCCACGACGGGCGGAAGTGGTCGAGGAAGAGCTTGAAGGCGATCTGGTCGAGGACGACGTAGAGGTTCGCGAAGGCGAGGGCGGAGAGGGCGCCGGTCGTCCCCTTGCGCGAGAGCGGGAAGACGAGCGTGAGCGCGCCGAGGAGCGCGGCGAACGCGAAGCCCTCGAGGAGCGTGACCGGGAGCGCCGCCGCGTAGAGGAGGGTCTCGACGACCTGCCGCTCCGGGCTCGCGACGTACAGCGAGTAGCTCTAGAGCTGCACGACCGTCAGGAGCGCCAGGTGCGCGAACGCAACGGCGGTGGCCCTGGGCGCCCTCTCGCGCCAAGCCGTGGATCCCGCACCCACGGCCCAAGTATGGCGACCGCGGACGCTTGACGCTCGTCTCGCCCGGGGGCTACCGTGTCCTTCGTGAGCTCGGCCCCGCAGCAGCAGACGAAGCGCGTGACGATCCCCGGCCTCCGCGACATGAAGCGGGAGGGGAAGCGCTTCGCGATGGTCACCGCCTACGACTTCGTGCAGGCGCGCACCGTCGACGAGGCGGGGATCGAGGTCATCCTCGTCGGCGACTCGCTCTCGAACGTCCTCCTCGGGCACGAGACGACGCTGCCCGTGACGCTCGACGAGATGATCTACCACTGCAAGGCCGTCGTCCGCGCCCGCAAGCGCTGCCTCGTCGTGGGCGACATGCCGTTCCTCTCGTACCAGATCACGGTCGAGGAGGCGATCCGCAACGCCGGCCGGTTCCTCAAGGAGGGCGGCGCCGACTGCGTCAAGCTCGAGGGCGGCGAGGACGTCCGCGACACGGTCTTCGCGATCGTGAAGGCCGGGATCCCCGTCATGGGCCACGTCGGTCTCACGCCGCAGACGGTCTCGAAGCTCGGCGGCTACCGCGTGCAGGGCCGCGACGTCCTCTCCGCGCGCGCGCTCGCGGACGCGGCGCTCGCGCTCGAGGACGCGGGCTGCTTCTCGATCGTCCTCGAGTGCGTCCCGGCCGAGGTCGCGCGCGAGGTGACGGAGCGGCTCGAGATCCCGACGATCGGGATCGGCGCCGGGATCGCGTGCGACGCGCAGGTCCTCGTCTACCACGACATGCTCGGCCTCACGCCCGAGTCGAAGATG